>JAHFDT010000049.1 GCA_023248875.1 Myxococcales bacterium | reverse complement strand
GGTATGGCTCGCGCATGGAACACGCGCGATCTCAGGCGCACCGGAAGGGCGGTGGCGAGGAGCTTCCGCGCCGGGCGACCGTGCAATGATCGACCCCGCAGCTCAGCCTCCGATCGGGGACGATCGCACCGGTCCGGCAGTCCGGCGGCTGCGGACCACGTCGGCCGGGCGCACCTTCGTCGCCGATGGGAACGCGTATTTCAACCAGCCCGGCCCCAGGATCGCCGATAGTGCAGAGGTTCTGGCCGCCCTCCTTCATCTCGACCGGTTTCCGGCACCAGTCGGCAGCGCCGCGATGCGCTGGTCATGACCGACGAGCGGACGGTTTTCTTGGAGGAATACCCTATGGATGCCATCGCGTTCGTTCAGAAACTCGAAACCTTCAAGACCGATCGCCTTGCGCCCATCGTCGGAGCAGGTCGAACATCGCTGGCCGGTGGCGCGCCCGGCGACGCGAAGAAGCTGCTGCAAATCGCGTTGGCCAACGAGATCAGCGTCAGCGAGCTGGCGGCGGCGTGGATGCCGAGCACACCAGAGATCGACGTGAAGATCGCGCTGGCCCGCCAGGCCGGAGACGAGGCCGGGCACTTTCAGCTCGTCGCTGACCGGCTCTCTGCCCTTGGGTTCGACGTCGCCGGGTTCAAGGTGCCGGGTGAAAGCCCGCTCTTTCAGTACTTGAAGGGCCTATCAACCAGCGTTGAGCGGGTCGCCGGAGGGCTCTTCACGCTGGAGTCCATCGCCTACGCGGTCAACGAGAACTTCATGGCCTTCTGCGACCAGCGCGGCGACGCCGAGACGGTGCGAATCTACCGCGAGTACATCCAGCCGGACGAGCGCGCGCACCAGCAGCTCGGCCACCGGCTCCTCGCGAAGTACGCGACCACGCCGGAGCTTCAGCGTGCGGCGCGGGAGGCAGTCGCCAAGGTTCTCGAAATCGCCACCGCTGCACGCGCCCAGGCCGCTGAGCGGATGGGCACCGCCTGCTTTCCCGGATGCTGAACGATGTGTAGCGCGCGATCCGCACGCGGAGCGTTCGCGGCGTATGCCCCCACGCATGGACATCGCGATCGTGGGTCCCGGCAAGCTCAGTACGCGGTCCTGATCATGCGGCTCGGGCACACACTCGGGCTCGGTACCCACGTGGCGATGAAGCTGATGCGCGGCTGAGACATCCTGGCCGGCGCGCCGCCCACGATCGCATCGGTGACAAGCACGCGCATACGGCGAGACGGGAGGACATGGACTGACTCGTGGGCGAGATCATGGTCGTGCCCGACGACCGACGAGGAAGAGTACGACGCCGACGACCAGCTTTGTTGCTGACGACGAACTCTTGTGAGCCCGAGCCTGGTCGGCTAGCATGTGGCGCATGCCGACTACCATCACCGCTCGTACCAATGGTCCGCTCCTCGTCGAGGGCGACCTCACCCTGGTCGACCAGAACGGCAAGGCTTACACGCTGTCCGGGCCGAAGTTCGCGCTCTGCCGCTGCGGCGGCTCTGCCAACAAGCCGTTCTGCGACGGGGCCCACTCGAAGAACGGCTTCGTCTGCCCCGCCCAACCAGGCTAGGCTCGGCGCAGGGCGATCAAGTACTCGCGACGGCCGCCCCGGACGCGCCGCTTGCTCACGTCTCCCTGGACTGCGGGCTCGCAACGGTCAGCGGTAGGCTGTCGAGAAAGTGGACCGCACCTGTCTCGAGCTCGTACTCGGCTCCAACCACCGCGACACGGCCGGCGAGGACGAGCTCCTCAATCAGGCGGCTGCCGTGACGGAGGTGATCGGCGCTCGCCAGCACGTTGGCACGCACGGCCTCGCGGATGAGCCCTTCTCGCCTTTCAGGACGAAGCACTTCTGGTCGAACCAGGCCTTCGATGTGAGGAGTAATTCGGTCGGTGATGGAGCGGATGTTCTTCGATTCGGGGCCAAGCCCCGTTTCGATTGCCATCACTGTGGCCGCGATGGCCCCGCAGCCAGTGTGGCCCATGACGACCACGAGACGCGATCCGAACTGCGAGGCCGCGAATTCGATGGAGCCCACCACCGAAGGTGCGACGATGTTGCCCGCGATTCGTACGACGAACAGGTCGCCGAAGCCTTCGTCGAATAAGATCTCGACGGGGGTTCTCGAGTCCGAGCAGCCGAGGATGATCGCGAAGGGGCGCTGCGCTTCCGTGGCCAGCTGCCGGCTCCAAGTGCGACCCGAGGGCGTCCCAGTCGCTTTCTGGAAACGACGGTTGCCTTCCACGAGCCGCTGCAGGGCCTGTTCCGGCGTTGCCGAGCTTGGATCCCACGTATGAGGCATCGACGTCCTATACCACGGTAACGCGAGGAGGAGCGCTGAAGGGCTTGGCTACCTCGCAGCTCATTTCAACGTGAAAGCGGTCTAACCCCGCGGACGATTGCGCGGCCGAGCTCACCGAGCTTTCCCTGCTGGAGCAGCTCGGTGGCGCGGCGGGCGCGATAGCGCCAAATGAGCGGTGCACTCTTCTCGACGACGAAGGGCTGTTCGGTCCATTCGCGCAGCTCGGCACCCTCCTCCAGTTTTGTGAAAATGGCGGCGCGCGACTCGAGCTCACATTCGAAGCGCCACTCTGGCTGACGCTGCAGGAATTCCGCCAATACATGGCCGGTCCAGAGTTGCAGATCATCGATCAGCAGCTGTCCACCCCGCTTGAGGCGCGCTGCAATATGGAACCAATCGAGAAAGACGGTGGGAAAGGCGTGGGAGCCATCGATCAAAGCGAAATCGAGGGGGCGCGGTTCGAGGGCCGGGAGCGCGCGCTGGGAAACCTCGTGGACGAATTGCACCCGATCGAGCGGGATCGCGCGGCGGTGACAATAGTTTGTGATGCGCTGGGTCTCCTCGCGGGAGGGGGTGATGCAGCGGTGTTCGCAGCCCCGCAGAGCAAACAGCACGGTGCTCATGCCCGCACCGGTCTCGAGCGTCGCCGTGGTGTCGCCCAGGAGTCGTAACCGGCGATCGATTTCCCGTAGTATCGGCTCGCTAAGGCCCAGGGAAGTGGCTCCGTGAAAAACCGGTGCATCGTGCAGGAGCTGGTCGAGCGTCATCATCGGGCCAAGGGACCGCGAATGAGTAGCTCGATCGTTCTCGCGGCCGATCCATCCCGGCTTGCTTCGTTGCCGGCTCCGGTCCTCGGGTCACATCCGTCGAGGATGCTCCCCTCCGGGTCTCGCCGTCGCCTCGCCATCCGCGCGCCTCGACCGCGATCATCGATCGACTTACTCATTCGCGGTCCCCAAGAGGGAGGCGATGCGGTCGAGCAATCGGTCGGCGACCTGCTCTTTGGGCAGCAGTGGGAGCTCTTCGGGGGCGGCATTTCGCGCGAAGATCGTCACCCGGTTGGTATCGCCGCCAAATCCCGATCCCGGCTCCGCGACGTTGTTGGCCACCACCAGATCGCAGCCCTTGCGCTCGAGCTTCTCCTGCGCGGCGGCCGTCGTCTCCTCCGTCTCCGCCGCAAAGCCGCACAAAAGGGGTCCGTGGCCGGTGGCGCGTCGGAGCTGCCCGAGCTCGGCCAGAATGTCGGGATTGCGTTCGAGCGAAATCGCCAACTCGGCTTCGTGCTTCTTGATCTTGCTGGAGGAGAAGTGGGCGGGACGATAATCGGCGACCGCGGCCGCTTTTATGATGCACTCGATCGACTCCCGCCGTGTCATCACCGCTTGCCGCATCTCGACCGCGGTCGTCACATCGATCCGCTCGACCCCCGCAGGCGTTGGCAGCGCCACCGGCCCGGCCACGAGCGTCACCTTTGCGCCCCTTGCGGCGGCCCGCCCTGCGACGGCAAACCCCATTTTCCCGGAGGATCGGTTGCCGAGGAAGCGCACGGGATCGATCGGCTCGTGGGTGGGACCCGCCGTCACCAGCAGACGCCGTCCCGCGAGATCGCGTGGCCCCAAACAGCTCCGGCAAGCGGCCACGATGGCCTCCGGCTCCACGAGACGCCCTTCGCCCACCCAGCCGCACGCGAGCTCACCCGCGGCCGGTCCAACGACGATGGCACCGCGCCCGATGAGCGTCGCTAAATTGGCCTGGGTCTGGGGATGTTTCCACATATTGACATTCATGGCGGGCGCAATCACCAAGGGCGCGCGCGTCGCCAGCGCCACCATCGTCACCAGATCGTCCGCCAGGCCCGCCGCCAGCCGCGCGATCAAATTGGCGGTAGCCGGTGCGATCACCAGGAGCTCAGCGCGGTCGGCGATGCGGATGTGACCGATCTCCGCCTCTTCATCGGCATCGAAGAGATCGGCCGGGACTTGGCGGCCCGAGAGGGCCTGGAGGGTCAGGCGCGAGATGAACCGCTCCCCGCTCGGCGTCATCACGACCTGCACCCGCGCGCCAGCCTTGGTGAGCAGTCGCACCAGTTCGGCCGCCTTGTAGGCGGCGATCCCACCCCCGATCCCGACCAGAACTTCGCGATTCTTCAACATGGCTATTTCCCCATCGCCTGGCGGGCGATCGCTTCGGTCGCCACCACACTGACGCCGACGTTGGCCCCGTGCTCGAACAGCGGTTCATACCCGATCATGGCCCGCAAAAGAAAGCTCGATTCGCCGAGCTGATGGTTGGCTCGCAGAGTGACGAGGGTCTCTTCGCCCTCGCGCTGGAGGTCCCAGCGCATCCGCGCCCCGATAAGGTCGCCGCCGATACCGAGCGAATCGGCGCCCTCGGGGAGATGCTGCATGCGGTAGCGGGTCTGTACGCTCAGAATCACCCCGTCAACCTCCATCTCATACACCATGCCCTGGGCGTTGCGCTCGATCACTTTGGCGGCCGTCACCGATCGGATGAAGCTCGGCCAACGGTCGGGGGAACGCACCAATTCGAGAAGGCGCGGCAGCGGCGCTCGCACTCGCTTGACGATGCTGACATCGCGCAGGCCTCCCGTCGGAGTGGAGCGGATGATCGCGAGCGCGCCGCGCGACAGCAGCGAGTGAAAATCGGGCTCCTTCGCGGCCACCGGCTCCGCCGTGCGGACCCCTCGCGCCTGGGCCTGGCGCTGGGCTTCGGCGAGCACCGACTTGGCGAGCACCAATGCGGTGGCCAGCGCCATTCCGGTTTCGTTGGCCGGATCGCGGCTGATGAGTCGCTGCAGAATCAGGTTCTGCTTGGGCGCCTGATAGTGCATGTATTCGGCGATCACCGTGCCACCTCCGATCGCGGGCAGGAATTCCCAGCGGCTGTGGTTATCGCGGGCCAACGATCGGATGTCGACCGCGCCGCTCGACTCCAACCGCAAGCGATAGGCTCCGCCAAAGTGGCCGATCGGCAGTTTCATCTCCCAGTGGCTCACGAGTGAGCCATCCGCCTGCCGCGTGACCTCGCTTTTCGAGAGGTTGCGCACGAAGCGGGGGTAGCGCTCCGGATGGATCACCACTTCGCGGGTCACCTCCGGTGGTGCCGCGGCATAGGCGAGCAGCAACAGCTGGCGAGGGCGCCCCTCGGGCGAGGTTTCGAGCACCGCCATCTCGCTGTGGACCAGGAGCGGCGCTAGCCGGCTGAGCTCGGTGGCCGGCAGGGGCACCAGCGCCTCATCGGCTCCTGTCCAAAGGGGCCACAACAGCAGCCCTAGGGTCCTGGCGCGCATGGGGGAAAGATAGCATGATCGGGGTTGTCCCCCGTCCTCGGCACGGATCGGCGATCGAGGGTGTGATCCGCGGTCGTCGTTCCGAGACGATGGCGCTGGATTTGGCAGCGCTTGATTCTCCGTCCCGCAACTGCTACTCACTCGACCTGAGAGGGAGTCAGAACATGATCGGTAAAAGATCGAATCTCCTCTTGGCTCTCGCGGTCGCGGTGTGCTTCGCAGGGTGTGGACCGCAAATGAAAAAGAGCAAGCCCAAACCCTCTGGCGATGGCGGAGTGGACAACGGAGATGGCGGGAGCAGCCTCGTGGTCCTCCCGGCCTCGGCCCAGCTTTCCATCGAAGAGGGCAGCATCCCGACCCAGCAGTTTCAGGTGCTGCTCGGAGGCAACGATATCACTGCCCAGACCACCTGGACCTTCGACCGCGCCGAAATGGGGAGCGTGGCCACCGGGGGTCTGTTTACGCCGAGCGGACTGACCGGCGGCATGGGCAAAGTGACCGCGCTCTATAGCGGATTGAGTGGCAGCGCCAGCATCGAAGTGTCGATCGTGAAAACGGTGAACACGGCCAAGCTCGATCCGCAGGCGCTGCTGCAGTTTGCGAAGCCCAACGGCGGCCCCGACCCGGCCAAGCTGGTCTATCCCTTCGACGAAACGATCTTCCCCCTCGGCGTCTTGGCGCCCGAAATCCAGTGGAATGGCAGCAGCCAGTCCGATGTCTATCAATTGAAGCTGATCGAGCAGTACTACACCTATGTGGAGTATTTTACGGCTCCGACGCTACCGGCTTCCTATCTCATATCGGAGATGGACTGGCGCAGCTTCGAACTTTCCGGCGCCGGAGCCAAGAGCGATCCGGTGACGGTGCAGCTCACGCGGAAAAGTGGCGGCACGGTCTACCAGCCGCTGAAGCAGACCTGGCACATCGCCCAGGGGCGCTTGCACGGCAGTGTCTACTATTGGGAGCTGCCCGGGAGCTGCCAGAACGGCAAGTCCAATGGGCGTGTGCTCCGCATTAAACCCGACAGCCCGACGCCCGACGAGTTCTACGACTCCAAGGGGAGCTGCTTCGGCTGCCATACCATCAGCCGCGATGGCAAGACCATGATGGCTACGTTCGATTCGGGATCACCGTTTCCCATGGCGACGCTGGATCTCACGCAGAATCCTTCCGTGATCGGCAAGATCGACAAGGCCAAAGGGGTAGGCGGAACCTTCGCCGCCTTCAACGACAAGGGCGATCGAATTGCGGTCAGTAACGATGGCGCAGGGGACACCGATCTCATCTACATCGTCGATGCCTTGACCGGATCGAAGCTCAATCCCAACGCCCTCGGCAACTACTGCGCGGAGCCGGCCTGGTCGCCCGACGGCACCAAATTGGCGGCGATCTGCAACATGGGCCCGAGCGGTAGCTGGGCATTCGATGTGGGCATGGGAGATCTGGTGATCGCCGATGTGGCACCCGATGGCTTCACCGTGAGCCCCTCCAAAGTGCTGGTGGCGAAGCAGGGGCAGCCGGGGCGCCCGGCCTACCCGAGCTTTTCGCCCGGTTCACAGTATCTCGTCTTCGGCCGCCCCACGACAGGATCGCGCTCCACCGGCATGGGCGACCTGTGGATCGTACCAGCGGATGGATCGACCGCCGCCCAACGGCTGGACACGGCCAGCACCGAGAACCGCAGCTACAACGGCGTCTTCTCGCCGCTGCGCGCTGGTGGCTACTATTGGCTGGTCTACATCAGCCGACGCGACTATGGCAACAAGCTCGTGGGCAAGCAGCGCCAACAGCTTTGGATCACCGCCATCGATGATCCGCCGATGGCCGGGGACCCCTCGCATCCCTCCTTTTACATGCGTGGTCAAGAGTCCTGCGGCCTCAGTGAAAATGCCTACTATGCGCTCGATCCATGCAAGAATGACGGGGAGAGCTGCACGAGTGGGGTCGACTGTTGCAGCGGCAGCTGCATCATGATGGATGAATTCGGCAACGGCATCTGTGGCAATCAGGCGGGTCCCTGCGTGATGGATGGCAACGCGTGTAAGAAAGCTTCCGATTGCTGCACCTGGGGGGCGACCTGCGTCGACGGATTCTGTCAGCCTCCCATCCCTCAATAGGTGCGAATGAAAAGGTTCATCCTGCGCATAGTCTCGGGGAGTTTCGCGGGCACCGAGTACCCGCTCCCGTGGGACCGTCAGCTGGTGCTGGGCCGTGCGGCCGACGCGGATATCGTGCTCAACGAGGAGCGCGTTTCGCGGCGCCACGCTCAGGTGTTCATCAGCAGCGAACAGCAGGTAGAGGTTGAAGACCTGGATTCGCGCAATGGTACCTTCGTCAACGGCGAGCGGGTTACTCGCGCCGAGCTTCGGGAGGGTGACCGGATTCTCGTCGGGGCCTCGGTGCTGGAGCTGGTCGCTTGTGAGGCGGAACGGACGATGGTGACCAAACTTCCGGCCGAATGGAATTCCGAAGCGGTCCCGCGGATGGCGGTCACCTCCGTGTCGAGCGTCATGTCGGGATCGATCTCGGAAATCCCTCTGCCCGACCTGCTCCAGCTCCTTTCGACCAATCGCAAATCGGGTGTTCTCCACATTCGCGGTGACGCCGCCGAGGGCCAGATCCTGTTGCAACACGGACAGATCCGCCGGGCGGCGCTCGCGGAGATCCACGGCCCTCCTCGCAAAGCGCTGTTTCGTATCTTGTGCTGGTCGAGCGGGGTATTTCAGCTGGATCCCAACGGTGATCCCCGGCTTCTCTCCACCGCTGAGGAGGATGAGATCGACGAGTCGACCGAGGCACTGCTGCTCGAGGGGATGCGGCAGATCGATGAACTTCGTCAGCTTGAATCGGAGCTGCCCCCGGGGGAGGCGCTGGTCTCGCTGGCGGATCCTCTGCCCAGCCCGTTGCGGGAACTATCGCCCGGAGAGCTCGATCTGGTTCAGCTGATCTTGAAACAGCATACGCCGTCGATCGAGTCGCTCTTCAATGAGAATTCCGCGACCGATTTGGAAACTGCGCAACACCTGCGCGCTCTTTGCCGGCGCGGCTATCTGTTGACCTGAGTCTAGAATGTGATCAGCTTGGGCCGTTCGGCCGCATGCTGAAGGTCGGCCAAGAGCGCCTTTTGATCCGTCGCCAGCTTGGCGGCGATCAGGCGGATCTCCTCCTGTCGACGGAGATGGTCGCGTGCGGCGATGAGGTCGGGGCTCCCCGAGGCTACCGTGGTCAAGAGACCCTCTTTCTTGAGCGGATAGATCATCTCGGTCGGCTTGCCATGCGTCGGCTTTTCGAACCAGCTTCCTCCGACATCGGTGCGGTACTTGAACCCTTTGAGCTGACTGGCATTGCAGTCGGACTTCCCCTCCTCCTGACAAACCGGCGTGCCCAGTTCGACGAAGTGGGCCAGCGCGATGGCGCTCGAGGTATCGAGATAAACCGCGTAGTTCTTCTCGGTCTTGCCGACGTTTTTCATGAAATTCACGATCGCTTCTTTGTCCCCCTCGGAGCGCTTGGCGTGGTCGCGAACCATGCGGTAGAGGCGCAGCGTGTCGTTGTAATAGTTAAAGAGCCGGTCGATCGCGAGATCGGTCAGCCGATAGTAGTTGGTATGAAAGATCGCCTGAGTCTCCGGATCCTTGAGCCCGAGCGAGCCCAGCTTCTCGGCGAGATCTGGATCCGGATTGTGGCGCTGCGCGGCCGCGCTCGCATCGATGGTCTGCGAAATGGTGTCGAGCTTTTTAGCGAGCTTTTCGACCTCCGTCTTCACCTTGGCGGCATCGTCGGTGGCCAGGTTGTAGGTCATGCGGGCGTCACACGATCGCCCTGTCGCAAAACCCGCGCCGAGGGCCACGACGCCGATGAGAGCAATGCGGATGACTTTGCCCCACGGCTGGGGCTTCGACAGTGACGCTGCCGGTTGGCCGTCGTCGACACCGGGAAGAGGAGCATCGTAATAGGCAGGCGCCGAGGGGGCGGCAACCGCGAAGGGATCTCGGCGCGGATCGGCAACGACCGGTGCGGAGGGGGCCATCGGGGGAGGGGACGCGATGATGGGATCCGCAACCGGGGGCGCGGGCGGCGGCACGGCTGGCTGCATGCCCGTCTTCTTCATGCCGAGCCGAGCCTTGAGATCGCTGATATCGCGCGTTCCCGTCTTCTTCTGGTTTTCTTCCAAGCCGGTGACCTCGCTGAGGTTTCGTAATTTAGCGAAGCGCAGCCCGGGCTGTCAACATTGCATCTCTGAATTGCATCTCTGAATCTCCATAATCGTGAACGGCCGTTGGCAGCGCCTTGCATCGCGCGGTTCACAGCGGGAGGCGACCCCCTAGACCGCTTTCACGTTCAAGTGACCGAGCGAGGCGGTCGAGATCGAGGCGAGACGAAGAGCGACGACGCAGGACTACTGTAAGCAATCCAAGGAGAAGCGACGAAGCACTCGGCGAAGGGATCGGGCGCCGCAGCCGGTCACTTTAACGTGAAAGCGGTCCAGGAAACCGCGCTTGGAGTTTGGCACGATGGCTGCTTTACGAAGCCCCAGATTGCAACCGAGGGGCATGATCATGAAGACCTCCGTAAAGCTGTTCGTAGCGATTGGGTTCGCTCTTCCGACTCTCGGAAGCGCGCAGGAGTATCCCTACGCCTCAGCTCCCTACCCGGCGCCCTACTATGTCGCACCGCGCGTCAACTGGCGCCGGCCGATCGTGGTCACCGCGCCGGTCTACTATCCGCCCGCGCCGGTCTATGTCGCGCCACCGCCCCCCCCGCCGGTCTACATTGCGCCCCCTCCGCCGGTCTATTATGCGCCGCCCCCGCCGGTCTATTATGCGCCGCCCCCGCCGGTCTATGTCGCCCCGGCGCCGGTAGCGACGGTGGTAGCGGCGAAGCCACTGCCCGACTACGAGCACCGCGTCGGCCTGGGGGCCACAGCAGAGGGGCTGTTCACCGTCCAGGATGGCACCAACCAGGGCTACGGACTTCTCGGGCAGCTGCGCTATCGCAATTCGCGCCACCTCGCCATCGAGCTGATGGGCGGCTATGAAAAGTCGACCGACCGGGCCAATTTTGCGCGCACCGATGTGCCGATCACCTTTGGTCTGGTGATCCCTTTTCTGGGACCGGAGCGGGCCCTATCACCCTACATCGTCGGTGCCGGCGGCCTCAATTTCGCAGATCTGCAGCTCATCGATAACAAGATTGAGGACAAGCGCACCCAAGTGATCGGCCAGATCGGTGGCGGTCTCGAAATTCGGCTGGGCGAACGGCTGGCACTCAACGGCGATCTACGTCTCGAGGGGCGCTGGAACACCAATCAGGCCTCGGAGGCGGTGCAAAATACCCACTCCATCGACGGTAAAACGGTCACCCCGATCGCCGACAATGTCAGCGTTCGAGCGGGGGTTGGCGCCACCGTCTATTTCTAAACCGCACAAGTTGACAGTCAGCAGCCGACAGTCCACGCTGTCGGCTGTTTTCTTATGCGCCATCACACGGTTCGTTCCGAAGGCAATACCATCGCCTACCAGGTCCTCGGCGAGGGGCCGGCGGTCGTGCTGGCCAATGGTCTCGGCGGGGAGATCACCGCCTGGCGCTATGTGATCGAAGCGCTGGGACCCACTCGAAAAATCATCTGCTGGGACTACCGTGGCCTGTTTCGCTCGCCTCGGCCGCTCCCGGGGGCGGGGCTTAGCCCCGTCGATCAGGCGAGGGACCTCGGGCCGATCTTGGCGGCGGAAGGGGTCGATCGTTTCGCGATCTTCGGCTGGAGCATGGGCGTTCAGGTCGGGATTGAAGTGTGCCGCGCCTTTGGATCGCGGGTGCTCGCGCTCGGGGCCATCAATGGCGTCGCTGGTCGCCCCTTCGATACCGCCCTCGCGTCCCGTTTTTCCCGCCACATCGTGCCGGCCCTGGTGCGGCAGGTGCGGCGTTCCTCGGGGATCGCGGGTTCGCTGACTCGGCTGATCGTCCGCTGGCCCGCGCTATTGCCGACGCTGCAGCAGCTGCGCCTCGTCGGGCGGGCGATGGATCCGGAGATTTTCCACGAGGTGGCGCGGAATTTTGGTCGGATGGATTTCGACACCTATTACGCCACGCTCGAAGCGCTCGGGGAGCATGATGCCTGGTCTTTCCTGCGGCACATCACCGTGCCGACCAGCATCATCACCGGCGACCACGATTTTCTCACCCCTGCCGACGTGGCGCGCAGGATGGCGCGCGAAATCGCCGGGGCGCGGCTGGTGGTGCTGCCGGGCGGAACCCACTACACGCCGGTGGAGTTTCCCGTGGCCATCGGTGAGGAGGTTCGGGCGCTGTGCGAACGGGTAGGAATTTAGGAGGCGATCGGGAACGATTGCAGGCCGGCGAGAAACTGTTCGATGCGGGCCGCTCCATCGGTCGCAAAGTCGAGGAAGCGGATGCCTTGAGTTCGAGCCGAGGGGTCTTCGGCGAAGACGAGACCGCGGCAGCGAACCAGCTGCTCATCGCCGGGGAGTTGGAATTCGAGCGTCACTTCGCCGAGCGGCTGGTCGGGATCGCGGAGACGGCGCAAGACGATCGCGGTGGGGCGAAGGTTGACGGCGCGGCAAAGGTATGGATCATCACCGATGTATTTGTTGACCCAAAAATCGACCCCCCGACTTGGCCTAGGCATGCGTGACTCCGACAATGTCCTACATGTAGGATAAGCTCCGACCGTAAAAATGTCAAATATGGCGAGGATTTGGTGATGGCATGGGGATCCTAGACGGGCCAGAGTCGCTGATCGGCACGCGCGTGCTCGATTTCGAGCTGGTCCGCGTGCTCGGTACGGGCGGCATGAGCGTGGTCTACAAAGCGCAGCACGTGGTGACCGGCCAGGTGCTGGCGGCCAAGGTGTTGCCGCCGGAGCTGGCGCTGCACCAGGATCTCAAATTGCGCTTCGTCGAGGAGGCCAAGGCGCTGGCGCTGCTCGATCACCCCAACATTGTCGCGCTCAACAATTTCACCGAAGACACCACCGGTCGTCTGTGGCTGATGATGCAGTACATCGAGGGAAACACCCTCGAGCAGCGCATCAAGGCGGACGATCTGGCGGTGGCGGACATCCTGCAGATTGCCATCGAGGTGGCCAAGGCGCTCGAATATGCGCACGGCCGCGGCGTGATCCACCGCGACATGAAACCGTCGAACATCCTGCTCCGCTACGACGGGGCGGTGAAGGTGACCGATTTCGGGATCGCCAAGATCATCGGCTCGACGCGCCTGACCCACACCGGGCAGACGATGGGCACGGTGCGCTACATGTCGCCTGAGCAGGTGCGCGGCAAAGCGGTCGATGGGCGCAGCGATCTCTACTCGCTCGGCGTGACGCTGTACGAAGCGTTTTCCGGTGATACCCCCTTTGTCGCGGAGACGCCCTTCGAGGTGATGCAGCAGCATCTGACCGTGCCTCCCCCCTCGCTGCGGAGCGTGGGGCTACCGGTCGAGCTGGAGCAGGCGGTCATGCGTGCGCTCGAAAAGAATGTCGAGGCGCGCTACGCCCATGCAGCGGAGTTTCGCGCCGCCCTCGAATGCTTCACCACCGGAACCCCGATCTACGAGCTGCACCGCGGAAACCAGCGCTCGCCCCGACGACGAGCGAAGAGGTGGGCGATCGCGGGCGCGGTACTGCTGGCCCTCGGTGGGGCCGGCCTTCTGCTCGGGGGCCGCTTTCTGCCGGCCGTACCGCGCCCGCTACCGAGACCCACGCGGCGCGATGTCGAGTGGCCGCCGCCCCACTTGCATTTGCGCGCTCTGCCGGTGGCGGCCGACCAGCGTTTTTCCGACACCTCCGTGCGCATCCTTTCCCTCGAGGCGCGCGACCTCGTGCCGCTGCGCGATCGGGTGGCGCGCGCGCGCAGTCTGTTTCCGCCCTTTCTGCGCGACGCCGGGATCGCCACTTCGCAGAGCGTGGCACAGGCGCCGATCAACCTGGGAATCGTGCCCCAGTCATTTCTCGATCGCCACGACCTTTGGCCCGACCTGGTGAAGGGGAAACCGTCACCGCCGGTGCGCTACCTGGCGCCGTTTCGCACTCTGTATGTGGCCGATTCGCCCGGCTACGAGGACCGCGATCTGATTTATGGCCTGGGGCTCCATTTTTGCGCCCTGTTGCCGATCGACCAGGTGAGCAACGCCCAGATGGTCGATTTGGCGGAGCGATTTGAGCGCTATTGGGCAGCCCACAAAGATTGACGCAACTGCTCAGTGGTTATCCACACAGGCGCTTTTCGTCGCTGAAGGCATCCTGGGAAGCGCCCTGTCGGGGGCTTGCGATGGGCGCTCCAGTAGGTGAATTTGAACAATGATTCAGTGCGCTTAACTTCAACGATCGTCCGGCTGGACCGGGCCCCTTGCCGAACCGGAGGAGCCCTGTGGGCAAGATGTGGGCAACCCGTCCCCCCTCCAGATAAAGAGCCAGACAAAGAGCCAGAAGAGAGAACGAGAGCGCAGCAACCGGCAGCTCAGCGGACTCTCTTTCCTTTTGACTTCGGGCGATTGCGCGGCGATACTCACAGCGGTTTTGTCTGAAATTGAGCTGCTAGGGTGTCTTGACAGGAGGAAACCTAGAGAATGTTCCGGATCAAGATCATGTTGGTAGCAGCGTTCGTGATGACAGCAGCGACGGCAGCGGTCTATTTCCAGGTGACCGAACGGTTGAGCGACTCGGGGACCCAGCGCGTCGAGGCCAATGTGCTGCACGCCCAGCAGCAGATTATTCGCTCGTCGCGGCTGGAATCGGTCGATTTGACAATGCTGGCAGCGGAGTTCGCCCGCGAACCGGCCTTTGCTCAGCTGCTCACCAATCCGGCGGACGAAGAGCGGCGTCGTTCGGGGTACGTGGAGTGTCAGGCTCACTTCGCACGGCTCGAGGCGGATGGCCGCCGACCCGGGATCATCGGAGTGGTGGATGCGACCGGCCATTTACTGGCCCGCGACCACTCGTTTACTTGGCGCAGCGGTGAAGATCTGACCAAGGACTTTCCTTCGCTCACCCAGGCCTTGACCAAGCAGCCCAATAAAGATGTGTGGGATATCGACGGAGCCATGTATCGCGTCGCAGCGGCGCCCGTGCACAGTCCGCAGGGTACGGTGGTGGGCGCGGTGTTCGTGGGCTACGTACACTCGGCGGATGATGCGCGCGCCGAAGCCGAACGTTCGGGCGTCGACGTCGCCTACTTCTTCGAAACCAAGAGCAAGATGAAGATCCATTCTTCGAGCTATCGCCGCGGCGAAGGGCAGTCGTCCGAAAGCTCCGAGGAGCGCGCTCTGGCGGAAAAACTCTTTTCCGGAGCGAACCCGCTGGCCGAGCCAGCGACGGCGCGCCATGAGCGCACGGGACTGTTTCGCATCACGGTCAATGGGCAGGAGTGGGTAGGAGCCGCGGCGCCGCTGGCCGGCAACGTGGAGCGATCGGCGACCAAATCGGGCTTTGTAGTGCTCTCCTCGTTGACTGCGGAAAAGGCGCGGAGCGGTCCGATTGGCGGCATGGTGCTGGGGCTCGGTGTGCTCGGCCTCTTGGCCGCGCTGGGAGCTGCCGGAATGACCGCGCGACGCTTTCTGAACCCACTCGATCAAATCGAAGCGGGTGTCGCGGAGGTCATCAACGGCAACCGCGACTATGTGTTCGAGGCGCCGTCGCAGGATTTCGAGGGGCTCGCCAATGGCATCAACGTGATGCTGGCGCGGCTCCTCGGCCGGCCGGAGCCCGGTGACGAAGAGGAGGGCGAGCGCGAGTCGCAGCAGTCGGTGTCGCAGTCGGAATGGCGCCGCGATGCGCTGTTTGTCGACGAGGCTGCGGCGGCCGGAGGGGCCAGCGTGGCCAGTAGCGCCGAAGCCCAGCGGCTGGCGGCCGAACCCGCGGATGCCTACTACCAGCGCGTCTGGACCGAGTACTGCGCCGCTCGCGAACAGACCGGTGAGGGGATCGAAGGCCTCGATGTCCAGCAGTTCATCGCCAAGCTGTCGCAGAACGAGGCGACGCTGTGCAAGAAGTATGGGGCGCGCATGGTCCGCTTTAGGGTTGTGATCAAGGGGCAGCAGACCACGCTCAAGCCGGTTCCCATCGCTTAGACTGCCATGAACATCGCGCTGTTCGGCGGCAGTTTCGATCCGCCGCACCTGGGCCATCAAATGGCGATGCTCTACGCACTGGCCATGGCCCGGGTGGAGCGCCTCGTGATGGTGCCCTGCTTTTGCCACCCGTTCGACAAGAACCTGAGCCCTTTCGAACACCGGTTGGCGATGGCTCGTCTCGCCGCCGAGCCCTTCGGCGAACGGGTCGAAGTGAGTGACATCGAAAGGCAGCTGGGGGGGCCAAGCCGCACCCTGCGCACCGTCGCAGCGCTCGCCCAGGAGAGGCTGGGAACGGCGATCGCGCTGGTGGTGGGGTCGGATCTTTTGGCCGAGCGGGAGCACTGGTTTGCTTACGAGGAGCTCCAAAAGAAGGTTCGCTTTGTGGTGGTCCCGCGCGCGGGGTACGACACCAGCGGCCCGTTGGCGATCCCCGATGTGAGCTCCACGGAGATCCGCGAGCGGGTGGCGCGAGGTGAAGTGATCGCGGATCGGGTGGCGGCCCCGGTCGCCGACTACATCGTGACCCACCGACTCTATCGCCCATGATACCGCCTCCCCTTGATTCGTCGCGTTGCGAGGCAGCCGAGCCCACGGCGGGGCGAGGAGCGAGGCCGCAGGGCTACCTAGAAGGTAACTCAAGGCCGAGCGACGAAGCATCCGCCGAAGGGATCGGCTGCCGCAGTAGCGATGAATCAAGGGGAGGCGGTATGAGACATATTCTCATCGCGGGCGATGGTCCGGTCGCGCGTGCGCTCGCGAATGCCCTGGCCGCAGCCGGAGAGGTGACGAGCCGCTGGCGTCGTGGCGATCCCCGTCCCACCGCGGCCGCGGAGATTGCGATCGTCGCCGTGCGGGATGCGGCGATCTCCGCAGTAGCGACCCAGCTGATGGCCCTGGGCGCCGTGGAAAGGAGGTCGATCCTGCTCCATTGTGCGGGCGTGCTGCCCCCGGAGGAGGCGTTTCGTGGTCTTCCGGTCGCAGGGATCGGCCTCCTTCACCCACTGCGGGCCTTGGTGGGCGACCCCGACGAAGCCCACCTGGCTGGCACGGTCTTCGGGGTGGCGGGCGACGCACT
This sequence comes from Myxococcales bacterium, assembly GCA_023248875.1. Taxonomy (GTDB): domain Bacteria; phylum Myxococcota_A; class Polyangia; order Palsa-1104; family SHYY01; genus JAHFDT01. Next base: position 5,388 of record JAHFDT010000049.1, on the reverse strand, counting down.
GGGCGTCAAGACGGCGACCGAACTCGTCGAGGGCCTCGGGGGGCGACCCTTGCCGCTCGGGCGTGAAGCGCTCGCTCGCTATCACGCGGCCGCGGCGCTGGCGAGCAACCATCCGCTGGCCTTGGTCGATCAGGCCGTCGACCTACTCGTAGAGCTCGGCCTCGACCGCGCCACGGCAACCTCTAGCTTGGCCGAACTCGTCGCTTCGATGGCCCACAACCTGATCGCCCAGGGATTGCCGCGGGCGCTCACCGGTCCCATCGCGCGCGGCGATGTCGCCACCATCGCGCGCCACTGGGCGGCTCTGCCCGAGGAAACACGGCCTTTGTACCGCGCCACCGCGCGTGCAACGGTGGCTTTGGCCCGCAAGAAGGGCGCCGCCGAGGGCGCGACACTCGATGCGATTGCGGCCCTTTTGGAAGGCGATTGAACCTGGCCATCCGTGAGCGAAGCGTGTAGCTTAGGGCCCTTACTCCTCGATTCGAGGCGATGGATATGAAAGCACTTGCGATCGTCTTCGCCCTTCTCGGCAGCGCTCATGCGAAGGGTGGTGCGCAACCGGAAGACCTCCTCAAAGGGCAGATCATCATCAGCGACAAGCGGCTGCCCACGAGTTGGAACTCGGTGGCCTCCTATGTGGCACAGCTTCGCGGACTGCATCGCAGTATGCTCTGGTACGACAAAAAAACCGGCAAACTGAAGATCGAATATGCTGCGTTCTTCGCCAAGCCGCTCAACGATGTCCAGGTCGATCTCGTCATCTACGACATCACCAATGGCGCACGTGAGCGCAAAGCCACGACGGAAAATTTCATGCGGCGCGGCGATCGAGTGCTGTTCAACTCGGTCGAGCTCGACAAAGAGGACTACGAGATGAACCGCAAGTATCGTCTGGTCATTGAAAGCCGCCGGGTGGTGCTTGCTTCCGGCGAATTCATCCTGCGCGGACAGGGGCCCAACTACTCGGGGCGCGTGACCTTCTCAGAAGAGGAGACGAAGGGGCAATGATTCGGATTGCGTATGGCTTGGCAGCAGTGGCTCTCCTCGCCAGTGGAGCGCGTTCGGAGGAGGAGACCAACCTCGCTGTGCTCAAACGAGAGATCGAACAGCCCGATGAGTCGAAGGCCCGGGAGGCGGCGATCCGGCTAGCGGACCTGGAAGGGCCAGCGGCCTTCGAGATGATCCTCGATGAGCTGGCCATCGGTGCTCCGCCCAAGGTGCAGGGGGCGCTCTTGAGCGCTCTCGGTTATCGTAAGGAGCCGCGGGCCTGGGAGGTGCTCGCACTTTATGTACGCAATCGCAACCCCGAGCTGCGCAAGAAGGCGGTGGTGGCGATGGGGGAGCTCGCGGATCCGCGGGCAGTGGGGCTGCTGATTGCGGCGCTCAGCGATGCCGTGACCGAGGTGCGCTCGGTGGCGGCCCAAGCGCTGGGCCGGCGACGGGAGGCGGCGGCGGAGGCGGCGCTCATCAAACTGCTCACCCATAAAGATGAGGCGGCGGTGGAGGCCGTGGCGGCCATCGGCAATGCCAGCACCGCGCGCAAACTGGGTGAGCTGTTCGGGCAGATCCCGGACAGCCTGCTCGCGGAGACCCTCAGCGGGCTGCTCAAGCGCCAAGATTTTGGTCCTGAACCCATTCGCGTCGAAGTGGTCAAGACCCTCGGCAAGGTGCCCGGGCCGAGCGCTACCGAGGCGCTCAAGGAGTATCTCGCGGCGACCTCGGGGGAGCGGGATAAAGAGCGAGGGTCGCACCTCGAAGCGAAAAAGGCGATTGAACAGCGGGGGGGGCACTGATGAAGACTCCGCTATTGTCGTTGTTTCTTCTCGCGGGTTGCCTAGAACCCCCTTTTTCGCCGCATGCGCGCGATAACGCCGTCGAGGATATTCAGCAGACGCTGCGTAGGATCCAACCGGCGATAGCGCAGAAACGGGCGATCGCCTATCTGGTGACGACGGTGCCCAAGCATCTCGTGGCCTACGATTTACTGGCCGGAAAGGTGCTGTGGGAGGTGCCGGCCGATATTACCTCGCGCCTAGCAGTGGGGCGTGGCTTTGTCGCTCACCGTCAAGGAGCGGGCGAGATCGCGGTGCGCGAGACCAGCAGCGGTGCGCTGCGTTGCACGCACGGGTTGGAGGCGGGTGCCCAGTTCTTGGGGATGGCTGCGGACGACCAAGTGTACTACAGCCAGCAGGCGCAGAACGAACAGACACGACGATCGCACCTTGTCGCCCTGCGCGCGGAATCGTGCAGCGAGGTCTGGCGCGATGAAGGGAGCGGATCGCTCGGAGCACCGGCGGTCCATGGCGGTATCGTCGCAGCCCCCTTTGCTTACCAAAACGTGGTCTTTCTCGATGGGAAGAGCGGCGACGAGGTGGCTCGAGTTCGCGCCATCGAGGAGTCGATCACGTTTGTTCGCGCGACCGCGGAGGGGCTCTTCTACGGTGGCAACTCGGGTGTATTTCGGTTTGACCCGAAGAGCGCAACCGGTACCAAGGCGGGGTCTTCCTTCATCGCGGCGCGCTTTCCTTCCGACCAGTTGCACAGCTTCTACTATTGGGATGCCTACCAGCCGGCGCAGGCGGACTACACCGCCTTTGACCGCAATCGCCTACTCTGGCTGCCCGCGGCCTCGGGAAGCGAGGGGGTGACGCTGCGCGATGCGGCGATTTACCTCCACAGCTATCGCTACTTTTTTGCCTTCGATGCCACCTTGGGCACGGTCCGCTGGGCCTACGTCCATCCGCGCGTCGATGTGGTCGGATCCGATGACGTGGGTTCGGCTCTTCTGTTTGCCGCAGCCGATGGTGAGGTCGGCGCCATCGACGCCCGCTCTGGCACGGTCGCCTGGTCGCGGAAGACCGGGCTGCGCCTCGCGGGAGCGACCTTCGATGCTTCGGGATACGCGATCGACAAGAGCCAGCCCGCGCCGCCGATCGAGGCCACCTTGACGGCGATCGTCGCCGATCCGGATGCGCGGTTTACGGCGATCAAGGTCTTTGCGGTCGAAGCGCTCGCCAAACTTCCAGGAAAGGCGGTGACGGCGGCGCTGCTCAAGATCGTGTTGGCCGAGGGGGTCGCTCCACCGGTCCAGAGCAAAGCGGCGGAAGCGCTGCTCCACCGGCGCGATACCGAATCGGCGCCGCTCTATCGGGAAGCACTCGGAGTGCGCTATGACTACCTCAGTGACCGACAGCCGCGAGCGGTCGATGTGCTGGCTCGGGTCAGCGCCGCAATCGTCGATCCGCAGGCGGTGGAGCTGCTGGGGGCGCACCTGCTCGATCCGGCCACACCGCGACCGACCCTCAAAGAGATCGCCAAAGCCCTGGTGGTTCTGAGCGAAACCAAGAGCGAGGCACTGAGGCCGCTCCAGGATCTACTGCTCTCGTACCGCTGCGACCCGGCATTCACTACGGATCCAGCGTCGCTCGAGCAGGCCGGCGAGGGGCTACTCCGGCATGGTGGTGCCGAGGGGCATCGACTGGTTAGCTTCGTGGCCGCTGAACCGAGGACACTTCCCCGGCTGGCCGCCTATCTGCGTAAAGCGCTCGGCCCGACCGTAAAGCGACCCTGACCTGAACAGCGTGAGATGGGAAAGGCCTTGCACGCTACAAGGAAGGGGCGATAAGATTTCGGCCATGATATTGCGCGCTGCTGCAAGAGTTGCAACCCTGGCGACCCTGGGGGCCTTGGCCGGCTGTTCGGGCTCCTCCTCGGACGACGGTGAGAAGGTTCGGATGACCAACGAGCTCTTCAAATGCCAGGAGGACGTGAAAGCGTTGCGAACCCAGGTGAAGGAGGCTCAGGGAGAGATGAAAAAGGCCCAGGCGGCGGCCGATCAGGCGTTGCTACAGGCCCAGGCGGCTGTTGCTGCTGCTACCCAGAGATCCCAGTCCAATGGCGCGGGCGAACATCACGAGGGTACGCTTTCCGCCGATGCTGCCACCAAAGTAATCCAGACCAATCTGGGGGGGCTCCGCGGCTGTTACGAGCGGGGGCTCAAGCGCAATCCCAACCTGCAGTTCGTTAGCCGAATCAACGCCCGTTTCGCCGTGAAGAACAGTGGTGGAGCGATCAACGTCGATTTTTCCCCGCATTCGGATCACGAAATGGAGCGCTGCATGGCTCAGGCGATCGGTCGCTGGCGCTTCCCCTCGTTTTCGGGCGATCCGGTCCAGATCGACTACCCCGTCAGCCTGGTCGTGAAATAGAGGGTGTCCCTAGTTCTTGTGATCGCCGTCGGCAGGCATCGGATTACTGGCCGCGAGCAGCGCTGGATTATCACTGCCCGGAGCCGGTAGGGCACGCTCACCCTTATCATGAGAACCGGCGATATCCGTCTCCGGCGGCGCAAAGAGGTGGGAATTCTCGATCTCGTCCCAGCGCCCTGCGCATAGTGCCGTTCCATCCTCTCCATACGCAATCAATCGCCCGTCTGCCATCTCTTCGACGCCCCCCGCCCGTCCCTGGCTTCCGGTGCAGCTGGGCAGGGCCTGCAGCGAGCGAGCGAGCGAACCTCCCCCATTGCCGCATCCGCTGATCGAAAGCACCGCGATGGCAAAACCGAGTGGCCGCCGGAAGGTCATGGCTTCTCCTCGCGCAACGGAATGCCGTGCGCTTTGATGAGCTGCGAAAGGCGCGGGCGCTTCATTTTCAAGCGCGCCGCCGCGTGGGTGATGTTGCCGTTCGATTCGGTGAGTGCCCGCTGAATGCACTCGATTTCGATTCGCTCCTGAAGTTCGCGCAATCCGATGCCGCGCTCCTGCAGCTCTGCCCAGGCGGTGTGGGGTGCCCTGGGTACCACTTCCGGGAAGTGGCTCGCTAAATCGGGTGCGTCGATGGTCGGGCGTTCGACGAGGAGCAGCGCCGCGCGCAGAACGTTCTCGAGCTCCCGCACGTTGCCCGGCCAGGGGGCGTGCGAAAGGAGTTCGAGCGCTGCGGGCGTCAGTGGACGGGGTGCAATCCCCTGCTGCTCGGCCATGCGTACGACCAACCTGTGGACCAGCAGCGGAATGTCCTCGCGCCGTTCGCGCAAGGAGGGAAGCTCGATCTGGAGCCCCTGAATTCGGTAGTAGAGATCGGCACGAAACCGCCCTTGAGCGACCAGCTCTTCCAGGTTGCGATGGGTCGCGCAGAGGATCCGCACGTTGACTTGCACGGTCGTCGTTCCCCCGAGGCGTTCAAAGCGACGCTCCTGCAGGACGCGCAAGAGCGCCCCCTGTAGCGCGGGAGAGAGTTCGCCAATCTCATCGAGAAGGAGGGTGCCGCCATGCGCCGCTTCAAACACCCCCAGTCGACGATCGGTCGCGCCCGTGAAGGCACCGCGCTCGTGGCCGAAGAGCTCCGATTCGAGCAGCGAGTCGGTAAAAGCGCCACAGTTGATCTTGAGGT
>JAHFDT010000234.1 GCA_023248875.1 Myxococcales bacterium | reverse complement strand
AGCGCTGGGCCGAACCGCTGAATAATTGTTTCAATACTTTGGAAGAGAGCCTGGGGAGGAAAATTCGAAAATGGAGTGCGCCTCAGCGCTGTTTTGGAAGGCGCGTGAACAGCAGTAGAAGCAGTGCGAGCACCCCCCACCCACGGGTGGCGGGGGAGGCTAGACGACAACCACAACCCGCAGCGGTCTGTTTGAGCACCGGTGGCGCATCTTTCGGACGCGACGTGGCACCGTCTGAAAGGGGCATCATGTCCTGCGGCAAGGCTAGCGCCGCATCCGAGCCCGCTTGATCCAGGGCCACCGCAAGATCGACGGGAAGCGGGCTCGCCATGTCCTGTGGCGCCAGGTTGGTCATGGCAAGGTCGGCCGAGATCACCAGATCCACCGACAGGGAGAGGTCGTTGGCCGGTGTAGCCAGATCGATCGGAATGGCGAGATCGGCGGGCACCCCAGCGTCCGACTGAACGCAGGTGCCATTCTCGCACTTGCCCCCGGGGCAGGCGGAGCCGTTGGGCAAGGGGTTGTCGAACATGCAGGTTTGGATTTGGAAATCGCAAAAGGCGGGGCGACAGGGGAGCGTCATCCATTTGCAATCGTCGTCATCAAAACAGGGTGCCACACCCGCACGGGCGGGTCCGGCTGCTATCAGGAAACAGATCGTCCACCAGAGAACTCGTTTCACAGGGAGTCCCCTCACTGAGTTGCCGCGGCCCGAGCTACCATTCAAAGTAACAGAGGGTGCGGGAAAGATTTGCACAAATGGTGATTTTTTGCCTATTCTCTCCAGCGAATTGGACGGCACGAAGCCTGCTTTTCAGTTGGAACGAGTCAGCGAACTGGTGAGAGGCTCCATGAGCGATTTGGATACCAGTGTTCTGATCGTATGCCGGGATGATGAAGAGCACGTCGGCCACTTGATTCGTCGAGTGGCCGGCCATTTGGCAGCGCTCGAGCTGCGCTATGAAATCCTCCTTTTCGATGAGGGGTCGGGAGACAATTCACTGGCGCTCTTGAGTCTGCTCAAGCGGGAGCTGCCGCAGCTCGACGTTTTCGCTGGTGTCGATGAAGGGCGCGGCTTTGTCCGAGGCGCCGAACTGGCGCGCGGCCGCACGCTGCTGCTGCTCGATGCGCGCAGTGAAGCGCCGTTCTCGGCCGTGGGATTTGCGTTGCAGCGCATCCGCGAAGGAGCCGACGCGGTGATCGTGGCCGGACGCTACCTGGTATTGCATCGCATCCGCGCCCTGCGTGCGCATGACACGTTGGTTCATCACCGCGACACCCTGGAGCTCGAGCGCCGTTTCGTGCGGCGCGCCCGTTCGCTCGGTCTGGAGGTGGCCGTCGCGGCCCGCCCTTCGCCCCCAACGCCCTGGGCACGGATCCGCAACACGCTGCTCTCGCCCATCGCTAGCAGCGCCCGATAACCTTTTCCGAGGGGTGCCGCAGCGAGGTGCCCGTGATAGGCTAACCACCATGTTTATACTGCTCGCCATCCTAGCGATTGCGGTCCTCATCATTGTCCACGAAGGCGGCCACTTTCTGGTCGCGCGCTGGTGTGGGATGCGGGTCGACCGCTTCTCGATCGGCTTTGGGCCATCGCTGGTCAAGTTCACCCGCGGTGAGACCACCTATCAGATTTCGCTGATCCCGCTGGGAGGCTTTGTCCAGATCGCCGGCCTCAATCCGGACGAGCAGGGCGGGCTGGCCGATGATCCACGCTCCTATTTGCAGCGTCCGGTCTACCAGCGTCTGCTGACGATCTTTGCGGGGCCGGGCACCAATTATCTATTTGCTGCGCTGCTGATGGCGGGCGTCTACGCTGTCTTCGGCGTGCCGGCGCCCGGGAAGATGCCCATGGTAGGTGAGCTCTATGCCGATCGCCCGGCCGCGCGTGCGGGTCTTCAGATTGGCGACGAGGTGATTTCGGTCGATAGCAAAACGGTGAAGGATTTAGGCGAGCTCGCGCCGGTGATCGATGCCTCGCAGGGCCGTCCGGTGACCATCGAGATCCTTCGCACCGGTGAACATCAGACCTTCACCATCACGCCCGAAAAGATCGACGGCCATTTCCGTATCGGCATCGGCATCTATCCGCGGCGCGTCTTTGCGAAGGTGCCGGTCGGTCAGGCGATCGTCGCGGGGCTCACCTTTCCGCTCGAAGCAACGCCGGTGATTCTCCACGAGATCGGCCAGATGGTGCGCGGCAAGCAGAAGACCGACCAGCTCTCCGGGCCGCTCGGCATCGTCAAGCAGATCAAGGGCGAGCTCAAACGTTCGGCGGGCGATGGGCTCTGGATCATCGCCAGTCTGAGCGTCGCGCTCGGGCTGTTCAATCTCCTGCCGCTGCCAGCGCTCGACGGGGGGAGGCTGATTTTCCTCTTCGGCGAAGCGATCACGCGGCGGCGCGTCAATCAGCGCATCGAACAGACCATCCACACGGTGGGCATGCTGGCGCTTTTGTGCCTGCTGGTCTACATCACCGTGTTCAACGACATGGGGCTAAGGCGGCTGTTTCAGCGGTAGGATCCTCGCGAAGAGGTCATCACCGCATTCGGGCGCTCAGGCGACGGTCGACCGGCTCTTCCGCGGGTTCCGTCCGGCTTTCTGAACCATGCTGCGCCGTCATTTCTGATAGCAGCGCCGAGCTCCTCTCGATCATGCTTCTGTACTGCCCGTTGTTGAAGCCCCACAGCGTCGACGACAGCTCCTCCTTGTGTCCGACCAGGAAGGGCAGGGTGGTGACTACCCGCACGCCCGATCGACTTTCGATGAACCGGTCGATGGTGTTGCTGTTGGCGTCGTGGTTTTTTTCATCCCACTGGGCCAGTCGGGGATAGAACGTCCGATTGTAGATATTCATTACCGTGCTGGTCATCTTGTCGATGTGGGCGAACTTCATCCCATGATGCTCGTGCACACCACACACTTGGGTCTCTCGGTGCAAATCGGCGATCAGGCCTGAAAACAGATCCCAATCCTCCGGGTGCTTCGCTAGGTACGACCGGATGGTCGCCAGGCGCTCCTGCCAGCCCTCCAAAAACTCGACATCATCCTCACAGACGAGGATCTGGTCGAAGCCCAGCTCCTCGGCCTTGCGCATGATGAACTTGTAGCTGAGGCCACACCCCACCCAACCTAGCCGGTGGCGGAGCCCGGGGAAATATTGAATGCCGTGGACGTTGTCCTTTTCGAAGGTCGCTCGGCGCTCCACCGATTCGGGCAAGCCGAGGCAAATGAAGTTTTTCTCAAAGCGGATATGCGATCCGGCCAAGCGATAGAATTCTTCGAATTCAAGGTTGTCGGAGGCCAACAGAAATCTCAGGAAATAGTATTCAAATGGGTTGGGACTGCTTTCCAAGAGCTGTCGATTGGCTCTTACTTTTTCGTGCCGGCGCCGGTAGTCGGACAACCAATAGTCGATTCGCCGCAGCATGCCGTCGACATCGCCCACGTCGACAAAATCCACGATCCCTTCCAGCGACGGATGGTCGGCGAGATCGGCTGCCTTTTCTGAAATCACGAGGCGATGCATCGACAAGCACTCGTAGATGCGGGTCGTTTCCAGGAGTGCATTTTCGTAATAGTGGATATTGACGACCAGCTTGGCTTTGCGGAGCTCGGAATAGAGCGCTTCACCGAATAGCGAGTGGATGATGCGAACGCGGTAGCGCCGCTTGATCACATCGATGAAGCGGCGACGTCGGCTGCTGTTGACGTCGCCATAAAAAAGCACATCGTAGGGCTCGTAATCCTCATCGGTCGCCTGACCTAAATAGTTTGGGCAGTAGCCGATCGGCAAGTAGTAGACGCTGCCATAGCCGAGGCCGTTCTTCTGGAAGAATTGGATATTGGTGATCGAATAGTCGAATACCGCGCATGCGCTTCTCAGGACGTTCCAGTAAGATTCGCCAAACCAACGCGAGCTGACCGACTGTTCCATCTGAAAGGCGACGAACAGCTCGGGAAGCTCGGTGAACATGTGCGGACAGATGACGAAATGGGGCGCCTGGGCGTAGCCACCCACAGGTCGCTCATAGAGGATCTTGCCCTGGATGCCCACCTTTTCGAGGCAGCGAACCATGAGATGGGCGATAAAGCTGCAGTGGCGCGTCGTGAGAATGTAGACCACGGAATGGGAGCGCAGATTGAAGTCGCTGATCTCATGGCTGGTGAGGCGTTGCTGGACCCCATTGCGGGCCGCCGCGGCAACCGACTCCCGAAGGTGGGTGCTCACACCGCGCAGGCCGACTCCTCGGAGGGCCTGCGCTTCTTTGGCGAGGTTGCCAGGAGCCCCGAGATACCGTAGGGCTCGAACTCCGAGAGAAGCGGCGCCTCGACTCCGCTCCCACCAGGGCGCCAGCCCGTTCTTGATCCAGCGGAGCGGTCCAGTGACCCGCCAGGACCAGCTGCCGGAGAGTGAGTCCAGCTCGAGCCGTACCTGCTCCAGCGTCTGGTGTGTTTCGGCGCCCTCCTGGCGCAGTCGGCGATTCTCTTCCCCCATGCCATCGAGAGTTCCCGAAAGCTGCTCCAGCTTGGCGCTGAGTCGCTCGTGGTCGACGCGCAGCTTGAGCCGCTCCTCCTGGTCTTCGTGGTGCGAGGCGACTAGCCTCCGAAGCGCCCTGACCTCATCCGCCAGCGGCAGGGTTCGGGTCAAAAAAGAATGGTTAGCGCGTTGACGGTGCTCACCGCGTTTGATGCCGACGAAGTACACTTCGTGATTTTCGTCGCTGACACTCACCTCGACGGATGCGAAGACCGTATCGAGGTCGAGGGTCTGATGAACGTGCTTCTCCGTTGCGGTGCAGGAGAAGAGAAATAGGCCCCCCGGCTTGAGCATGCGCGAGAGGTTGCGGATCGTGCCGGCGCATTGGGGATCGCCCTCGAAACAGCCAGTCCCCATCACCACATCGAAGGTGTCGCTCGGGAGATCGAGCTCGTGAGGCGAGCAGATCAGATCGACGTTGTGCCCCTCGGCGATATCGGCGCCGAGATAGAGCGACTCTTCGAAGAGAGCATTGTGGTCGCTGTTGGCTGAACCGGCATCGAGAACGAAGACCCTAGAAAAGTAGTCCGGCAGACGATCTTTTATCGAAGCGCAAAAACGTTTAGTCATAATTCGAGCTGTTTTAAGCACATATAGCCGCCAAAGTACACTGGTCGAATAGGGAACGCTAGAGCGGCGGTCACCCGGATTGATCGGAAGATGGCGAAGAGCTTTCGCCCGAGGGCAAGGAGCGAGGGCGCAGCGCTACTAGCGGTAACGCAAGCCCGAGCGACGCGGCCATCGGGCGAAAGATCG
>JAHFDT010000233.1 GCA_023248875.1 Myxococcales bacterium | reverse complement strand
TGAACGTGAGGTCGGTCTACTGCTCGGCCCAGCTGGAGGTGATGACGCTGGCGGCAGTCACGGGACCGGAAGGAGCGCCGGTAGCCCCGGTCCCGACCTTGAACGGGTCGTTCCAGGGGCTGGTACCGGCCGGTGCACCCGCCCCATCGCCGATCACCTCGGTCGAGCCGTACAGGTTACTCCCGGCCCAGGCCGCGCCGAGACCGTTCTTGGCCGTGGTGAACATCAGGTGGCCACGGTAGGCGACCATGATATTGGTGATGCTGCCGCCGTGTGAAGTGGCGAGGCCACTGCAATCGTATCGGCGGGTCCCATTGGCATAGGCGGCCCAGAGCTGGTAACCGGGACAGCCATTCGAGATCGCGGTGAGATCGTTTTCAAACAGCAGCGGGAACACTGCGCCATCGCCAGTGCTGCCGCAGATGTCATTGGTATCGCCGACCGCGGTGCCAAAGAAAACCTGCGCCTGCTGCTTGTTGAGGCCGCTGCCTGCGACGTTCAAATTGCCATTGCTGATGACTGTGGGCGTGGCCCAGATCTTGTGGCCCGCTGGAAGGGCGAAGGGATAGCCGGGTGCCAGGGCGGCGAGGGTACAGCCGCCGAGTGGGTCTTTGTCGACATAGTGGAAGGCATGGTAAGGGGTGGCTTGCAAGGTATCGCGTAGATCAGGATGGTCGGCGCCGCCCAAGAAAAGATCGACCTGGAAGGCGCTCGAGCCCTTCTGTTGGTTGAGCGAAGCCGCCATCGGCGCAAAGACCGGCTCGGGAACATCGGCCAGCTTGCAGAGACCCCAGGTCTTGGTGTTGATCTTGAATAGGCGGCTGCCGTTGGGTTTGCCGCTGGCATCGACGGTCACATCGGTCACATAGACGCGGTCGATTTCGCCGTCCTTATCAAAATCGTACATCACCGGGCTACCCGAGAGTCCGATCCCCCTTTCGACAGGACCGCTCAGCTGGAGCTTGGCGAAGGTCCTTCCCATTTCGAGATCGACGAAATAGAGCCATTCGTTATAGGGCTGGGTGAGCGACATGCCGTTGCCGGTCGCCATCAACCACTTGCGCCCGGCGGGGGTAGCCATCGGCCCCACCGTCGGTGCCCGATCCGTTCCGAGGAACTCCGGCTCCGGCGTAGCGGCCGGCGGCCAGTCCTCCAGCCACAACGGGCGGGGCTGGGTGGCATCGGTGACATCGATGGCGGTGACGTAGGGATGGCTGAGCCCCTGAGCGATGAAGGCCCCCGTCCGGATGGCACCGGGGAGGTAGACATCGGCGAGTGTCACCGGCGCATCCACAGAAGCGCGCAGCGAGGGTCTCAGCAAGGGTTTGGGCGGCGAGGCCGGCATGGGCAGGCCAGCCACCTGTGGTGGATTATTCTTGAGGCTCGCCATCTCTCCCGACGGGATGTAGGCCCAGCTTTCGGTGCCATCGCCGTGGCCGCGGCCCCCGGGGGCCAGCGAGTCGGCCACAAAGCTGCCGTAGGGCTCGGGTGTGCTCTGGAAATGGCCAAAGTTGAAGGCGTGGACCATGCCATCCTGCGCCCCCACGAGGATCCTCACCGGTCGGTTGGCATTGGTCGCCCGAAAGCTATCAAAAGCGATCTTCTCGGCGCCCGGCGTGGCAGACCGCGAGAGCCACCAAGGGTCGCGCGGCGGCGTGAGGATCGCCGGGGTCGATTTCATGATCGCCCCGAGCTTCCAGGAACGCTGCGTGATTTGGGCCGTGCCATCCTGCCAGCCGAGCGTCCAGTGCATGAGCCAAGTGGCGTCAGCACCATCAACCACGTTATCGCCGTTGAAGTCGTAGACGAGCTTGCCCGCATTCGGGTAGCCGGCTGGCCACCGATCCTGATTGAGCGCCAGTTCGCTCGGCGGCGGTTGGGTGGGATCGAACCGGCCAGAACCACCGTAGTAGACCTTGCGCGCCGCTGGCGAAGTTTGACTTAGGATCCAGCCGGCATCGGGTGGGTCGCTCCACCCGTTTCTCCAACCCCTGGGATAAGGCGCACAGGCGGCCGGAGGAAAGGCCCAGGGGACGGTATTGTCGCAGGCCTTGGTAGCGGTGTTATCACGATAGAAACCAGTCCCATCGACGTAGTAGAGGAACGCAAAATCGAGGTGGCCGCGGTAGGCTTTCTCGTTGCCGCCCCAACTCGACGAGGTGGGCTCGTAGCGCGCGTTGACGATCACATCGGCGATCGGCACCGCGGCGGCGCCGGCATAGCGATCGGTCCACGGGAGACCGGTGTAGACATTGGTGATCTGCGCATTCTTGATCGCCTGGTACTGAATGTTAAAATGTTGGGTCGTAGTGGTGGCCAGATTGGGGGAGCAACCGGCATTGGCGGCGACGAAATCGGCGCGCCAGTTGAGCCGGCTGCCGTGCAGATTGAGGCCGAGTAGATCGAGTTCGATCGGGCCATAGATATAGCTAGATGCGATCGGCCAGTTGCCGCTGGTGGCGCTGTAGGAAAAGGAGAGGTCGACACGATCGGTCAGTTGTTGGCAACCGGGAAAGTTGAGGCTGCTCGAGGCATCGATCCGGAGGCGAGTAATGAAGGTATCGGCGTTGAGCAACTCCGCGGTGGATTGCGCAAAGCCGGTGATCGTGCTGGAGCTCAGCTGAATGCCAGTGTTCGGTGTAGCACCGACCAAGACGACGTTGTTCGAGGGCAGTGCCGGGGCAAAGTCGGTCGCCTGAAAGCCGCCGGTGTAGGTTTGGCGGGCGATCAGATTGGTGCACTGCGCCGCGGCCGGTGCCGAGGCGAACACCACCAATGCTATGCATGTGCGCATCGTGCTCCTCACAGTTGGCCGTAGGTGCCTTCGTTGACGAGGCCCAGCACACTGAGATCGCCGCCCGCCTGTCCGAGTGCACCGCCGCCGAACTGTCCCCCCCCTTGGGCATAGTCGGTTCCAACCCCACCTCCGCTGGCGGGGCTGGGCTTGATATCGACGGTGATGCGGGCAAAGCTGCCGCCCGGGCCGTAGCCCCAGGATTCAATGGTGTAGATCCCATCGCTGTCGACGTTGCCCTTGCTGGGGACGGCCCAGTAGTTGGGGTCGCCGCTGTTGTTATGGATGCAGGCGAGGTAGCCAATCGATCCTACCGTGGTGGGATCGGCTCCTGGCAGCGCCTCCGGCGGCTGCGGGGGCACGCGGATCGGCAACGTCGCCGGCGAGGTGGATAGACCGTTCTCCTGGCTGCCATCCGAGTAGTAGCAGGGCTTGGCCGTGAGCGGCGAGCTGGGGGCCAGCAAACGCATCACATCGGCGCCATATTCGGCCAGATAGAGCGCTTTGGTGGTCTCTCGGCTGGTGCGGGCCGCCATGAGCTCGGTGGCGGTGATACGCAGCAGGGTGGTGGTGGCGCCGACCGCTAACAGCGTCAGCAGAAATACCACGACCAGCGCTAGACCCGCTTGACGACCCATTGACAGACTGACACGTGGGCTGGTGTTTCGTCGCAAGACCTTTTACAATGGCCCGATGCGGCGGCCGCTGATGGATCGGCTGTTGTGGGCCTATTCTGTGATTTTCATTGGGAGTTTGATCTATCTCATGGGGGTCTGGAAGGGGCGATAACGGCGCCTATTTTCTTCTGTCTGGGAGGTGAGCATGGCTCGGGTTGTGGCGGTGTTTGCGCTTCTGCTGGTCGGCTGTGGCGACGCCTCGGTTCCCGAAGGGGGGCAGGATCAGTCGCTGCCAACGGCTCCAGATGCAATGGTCGCCCCCACCGATGCGCCCATGCTGGAGAGTGACGCCGCACTGCTGGGCGATGGCGGCATTTCCTGCGTTCCCCTGGGACAAACCTGTGCCAGCAACGCCAGCTGCTGCTCGGGGATGTGCGATCCGATGTCGAAGACCTGCAGCTTCGCGGGGTGTCTGCCCCAGGGACAGCTCTGCCAGGCGCCGACCGATTGCTGTAGCTTGAGCTGCAAGAACGGACTGTGCGGCGCCGCCTGCCAACCCGATGGCAAAGGGTGTAGCGCCGATAGCGACTGCTGCAGCGCGAGCTGCGTCAATCTGGTGTGCAAGACGGTTAGCACCGGCAATTGCGCCACGCTCGGCAACCCCTGTGTGAGCGGTGCCAACTGCTGCTCCTTCAACTGCCAAGGCGGGGTCTGCACCCCCTCGGGAGGCGGCTGCCAGGCGACCGACGATATCTGTTTCAAGGCGAGCGACTGCTGCACCGGGGTATGTAACATCCCCAACGGGGGCAAGGCCGGCACCTGCGGTGTGCTCATGAGCATGGGTTCGGGCGGCTGCACCGTCGATGGTGAACCGTGCGCGGGCTGCGCCAACTGCTGTAGTCGCACCTGCGCGCCGACGCCGATCGGCGGACGAACCTGTGTGGCGGCGAGCGGCTGCCGACCGATCGGCGAAATCTGCACCAAAGACACCGACTGTTGCGGTGGCGGCAACTCCGGCCTGCCCGGCGCCAACTCGGTCACTTGCAAGATCATTCCCAATAGCAACCCGGCGATTGGCACCTGCTCCAACCCGACCGGCTGTGACCCCGACGGCGATATCTGCGGCCTCGCGAAGGGCAACGCCTGCGGCAACTCGCGCCACGACTGCTGCGACTGCCAGCCGCCAAAGATCAACTGCTGCAAGTTCGACAAGGCCGGGGTGCCGCGCTGCTACGGCGGGTCGACCAAGGATTGTCCGAATGGCTACACCGGCAAAGATCCCTGCTGCATCAAGGCGGGCAACCTCTGCGCCTTTTCATCGGAATGCTGCAACGGCGCACCCTGTATTCCGGATCAAAATGGCGTCCTGCGGTGCGGGACGATGTGTCAGCCACAGGGGCAGATCTGCACCGCGACCTCCGATTGCTGCACTGGCCTTACCTGCATCATCCCGTTCGGCAAGACGCAGGGGATGTGTGGCACGCTGATGCCGCCGGGCGTCGATGGGGGCGGGGTCACCGACGGCGGCGTGGCGCCCTTGGATGCCGGAAAACCGCCCTGCTCCAACGTGGGCCAGAACTGCTCTACGACGCAGCCCTGCTGCAATAGCCTCCTCTGCTCGCCGCCGAGTGGCGTCGGGCCCTGTCTGGTGGGTGAGACCGACTGCACCTGCTTCGCCCCGATTTTCTAACGCGCTGCTCAGGCGCGTTGATCGCGGCTTACGTCCTCGCTCCCCTCGGTCACGTACCAACCGCGTACGCTCCCTCGGGTCGCTCCGCGGGGCCCCCGGTCCGAGGGCGTCTGCGGGGTCCCCCGGTCCGAGGGCGTCCGCGCCTGAGGCAGAGGGGATCGAGGCCGAGGGGAGGCGCTCGCGCTGAACGCGCCTGAGCAGCGCTTTGTTTC
>JAHFDT010000232.1 GCA_023248875.1 Myxococcales bacterium | reverse complement strand
TGACGGCGCCGTGGGCCAATCTCAGCAACGTCCTGTACGGTAGGTTTAGTAAGGTGGGGATGGGTTACATGCTCATTGAGCCGACGGCTGGGGAGGTTCCAGGGGGGGATGGTTTAGGCAAAATCTACGAGCCGAAGAGC
The DNA here is from genome assembly GCA_023248875.1 of Myxococcales bacterium. Lineage (GTDB taxonomy): Bacteria > Myxococcota_A > Polyangia > Palsa-1104 > SHYY01 > JAHFDT01. Next base: position 5,179 of record JAHFDT010000232.1, on the reverse strand, counting down.
CCACTGGTTCTAGGTGCAAAGACCTTGAACTTGATGCCCGACTCGTCGTGGCGCAGTACTGGAAATCCTGTGAATGGCGGCATATCGGTAGCCGATTGGGCGAGTGGTAGGCCTCTGATCGTTCGAGGAATGGTCAAGGGGCGCCCGCGAGTGGACCTCAACTTTTATCTCGCTCCGAAGAACGGCCTCAATAACACCACCTGGACGGGCGACGGCGCGAACATTCTCCGCAACGCGCTGGTTTTTCGCTAGCTCTGCAGCGCCGAGCAGGATCTTCTCAGTAGGTCGTCGATGGGCAGCTCTCGGCCAAGATGGGGCGCGAGCCGAAGCCACGCCACTGAGACTCGGACCTGTCTCGGACAGTCAGACCGCGCGCCCCGATTATGGCCAAGTAATTCCAGCCACTTAAACCGTGACGCAGGTGGCATGGCGCTTGTAAAGCAGGCGCGCTATGAGAAATCTACTTATTCCAGTGCTCTCCTTGGGGTTTGCCGCATGTGCCCAGGTCGAGCCGAGCGATGACAGCGGCGAAACCCCTTTCGGAAGGACAGAATCGGAGCTTAGTCAATTGAGTGGCGCACTGGTCGGATTGGCGGGAAAATGCCTTAACGTCGAAGGCGCCAAGACCACGAACGGGACGCGGGTCATCATTTGGGACTGCGTCGATGCGTCGAACGAGAAGTGGACGTTTGGGAGCTACAACAAAATCGTCGGCCTCGGCGGCAAGTGCCTGACGGCTTCGGGCTCGACTTCGGGCTCGAATGTGACCCTCTCGACCTGCACCAGTTCGGCGATGCAGAAGTGGGTCAGAGATTCGAACACCCATCTGCGCAACCTGGGCACCAACATGTGCCTCAACGTCTACGGCGGCTACAGCACGAGCGGTACGCGGACCATCGTATGGCCGTGCACCGGCAATACGCCCGATGACAGCCCCGCGAACGATAACGTCGCGACCGCCGATAGCGACAACGAGAAGTGGTTCCTCGAACCGAACGTCACGTTGCCCGTGGAAGCGGTGGCGGTTTCCGATGCCGATGGTTCCCGTCCGGGTACCGTGACAGCGGCGCAGTTTGCGACCACTCTCGCTCAGGTCAACAACATCTATCGCCAGGCGCACATCCAGTTCACGTTCGATCCGAACAAGGACTTCACGCGCATCTACGACACCGACATCAATAACCTCGAATGTGCGCAGGGGGACCAGTGGACGCGTATCGGCCGCACCAACTTTCAGTCCTTCAAGTTCAAGAACAAGATCGTCGTGCTATTGCGTAATGGTCTCGGCAATTCGCCGCTCGGCATCTCCTGCTCGGCGCCGCCGTGGGCAGGCGGCAACGCGGTGGTTTTCCGCAACTACTTCAGCAACGACACCTACGGCCTCTTGGCGCACGAGCTCGGCCACTACCTCGGACTCGACCATCCCTTCAACGCCAACTCCGACGATGGGATGGCACTCGGCACCTATGCGCGCCTGTCCGATGTGCTTTCGCGTCGCGGCACCGAGTGGTTCAACGCGGATGGGATCTCCGATACGCCGCCCGATCCGGAGACGCAAGCGTGGCAGAACATCCTTGGCATGAGCGTATGCGGTGGCGGCAATAGCGCCGTGGTGGCGGGCTACACGCTGGCGCCGGAGCGCACCAATGTGATGGGCTACTACGGATGCACTCCGCAGCACTTTTCGCGCAAGCAGCGTCTCAAGATGCGGCGTGCCCTTGCACATCCGCTCCGCCGCCATCTCACCGAGCTCCCACAACTGGCCACTGTGCGACGCGAAATCTTCGGCCAGTATGGCTACTGCCTCGGGGCCGAACCTAGCGTTGAGGTTACCGGTTTTGGTGCGATCCTCACGCCATGCACGTCGAATACGAAGTTCACCTTTGGGGCCAACGGCCAGATCGTTTGGGGCAGCTACTGTCTCACCGAATCCTTGGACAGCTCCATTTGGGCACGCCCCTACTTCGACTTCTGCAACAACACGACCGCGCAGCGCTGGACGCGCGATCCATCGGGGAGGATCCTCTCGTACGGTGGCCGTTCGCTCGATGGCGATCCCAACGCCTACAACGGCAAGGTATTCCAAAGCACCGGCAGTCTCGGGCCCGAGATGATCTGGGGTAGTTTTTATCCGTTGCCCGTAGCACCGAACTGGAACTAGCCGCGAAAACGATCGAGGGAAATCTGGTAGCGGGCGATCCAGCGGTAGAGTTGGCGCGGATGGGTGGTGAGGGCGCGGGCGGCGCGTACGACATTGCCAGAGGCAGCAGCGAGTGCCTGCTCGATGGTCTCCATGGAAGGAGTAGTTTGCGGCGCCGGCTCTTCGCCCACTCGGGGAGCTGGTGCCGCATCTTTTTCGGTTGGCGGTGGCAGATGGTGGAGGTCGATCGGTCCATCTCCAGCGAGCAGGGCAGCGGCACGCAGGGCGGTGCGAAGCTGCCGGACATTGCCCGGGAACGGATCGCAGAACAGCTGCCGGGCAGCAGCAGCGGTGATCGCAGCACGTTTCGCACCGAGCTCGCCCAAGAGATCGGCGACGAGGATGCCCAGGTCTTCGCGACGCCGCCGCAGCGGGGGCAGACGTGCAACGAAGCCAGCGAGGCGCCGCAGTAGATCGGGGCGAAACCCGGTGTCATCGGCATAGAGGTCGCGATTGGTGGCAGCGATGATTCGCACATCGACCTGGATTGGCTGCGCCGCGCCGAGCGGGGTGACACGCTGATCTTCCAGCACACGCAGGAGCTTGGCCTGTGCCGAGAGCGAGAGGTTGCCGACTTCGTCGAGAAACAGCGTGCCGCGATGCGCTCGGACGAGTTCGCCGGTACGGGCCTCGGTCGCGCCAGTAAAGGCGCCCCGCTGGTGGCCGAAAAGGGTCGATTCGAACAGATTCTCCGGGATGGCGCCGCAGTCGATCGCGCAGAAGGGGCCACGGCGGCCGCTCCAGGCATGGATGGTTTCGGCGAACCGCTCCTTGCCCGCACCGGTTTCGGCCAGTAACAGCACGGGTTCAGTAGAGGGTGCAATTCGATCCACCTGCCCGAGTAGCGCCACCAGTTCGGCGCAGAGCGTGCGCGGCGAAGTTCGGCGCGGCAACTCGACGGCGAGCGAGCGCCCCACGAGGCGATAGCAGAGCAGCGAATGGCCCACTTCGATGAGATCGCCGTCCGACAAAAAATGCGACTCGATGCGCGCACCGTTGACCGCGGTGCCGTTGCGACTGCCGGTATCGCGAAGGAGGAGCCGCTCGCCCTGGCGCTCGAGGAGCGCGTGCGATCCGGACAGCCAGCGGTCGGGCAGGCGCAGCTCGGCACGCTCGAACGTCAGCTCATCGCCGCGCCCAATTTCTAGTGGCAGCCTTGGTTCGTCGATGGAAAAGATACGGCTCTCCTCGGTGAGGAGCTGGTCGTAGCCGAGCACGTAGATGAGTAGCGGCGTCTGGGGCTCGCTCCCCGGCGGCTCTTCGCGCAGGGTCTCGGTGGCACGGGTCATGGGGCCAACTTGATCACAAAGGCATCGTTGGTACCTTTGGTTTGGAGCGGAGGCGCAGCCCAGTGCAGCTGCATGTTGAAGCGCCCCACCACGACCAGTTCGCCATTCGGACCCACCGCCACCGCACGCGCCTCCTCAGTGCCACTGTCCCCTTGGGAGGTGCGCGACCAGACGCAGGCGCCATCGCTAGCGTAGCGTGCGATGAAGGCATCGCCGGCAGTAGCGGTGACATCACCACAGGTGAAGTCACCCCAGTCGGAGATGCCGCCGACCACTACCAGTTCGCCCTTCGATGGCACAGCGAGACCCAACGCACGATCGATCTGATTGCCACCGGTGGCATGCGCCCAGACGGAGGAGAAGCTCTTCTGCGGGGCATCGACCAGCTGGGCAACGAATAGATCGATGCCGTTGTGCTGATAGACCTGATCGAGCGTGAGGTCGTCGTCGAAGGAGCCGGCGAAGGCGGGCTCACCGAGATAGTCGACGGCGATCGCACGGCCGATGGCGTGGGGGAAGGTGGCGCTGCGTAGCACCTGACCGTAGGTCGTATCGTCGTCGAAGCCAATTTTCGCGACCCAGGCAGTGCAGGTCGAGCACTCCGCCGACGCCACATCGCCAATACCCGCGGTGAGACCGGTCACCATCGCGAAACCGGGTCCCAGCGCCACCGCGGTGGCGAAGTCATCTTTGCTCGTGCCGTAGATGTGGGCGAAGTGGTACTCGCCGTCGAGGCCATATTCGGTGAGAAAGAGGTCAGCCTGGCCAAAACCGGGGTAGGAGTTGCCATCGAAGCCCACACTGCCGGAATTGTGTAACCCGCCCACCAGCGCGATCTTGCCGTTGCCATTCACCGCTACACCTCGCCCCACCTCTTCACCGGTGCTGCCAAAGCCCTTGGCCCATTTGACGTTGCCAGTCTGGGCGTCTAGACGCGCTAGGAAGATATCGTCCTCGCCCTTATTCATGAGCACCGTTGCACCGAAGGGGAAGTTGCTGGCAAAACGCCCGGTAACCACCACATCACCGCCGATCGGATCGACCGCTACCGATTCGGCGCTCTCATCCAGACTGCCGCCAAATCGCTTCGACCAGAGGTGGCTTCCCGACGAGGAGTAGCGTGCGATGAAAAGATCCGAGCCGCCAGCGCTCTGAAGCGGCGTACCACCGAAGTTGACGGTGGATTGGAAGGCCCCCACGACGACGACGTTGCCGTTCTTATCGATCGCCACGCCATTGGCTGAGTCCTCATAGTTGCCGCCGAAGGAGAGCCCCCACAGCGTGTGGCCTGGGCCACCATCGAGCGCGGCGCCATCTTTGCCGATCGCGCTGTCGAAGGGGCCGCCGTCCAGCAAGATCGACTGGTCGATGCTGCCATCGCTCGTGCACCGCGGCTCATCGGGTGCGTGGCAGAAGTGATCGTCGCCACAGCTGAGGCTGGCTGGGCAGCTTTGCTGAGTACCGCACTGAACCGTGCAAGGCAGAAACTGGGGTGACCAGCAGCCACCCAGGCAGAGCGTGACGGCGAGCGCTCTCATCGTGTAGGTCTCCGCGCGAGGGCTAGGGAGAGTGCCCCACCAACAGCCAGTGCGGCGCCCGTGGCAAATAGTCCTCCGGCTGCCAGTGAGTCGTTGCGACCACGCTCGTCGAGGCTACGGCCATCGTCCCAGGAGCGGGGCGTCTGATAGAG
>JAHFDT010000231.1 GCA_023248875.1 Myxococcales bacterium | reverse complement strand
CGAGCGAGCGGTGGCGAAGTAGAATTCGCGTCCCGCCGCCGCCTGCGCCGAACCCGCAGCGGGAAAGGCGATGAGATGCTCGGCGATGATCCGACCCAGCTCCGAACGCAGGGTCGCCAGGCTGCAAACACGGGACACCACCAGATTGGCCAGACGCTCCGCCAGGACCTCATCGCCAATCATATGGGCCGCCCACTGGGCAAAGTCGTTGGGATACTCGGGATGAACAAAGCGGTGGGCGAGGAAACCGTAATGCATGTGAAAGCGGATCGAGCGAACGTCGACGACGTTGACGACCCGCAAGAGCTCGTCGAGAGTTGCTGCCCTTCGCCCGGTCGCCTCAACCAAATACAGGACCTTGCGAAACACGAAGGGTGTGGCCACTCCAGTGGGCTTAAGCGCACGCGCTCGTCGCGCAAGCCGCGGCAGCGGGGCCTCGAAGGTCAAGCAGCGTAGGCGACAAACCGCTGGCTGGCCGGGTCAAACACTCGGGTCTCGATGGTAAAGCTGCTGCCCTCGATATGGTAGAGATTGTACCGCGCGCAGCGGTCGAGGCGGGCATCGGTATAGGTGGCTGAGCCTACTCCGATCACCGGAATCTGCCCCGTGGGTCCCGGCAGTGTCATCTGCAGATTCCGGTGCTCATGGCCATGGACGATGAGCTCGGCCCCGACGCGCCGAAGCACCGCTTGGAGCTTGTCACGGTCGCGCAGTCCCCGCAGGTAGGCGTGACGGTTTCTCATCGGAGGATGGTGGATCAGCACCAGCCGAAACTTGCCGGCGCGCCCGAGCCACTCGAGCGCCTGCTCCACCTCCGCCAGCTGCCTTCGCCCCACCCAGCCATCCGCCAGCGGGATCGGCGAAGGTACCGCGGTCGAAATCCCCACCACCGCCAGGGCACCGCGTACCCGCACCACGGGAAAATGGGGCTCTACCGCTCCATCAGAGATCGCATAAGGTCCGATGGCTCGCTCAAACGATTGGCGTAGATAGGCGGCCCAAACATATACGTCGTGGTTGCCTGGAATCACCGTCACCTCCCTGGGCCCTAGAGAGATCCGGTCGAGCAGCGAACGCGCCAGCACAAACTCCGACTCGAGTGACAGGTTGGTCAAATCTCCCGTCACCACCACGTGGTCCGGGCGCAGGCGGTTGAGATCGTCGATCAGGGCCTCGGCCAGCGCCACCGAGTGCTTGCGCCCGCGGTGCAAGAGCACATTGATCCCGCCGGCCAGACGCTTGTTGAGAAAATCGCGCAGCGAGACGCCCTTCAGCGACAGTGCGTGCACATCGGAAAAGTGCGCGACGATCATCCTCCGCAGTATAGCCGATCAGAAGCGGTATTCGATCGATCGGCAAGGTCATGCTTGCTCGTGAACTTCCCTAGACCGGTGGAACACGCTACTACTCGCGCATGAGTCGACCTGAGTTCACGATCCGGTCAGCGCGCGTGGATGACGCGAATGTTCTGGCGCAGGCCGAACGAACGATCGCGGCGACACCGGGACTTCTCGTTTCGCAGCCAGCCGAACTGATCGACGAGCGATTCGCACAGAAGATCGCCGCCCTTGAAGCGGCGGACAATGGGCACTACCTCGTAGCGGAGACGGTAGGACAGATAGTCGGCCATGGCATGCTCGATCCACTGCCATTAGCAGCCGTGCGACACGTTGTCCATCTGACGTTAGTCGTTCATCCCGGATGGCACGGTCGTGGCGTCGGGCGAGCATTGCTCAGGAGCTTGATTGAATGGGCAAGGACCGCCCCGGCCATCGAGAAAATTGAACTCAACGTGCGATCGTCCAACACACCGGCTCAGACACTGTACCGCAAGATGGGGTTTACGGAGATTGGACGGTGGCAACGGCGCGTGAAGGTCGCACCCGGTGAGTATATCGACGATGTAGCGATGGAACTTCTTGTGAAGTGACATCAACAGATCCATCGAGAAGTCTGACGCCGCCCGACAAAGGGAATAAAACGACCAACCCGCGCGGCGTAATCAGCATACGTTCCGTTGTGGACGCGTAGCAGATAGGGCTCCTCGACCAGGCGGACATGTAGCTCCAGTGCGATGATGAGCGCAAGCCATCCTCCAACCGCAACCGTGTTGGGTACAAGCAGCACAAGACCGAGCGAGGTCGGGATCATCGCCGAATAGATCGGGTTGCGCACAATCGTGAAGGGGCCGTGGGTGACCAGTGCCGTGGACTCTTGCTTGTCCACGCCGATGCGCCAGGAGTCTCCCATCGCCAGCTGCGCGGCAAGCGTGGCAACCAGTCCGATGGCAAAGAGTGCGAATCCGAGCTGGTGACCGTGAGCTCCGTCGAGTGAGCCGATTGGCCCCATCGCCCCGATGAGGTCGAGGACGGGTGCAGCGACGCCCGCGCCGACTCCAACGACAAACAACACGCCCGCCACCCACTCAATTGATCCTGGCTGGCCATGAAAACCGCGGAAGCCGGTTGATCCGGTTCGGCGCAGCTGGATGACCATCCTCACCCCGAAGGCGAGGACGAAGTAGAGTCCAAAGAGTCCCAAAGCCCAGGTTGCCATCGAAACCTCACTCAGCCATTTGGGCGCCGCGCCCGAATCACCACCCGATCGCGGAAACGATAGACGCACTCGACGGACTCGAGACCGGCGCGCTCCACTTCATCGATCAGCTCGAGCATGAGCAGACGTCGCACGGGCTGGTCGAGAGTGCTTCGTGCCCACGGTTCTGAAATCGTCTCCAGTGCGTAGAAACAGCTCCCCTTCGCCATCAGCCGCATGATCTGCTCGAGCGACCGCCGCAGCCAATCGAGTCCATCACGCAACGTTCCCCCGCGTTGCTGCATGATTGGCATGAGCACGCTCCCCACGACCACAACTGTCGCATTGGTATCAAGCCGAAATTCGCCCTCGCCGAGGACGCCCGTCGTGGTGTGGATCCGTTCTCGCGGAATTAGCTCCGCGATGCGTGTTTGCGCGCGCTGTAGTTTCTTCTCGTTCGGATCGAGCAGCGTCAGTCGACCCAACTCGGGGAACTTCTGCGCGATCAAACGCGAGAGCTTTCCCGTGCCGGCCCCCAGATCGACAAGATGGTCGATGGCATCAAGAGGCGGGAGCGCGAGCAGCAGCTCACGGTAGTGTTCCGGTTCGCGCTCGCCACATGCCCGGCACACCACATCATGGAGGTCATACCAGTCAGGATGTTCCCAAGGGCTTTCCATATCCAAAATGACTCTCCTTACGACTAAAAGTTTCGCGCGAGTTGAGTTACACGTGAGGCGGTCTCGGTCATGGTACACATTACTATGAATGAGCCGCACTGAACTGCGCCGAGTTGCTTTCGTAGGATCTTTCGCCGGGTGCTGCCTGTCGATCGCGTTGGCCGGGTGCGCCCGCGCAACACCCGGTACCACCGTGGGCTCCCAGACCCACGAATCGCATCGGGCGGTGCGAGTGCAGTGCCGTCGTCCTCCCGAGCCTCAAGGCGATGAAAACGCGGCAAGCCCGCGGTCGAGGCGTCAACGGAAGATCAAGGAGGTGCGCACCAAGGAGCTCGCGAAATGGGCGGCCGTCCTTGCGCCTTTCACCAAGGGTCGCGACACAATGGTTTTTCGGGGAACGCTTGCCGTGCATGACAACGGTCTCAACCTCAATGATGCACCTAGAAACTGGCCTGAGGCACCCGCGCTCGCTTGCGCGCTCGCGGACCGGGACCTCATGATTTGGCGCGAGGACGCGGCCCACCAGCTTGGATACCTGCATTTTCCCAAGAAGGACGGACGCACCCATGTCGCCTTTAGCCCGGCGTGGAATGGCGGTGCGTGCGATCACTGCGAGCCTCGGCTCTCTCCCACGATGCAATCATTCGGCATCGACGTGGCGGCCTCCTCTCATCGCTCGGGATGTCTCAACTGTCCCGAGTCTGGGGAGTACATCTTGATGGTGACTGGGAAATTCGCTCGCGTGCCGGTGGAGGCGCTGACGGGAGAGGAAGTGGTCCGATGTAGCGGGGTGAACGGCTTCACCGTCAGAGGCGACGAGCTCGTGCAGAGCGTCGAGGACTGGGGCACGGACGGTGCTCCCGAGCTCCGCGCGCACGCGAACCCATCTCACCCCTATTGCACGGCGCAGTGGACCTACAAGGGGGAAGTCTGGATCAGCCGAGCGTGTCCATCCTCGTATGGACTGAGAGACCTCGTTACCAACTTCGAGCTTTCGTGCTGCGATAGGCCACCGCCGCCGAATCCCTCCACGCCCGGTGCACCTCCCTGGGTGCCCGACTGCGAGGTGATCTCGGACGATTCGTCGCTCTGAAACCCGTCACGCAGTCGGGGCCGGCTCTTTGTCCCTCGCCTTCCCCCTTCCCCTCTCCACCCTTCAACCTGCTGTCAGCCCTTGACGTCGCTGCCTCCTCTATCTCCGTACCTGTGACTTCTGGACCCGCCGGATTTCCCGGCGAGACGGAGGCGCACATGGAAACAAGTGTTCAAACAGCAGCCCCCCAAAAACCGCGACTCGCTCCGTATGGCCGATCAGAAGCGGTACCCGATCGAGGCGATGGGGAGCTGCATGGCCGCATCGAGGTAGTAGAGTCCGACCGCTTCAGCGCCCTTCGTGATTTCCCGGCCCATGGAGCTGCCCAGGGCTGCGCCAAAGACCGGGACTTTGAAGGTCACCGTAAACCCCGAGTCGAAGGTATAGTGAAAGCCGGCGCCGATGCCGACGCCCACCGACACACCTTTCCAGGACACCGGGATCGCATCGGCAAACAGATCGAACTGCCAGCGCGACGCCCTGCTGATCTGCCAGGTCGCCCCAACGCCCACCGCCGCACCAAAATAGCCCTCTTCCAGCAAAATGATCGGATAGCCCGTCGAACCGGCGACGAACCCATAGAAGGGTTTGTAGTCGATATCGAACATGACGTTGCCCGGCCCGGTCGCGAGCGAAAGGCCGAAATGGCGCGATGCCACTTCCGACTTAGCGGGCGATGCTTCCTCGTCGGCCAGCACCGGTAGCGCGAATAGAACCGTAAGCGAAACAAGCCGTATTTTCATCTGTATCCTCCGCAATACGCGGTCGCTGGAGCAATTCGGGTGCCAAGCCAAGAATTGCCCCCTTCTGCTCCTTTCCGTCGAAACCTAAACACCCTCCGGTGAAGATCGGCCAGTCTGGTCCTCCTCCAGCAGCCCGCCAAACCCCGCAACTCGCTCCCTCCTACTCCCTCCTCCAGTCGCTCCCTCCTACTCCCTCCTCCAGTCGCTCCCTCCTACTCCCTCCTCCAGTCGCTCCCTCCTACTCCCTCCTCCAGTCGCTCCCTCCTACT
>JAHFDT010000048.1 GCA_023248875.1 Myxococcales bacterium | reverse complement strand
CGGTAGTCCGGCCGTGAGCAGGAGGGAGGCTCGACGAGCTTTGCTCGTCGAGGGAGGCGGCACGCCTCCCCTCAATGGCTAGTGCCCCGAACTGCGAACCTTGGATTTGGAGATATGTCATGAATCTCGGTTCCGGGGCACTAGATTCTTCCCGCGATCTGGCCCAGACAGTGGCGGGCGAGATCGAGTTGGCACCGCTTGCGCTCTTCACCGATGGTCGGCTCCGAAAAGCTCCGGCGGGCACCATCGACGGGCAGGAACTCGTTGAGAAGGATGGTACACCACTTGGTCTGATACACGGGAAAGAGCAGTTCGATGCGCTGCATGAGCCGCAGGGGATCGGTCGTGCAGGCCGCCACCGCAGCGGCGAACCAACCGAAGTGGCGCCGATCGATCGGCACCTCCACCTGGCAAAAAAAGTCGCACACTAGTTTGGCGGGATCGTCCCAGCCGGCATATTCGAAGTCGTGAAAGATCAGACGGTGGTCAGGCGTGTACAGGGCGTTGTGAAAGCCAAAATCCGAAGGGGAAAGAATGCGCTGCTCCAAACGGAGTGGTGCGCTAAGGTCGATCTTGTGGGCGCGCGCCCGTTGGCGGCTGAGCTCGCGCAGCGCCTGCCAGGCGGGCCGCAGCTCGTGCCGTAGAAAACCCACCGCTGCAATACCGAGCGACGTCTCCTCGCGGATCGCCTCCAGTCGCGCGATCCGCCGGTCGATGCAGGAAAGATGCTCAGCGAGGGAAAAACAGGCCTCCGAGCCATTGCCAATGTGCCTGGCGCGGTCCCGGGTGCGATTGAGCGCGCGGAAGAAATCGAGCGCATCGCCGAGATGGCTCAAATCGACCTCATCGGCCCGCAGCCGCCGCCCCTCGACAAAGGAGAACAGCGCCAGATGGTCGTCGGGTGCACAGGCGATCGGCTCGGGCACGGCGCGGATGCCCTGCTGCCAGGCATAGTCGACGAAACGCACCTCATTGCCCAATCGATCGCGTGGATCGGCGGGGTGATAAAAGTAGCGCTTGAGCAGTGCGCGACGGGTTTCAGTCGCGACGAGAAAGACGCGATTATTTCGGCCGCCTGCGAGAGGGACGATGCTGCGTCGGCCGGTGAGACCGGCTTCATCGAGCAGCTGCTGGGCGCCGTCCGGCAGTGTCGCTGCCAGCGCCGGCGTCATGATGCGATCTCCTCCAGATGGCCCGTTGCGCGCAGTAGCACCACCGCCACTTCGTACCACGATCGGCAGCGCTCAAAGCGGGCCCCGCGAAACTTATCGTGCGGGTCGAACAGCACCGGCCGTACGTGGCCAGGGAAGCCCGAGTCGCCCAGAACCTCGACCAGATCGTCGACAAAAGTCGTACATCCGAACTCCCGAATGCGGGCCACTTTTTCACGGCGAGTGGCTGCAAAGACGACGCGTTCGCAGACCTGGTCAAGCCCCTGCCGAGCTAGCCAAGCCCGTGCGGCATTGTGGAGATCGTAGCGCGGACCGATGACGGGAAATTGAGTCTTGTGGCTGATGATGCCGAGCTGGATACCCGCCTCGTGACAACGCTCGAAGAACTCAATCACCCCGGGGAACGGCGCCGCCTCGACCATGCGTTCGCCATAAACCCTGCCCTGGATCTCCGTCCAGAGCGCCTCTTCTCCCCGCTGCACGAGCGCGGTCCGGATGGCCGTTTTGCTGGTGGGTCCGCCCTCTGCAATCGCGCCGCGCTGGCGTGCCTCATCGACGAAGAGTCCGTCGTAGCAGACGATGGTGTTATCGAAGTCGATTCCGATTCGCATGGCTAGGAGCGCACTGCGAGGATGGGGTCGCTCGGAGCGGCCGCCCCAAACGCCGAACGAACCCGCTCGGCGATCGCTTCGGCGGTCAGCCCCACCAGGCGACGCGCGTGGGTCTGGCCGCCCGCCTCATGGAGAAACGTATCCGGCGTGCCGATGCGCACCAAGCGCGCACGTGGCCCCTCCTGATCGGCGAGCCATTCAGCAACACTGCCGCCGAGCCCCCCGAGGATACTATGCTCCTCGATGGTGGCCACCACGCGGAAGCGGGCGAAGGCGTCCGCCAGATACTCGGTGTCAAGCGGCTTCACCGTGTGGAAGCTGACCACCTGGGCGGAGATCCCCGCCGCTTCGAGCCGTTCGGCGGCGGCGATCGCCACCGGCAGAATCGATCCGGTCGCGAGCAGCGCCACCTCACGGCCATCCCGCACGGGCAGCACCTTGCCGATCCGGAAATCGGGCGGCGTCAGATGGACCATCGGCTCGCCCTTCTTACCGAGGCGTAGATAGACGGGGCCGCGCTCCTTCGCCGCCGCGCGTACCGCCAACCGCACCTCAGTCGCATCGCCCGGGCAGACCACCGACATTCCCGGCAATGAACGCAGGCAGGCGATGTCCTCACACGAGTGATGGGTCGCACCATTGGCCGCATAGGAGAGGCCCGAACCCACGCCGCACAGCACCACCGGCTGTTCGTGGTAGCAGACGTCGACTCGGATCTGTTCGAGACAACGCATCGTGATAAATGGAGTGATGGTGTAGGCGTAGGGGCGCAGACCATTCATCGCCAGCCCCGCCGCCATGCTGATCATGTTGGCCTCGGCCACACCGCAGTTGAAAAAGCGCTCCGGAAAGCGCTCTCGGAAGCTATCGAACAGCTTGTTGCCGATATCGCCGACCAGCAGCACAATGCGCGGATCGTCGGCAGCGAGCTTGGTAATCTCATCCGCATAGGCGTTCCTCATGGCTCCACTCCCAACTCCGCGCAGGCGCGGGCGACGTCGTTCTCATCGGGGATCCGGTAGTGCCAGTTGTTGTCGTCTTCCATGAAGGAGATCCCTTTGCCCTTGACCGTCCGCGCGACGATCGCGACCGGTTTGCCGCTGCCATCGGGAACATTGCCGAGCACCTCACACAGCGCGTGCATATCGTTGCCGTCGATCTCATAGGCGCTCCAGCCAAACGACTTCCACTTTTCCCGGAACGGCTGAATGGCCATCACCTCTTCGCTGCGCCCGGTGGCCTGCCAGCGGTTGAAGTCGACCACCACGCACACGTTGTCGATCTTTTTCGCGGGCGCCAAGAGCGCAGCCTCCCATACCGATCCCTCGTTGCACTCCCCGTCGGAGAGTACGGCAAAGGCGCGATAGCTCTGCCGATTGATCCGCCCGGCCAGCAGCATGCCGAGGCCCAAGGAGAGCCCATGTCCCAGCGAGCCGGTGCCCACTTCGACACCCGGCGCACAGGCGGGGCTCGGGTGCTCCGCCAGTTTTGATCCCGCCTTGGCATAGGTGGCGAGATCCTCGACGGGAAAAAAGCCACGGTGGGCCAAGGTGGCGTAGAGCGCCGACGCGGCGTGCCCTTTGCTGAGGATGAAGCGGTCCCGCTCCGGGGCCCAGGGATCGCGCGGATTGTGGCGCAGGGCCGTCCAATAGGCCGCCACCAGGATATCGATGCAGGAGAGCGCCGACCCCAGGTGAGCGCCCTTACCCGTGTGCGCCATCTTTACCACCGAGGCGCGCACCTTGCGAGCAACCGCTTCGAGTTCAGCGATCTTCAGCTCACCGGCATCTAGAATTTCCGTCTCAGGAAGGCTGGCTAGAGGGAGCATCGTTTCATCGTCCTTATGTTGTAATAACGGTCATCCGTCATCGGGTTGGGAATCTTGCCGGTGGTAAAGGCACTGCACAGGTCCTGGATGGCATCTTCGATGGTGTGCTGGGGTTCGAATCCGAGCTCGCGCCGGATCTTGTCGGAGGAAATCCGGTAGGAGCGCTTGTCGTCGCTCTCGCGGCGCTCTATCCGGATCGGCTGGTCCTTCGAATTTCGGTGGCCGACGATATCGCGCACCATGAAAGCAACGTCGTCGATGCTGCGGTTCTGATAGCCCGCGTTGTAGGTTTGTCCGTCGATCACTTCGGCCGGCCACTCGAGCGACTGCACATACAGATCCGAGACGTCTTCGATGTGGATGTGTGGGCGCAGCTGCGGGCCACCGAAGACCGTGATCACACCGTTGTTGACCGCGTGGTTGGTGAGGATGTTGACCGACAGGTCGAGCCGTAACCGCGGCGAATAGCCACACACCGTCGCCGGTCGCAGGATGACCGTGGTAAAGCCGGGCGCGCGATAGCGCAAGAGCACCTCTTCGCAGGCCGCCTTGTACTTGGAATAGTCGGTGAGCGGTTCGAGCGATAGATCTTCCGTCACCGCCTCTTCCTGTTTGACGCCGTACACACTCGATGAGGAGGCGTAGACGAAGCGGCTGACGCCGTTTTTGCGCGAGGCCTGGACCAGCGGTTCGAAGGCGTCGTAATTGATCGACTTTCCGAGCGTCGGGTTGAGCTCGAAACTGGGATCGTTCGAGATGCAAGCGAGGTGAATGACATCGCTCGCGCCACGGACGGCCTCCTCGACCTGCGAGGCATCTCGTAGATCGGCCTGGATCATCTCGACCCGATCGGCCACATCGGCGAGCACCTCACGCCCGAACAGAAACAGATCGAGCACCCGCACGCGATAGCCCTTGTCGACGAGTTTGCGCACCAAAACGGATCCGACATAGCCCGCGCCGCCGGTCACAAGCACAGTGCGATTCATCCGATGGCCCTCCCCTGCGCTTCTTCGCGCAACATCGATTTCACACTCTCAATCAGGCGCTGCTTGCTGATGGACGAACTATTGCCGATCACGGCCACTGCCTGTGCGCCTACCAGATTACCCAAGAAGCCGACGACATCCGGTGGCAGCCCGGCGGCGAGCGCAGGTGCAGTCAGCGAGAGAACCGCGTCACCTGCCCCCACCCGCTCCACCACCGACGTGGCCAGCGAAGGACAGGAATGAAAAGCCTCGCCCTGGCGGTTGTGGTAGAGGAGCGTCCCCTTCTTGCCGCGTGTCACCATGACGCTGCTGGCCTGCAAGCGCCGAGCGGCATCCTGCATCAGCACCTGCACATCGCCGCGCACGCTACGCGCATCGAGCCGCAGCTCGCCCTCGTGCACGCAGATGTAGTCGGCCCGCGGGTACTTCGAAAGGGTATGAAAGCCGGCGTTGGCGGCGTTGAGCTGGGTATTGAGCGCCAAGAAGCGTGCCTTCTTCGACAAGAGTTCGATCGCACGCGACGTCAGGATGCCGTGGCCATAGTCGGCGACGATCACGACATCGCAGCGGTCGAGGGCCCGGCCGAGCGCCCCAAGGAAAGCGGCCTCATCGGCCCCTTCGAGCGGATCGTCGTTGATCTGATAGACACCGAACATCTTCGCGAGCGAGTAGGCCTCGACGTAGCGGCGCTTCACGATGGTGGGCGAATCGGACTTGTAGACGAACTCCGCGCGCACGGTCTTGCGCAGCCGCTTGCGTACGAACTCTTCGCGGGTGTCCTCCGTCCCCAAGCAGGAGAGAAGCTCCACATGGCCGCAGATCTCGGCCACATGATTGGCGATCGCCACGGCACCGCCCGCCTGGATATCGGTGGAGCGATAGCGCGTCACCAGCATCGGCTCTTTGCCCGACTTACCCATCGGATCGCAGTAGGAGTACTCGTCGATGATGGTCTCACCCACGACCAGTACCTTCAGGCGGCGGAGCCATTCGATCTGTGCCAGGATCTCGGGAACCAGATGCTTGCGACGAAACGCTTCCACAAAACTGTTCTGCTCTGAAGAGGGCGAGAGTCTCGGCTTGACCGCGCTGCGGCCATCGCTCGACTCGCCGATACTCTGGATGGTGCATCCAACGGTGCGGGCGGATGAGATCTCAGCGCTGCTCGGCTGTCGCTCTTCGCCCTGGAGACTCGAGCGCATCGCCATCACGTGGGGTCGCAAGAGCGAGATTCCTTTGGCCGCGCTCTGCCAAGGAGCGAGGGCGATGAAGTCGACAAGGCCGAGCGCTCCCACCAGTTCGCAGCGCAGCCGGTGCGGGATCGAGGGACGACGCATGCGCTTTCCGAGCGCCTCGTCACGGGCGATGGTCACCACCACCACATCCCCCATCGTGCGCAGCGTTTTGAAAAAGCCGAGATCGGCAACTTCTGGCAAGTCGAACACCCCGTGCGCGTAGACGATCCGTTTGCCCGCCTCGCGTAGCGCCGTAATCGAATGACTGAGCTCGTGCAGTTTTCGCAGGGTCGTGCTCATGCCGCCTTCTCCGCGTTCGTCCCGAGATACCGGAACCAGGCCTTGGTCGCCTTGTCGATCGATCGCGCATCCCAAACGGGTGCTTGGCGCCAGTAGTCGATGTGATCGAGGAGGATCCGCACGCCCTTTTCAAACGAGACCCATGGCTGCCAGCCGAGCAGACGATCGGCCTTGCGGTTGTCCGCCTGAGTGCAGTCGGGCTCACCCGGGCGCTTCGGCACATGCACCACTTCGCCGCCCAGCAGCTCCACGAGACGGTTCACCGACTGTGGTTGTCCCGAGCCGATGTTGATCGCCTCCTGGCTGACCGAGGACGCGGCCGCCATCACGAAGGCGCGCGCGACATCCGCGACGAAGGTAAAATCGCGCGTCTGGGTGCCATCGCCCACCACGGTATAGGGTTTAGCGGCCAACTTTTGTGCCAGGAAGACCCCGAATACAGCACCGTAGGATCCCGAGGTCCGGGAGCGCGGTCCGTAGACATTGAACAGCCGCAGCGCCACCACGGGAAGTTTGTAAACTTGCCCCCAGTGCAGCACCACCTGCTCCCCCAGATACTTGCTGAGCGCATAAGGATACTGAGGCCGAGCTGCTGCCGTCTCTGGCGTCGGGAGAGCATCGGGAATGCCGTAGCAGGAGGAGGAGGCCGCATAGACGAAGCGTTTGCAGCGGGCCTGACGGGCCGCTTCGCAGACATGGATGGTGCCGGTGACATTGGCGCGGGTGTAGTCGATCGGCTGCTCGATCGACGGCACGATATCGGCCAGCGCCGCCAGATGGAACACCCAGTCGATACCCTCGAAGTGGGGCCGGATCACCGCCAGATCGGCGATGTCGACCGCATGAAAGGTGAACTTGGGATCCAGGGCGAAGCTGCTGAGATTGGCCAGCCGGCCCGTCGACAGGTTGTCCAGTACCACCACCTTGTGGCCTGCCTGGAGCAGCTGCTCTACGACGTGGCTGCCGATAAAGCCGGCTCCACCCGTCACGAGCGCCCTCACTGGCCACCGCCTGCGACGAGCCGAATGTGACGTGTGGCGGCGCGCGTCGCGCGGATGTCACTCAGGATCTCCTCGATCCGGTTGACATAGGTGTGTTCCGCGATCACCCGCGTTCGCCCCGCCTCGATGCAGGACGAGCGCCATGCATCGTCTGCAAAGGCCCGCCCGATCAGTGCGGCGAGTTCGTCGCGGGTCGAAAACACCTGCACTTCGCTGCCGATGACCAGGCGATCGGCGAGTTCGCCCGGTGTGTGATCGCTCGGGCAGCCGCGCGCCACCACCAAGCCCCCCGAGGCGATGCACTCGAATACGCGCTGGTGGCAGTTGTAGTGGTTGTTGACATGCAGTACCACTTTCGACTGCTGGTAGACGCGCGCCAGCTCCTCTCCCGACGCCACCCGCCCCCGGGCATAGGGGGCGAACGCAGGATCCTCGCCCCAGCCGGCACCGTAGAGTGCGACCGGAAACCCGGCCTCGATCACCCAGCGCACCGTCTGGCGCCGGTGGAACCAGCGCTCGAAATCCTGTCGCACGAAGAACAGCAGCCGGTCGAAGATCTCGCTGCTCGTGCTGATGCCGGTGGCGCTAAGCGCCTCGCGCAACAGCGACGCATAGTAGCTCGCGCGCTGAAAACCGATGCCCCGCTCCTCGAGAGCGGTCTCCATCCAATCGAGGACCGGCGCAAAGTGCGGATGGAAAATCGGGCGCTCGTCAAAATTGCTGATGAAGGCGACCTCATCGACCGGTTTGATTCCGGCGATCGGGTGATAGAGATCGATATTGGCAGCGTTGGGCAGATACTCGATGTGGGGATATCCCAGCTGGCGGCCGCGCTCCACCCATTCGCTGTAGAGCGCATAGGTGTAATCATTCGGACCGAGCTGTGCGACGAGCTGCGGGTCGAAGAGCGGCCGAAGCTCGTCCTGAATCCAGGAGACCAGCGGAACCTCTTTCGGAAGGAGGCCGCCATTTTCGGGCCGCAGATGGTCGATGAAGAAAATGATATCGGGGCGAAACGAAGTGATCGCCTCGGTGAAGGCCTGCCCCGAGCCGCGCTCCGTCGAATGGCGCTCCTTGAAAATCATCGTCTCCATGCCGAGTCGCTGGCAGGCCGCCGCCAGATCGCGCGTGCAGTACTGGATCACCGTCGTAAACAGGCTGGTCCAAAAGAAGGCGCGCAAAGGACGATCGCCCTGCCCTGCCAAGATCCGGTCGAACTCATCGCTGTGGCTGGCGCCGTAGATCTCGGGGTAGGTGGAGACCATCGCCAGTGTCTTGGCCCGACGCTCCTCTTCCACCTGGTCCAGCAGCTCCGAAAGCGCTGTGCTCGCCGCCACACGAACGTTCGGGATCGGCAGCATCGGCCGGGCGCGCAGATAGATCCCGAGCTCCGCTTCCGCCTTGTCCCCGAGAAACCAGTGGATGCGCCGCTCGGCAAGAAAGGCGGACAGATCGACCGATTCGATCAGCAGCTGGAACAGATCGAGGTCGCGCTCGACGACATAGATCGCCTGCTCTGCATTGGCGTAGAGGCTGAGATCAGGCTTGAGGTGGATCGCATTCTCAAGTGCATCGATGCAGTGCGCAGCGCCCACCACCGCCGCCGAGATCGACCGCAGATCGCGCGGCTCTCCGAGAGCCTCCCATAGTCGCGCCGGATTGGTGCGCGGATTGTGCTCGCGAATAAAGGCGCCCTCGCGGCTACAGAGCGTCACCCAGGGCGCGGCCTCGATGTGCGGAGCCTCGCCGCTGCGCAAAACCCAAGGAACGCTGGAGGCGTAGGCCACCCATCGGTTAGGCGATACCACGTGGTCCGCCACCACCGGATAGAGCGCAGGATGATGCTGCCGCAACGCCGCCAGATTGCGCTCGCGGCACTGCGCCGCCAGCTCCTGGCTCTTGCGCTGCGCCTGCGCCACCTCGGCCCGTAGCTCCGCCCGACCCGCCTCCGTTTCGACCACCCCCGGAATCCAAGTCCACAGCGGTGCAAAAGCCCCCGCCTGAATCCAGAGTGCACTCACCTTTTGTGCCAGCGTCTGCATCGGCACGCGCCCGGCGAGCAGCTCGAGAAACTTCAGCCCATGGATGACCTGCCCCTGCATCGCGAGGTAGTCCCCCCACGTCTGGCAGAAGCTGATGTCGAAGTCTTGGGGTTCGTTCGACATCGCCAAGAGGCGGGTGCTCTGTCCCCAGATCAGATCTTCGACCGCCTGGATCACTGGATTCACCAGGTCGGGCTGCTCCGCACGTCGCGCTGGATCGATCAGAATCAACGTGTGATCGAAGCGGATCCCGGTACGCAAAAAGCGGCTCAACTCGCCATAGGCGTCTACCGAATAACCCCCGACTTCGGTAAGGCCAGCACTCAAAAAGATCTGCTCGAGCGATGGCAGCCCCTGGCATCCTGCCGCCAGCTCATCGTAGAAGCTGCGCGCCGCCTTGAGATCCGGCTCCAGGATAAGAAAGAACTGGATCCCGGGCGCCAGCGCGTGCAGCTCCGCCAAATCCGCGCAACGCGGTGCCCCCACCAGCACCGCCGCCTCGTACCGCTCCGCCTGCCCACCAAAGCGCAGCGCCGCCCCGATGGCCTGCGCCGAACGGTCGAGCGGCGTCCGGCGCGGTCCCGCCGAAATAGCCAGGAATTCTGCGGGTGGCGCAGCGAGCAGTCGATCTGCAGCGATCATCGGTTCCCCCTTATGGGCTTCGCGATGTCGCCAATAATGGCGACACGACTGTTGGTCCCATTGGCACAAGATCTCGACCTTCCAGTGGAACTTGGCGTCAACACGAGCACGGACGAGGACTACAGCAAGCGGAGGGCCAAGCGAGGAGCCGCCCGGCCTTTTTCTTGAAAGCGCGTGAAATCCGGGTAAAAATCGCTCTACCTTGGCGGTCTGTGTGCAATGACTAGGAGGATCCCCTACATCGACCTGGCGGCGCAGCATCGCCCGCTTCGCCAGGAGCTGCTGGCGGCCTTCGCCCAGGTGCTGGATGAGGGCCATTTTGTCCTCGGCGATCGCGTCACCCAGTTCGAGACCGAGTTCGCTCGGCGGATGGGGGTCAAGTATGCGATCGGCGTGAATTCCGGAACCGATGCGCTGATCTTGGCCCTGCGCGCGCTCGGAATTGGGCCAGGCGACGAAGTCATCTCTGCGCCGAACTCTTTTGTCGCCTCCACCGCCGCCATCCACTTGGTGGGCGCCCGGCCGGTATTGGTCGATGTGCGAGAGGACTACAACATCGATCCGTCGCGGGTCGCCGCCGCCGTTACGCCGCGGACCAAAGCGATCCTACCGGTCCACCTCACCGGGCGCCCTTGCGATATGGATGCGCTCGGTGAGATCGCCGAGCGACATGGGCTGCACATCGTGGAGGACTGCGCTCAGGCGGTGCTGGCCGCCTACCGAGGACGCCGAGTTGGGAGCTTTGGCGCCATCGGCTGCTTTAGCCTCCATCCGCTCAAGACGCTCAATGCCTGCGGCGACGGGGGCGTGCTCACTACGGACGATGAGGCGCTGTACCAGCAGCTGTTGCTCCTGCGCAACATCGGTCTGCGCACGCGCGAAGACTGCGTCCTGTTTTCGGGCAATTCCCGGCTCGATGCACTGCAAGCGGCGCTGCTGATGGTCAAGCTACCGCACCTCGGCGAATGGACCGAGGCACGGCGCGAAAATGCCGCGCGCTACCGCCAAGGGCTCGCCGGACTGGCCGAGGTGCGGGTGCCCGACGATCCACCCGAACTCTATTCCGTCTACCACACCGTGGTCATCGCGGCCCCAGCGCGCGACTCGCTGCGCGACTACCTCACCTCGGTGGGCATTGGCTCGGCGATCCACTACCCGGTGCCGATCCATCTCACCCAGGCGGGGCGTACACTCGGCTACGAACTGGGTTCGTTTCCCATCACTGAACGATTGGCGGGAGAAATCCTTAGCCTGCCCGCCTATCAAGGTCTTCTCCCTGAACAGGTCGATGATGTCTGCGCTGCCATCCGCACGTTCTATAAGGAGGTGAGGCGGTGAAGGTTCCCTTTGGCTATCTCGATCGGCAGTTTGCGGACATCGACGCCTACCTCGGCGATGTGCGCGCAGTAGTCGAAAGCGGCGATTTCACTCTGGGCGGGGCGGTCGATGAATTCGAACGGCGCTTTGCCGCGCAGTGTCAGATGCCGCACGCCATCGGTGTCGGCTCGGGCACCGATGCGCTCATTCTCTCGCTGCGCGCGCTCGGAATCGGTCCCGGCGACGAAGTGATCACCGCGCCCAACACCTTCATCGCCACCGTGGGCGCAATCGCCATGAGCGGCGCGCGGCCGGTGTTCGTCGATAGCGATGAGGGCTACACCATCGACGTGAGCAAAGTCGAGGCGGCCGTCACGCCACGCACCAAAGCGATCATGCCAGTGCACTATTCGGGCAACGCGGCCGATGTCGAAGCGCTCCTACCCATCGCGCAAAAACAGGGGCTCAAGATCATCGAGGATGGCTGCCAGGCGTTCGGCGCTGCGCGCAATGGCAAGCCGATCGGTTCGTGGGGGGATACGGTCTGCTTCAGCCTCCATCCACTCAAGAACCTGAACGTCTGGGGCGACGCCGGCATGGTGGTCACGCGATCCCCGGAGATCGACCGGACCATCCGCCTCTTGCGCAACCATGGTCTCGTCAGCCGCGACGAGGTGGAGTGTTTCGGCGGTAACTCGCGGCTCGATTCCTTGCAGGCGGCGATCGGCAATCGCCTGATCGCCCAGGCGCCCTTCATCACGGAAAGGCGCATCGCCAATGCGCGTCGCCTCGATGCGGGGCTCGCTGATCTCGCGGGGCGTGTTCGAGTTCCCAAGCGCTCGCCCCAGGTCAAGCACGTCTACCATCTCTACATGATCCGCGTCGACAAGCGCGACGAGCTTTTGGCGTTCCTCCTCCAAAACGGCGTAAGCGCCAAGGTGCACTACCCGATCCCGGTCCATCTCCAACGAGCGGCCGCGCACCTTGGCTACAAGCCCGGCGATTTCCCGGTCGCAGAAGAGGATGCCCGAACGTTGATCACGCTGCCCGCGCACCAGCATCTCACCGACGAGGAGCTCGACTACACCCTCGCGAAGGTCCACGAGTTCTACCAGAAACACTGAGAGGTTCTCTATGGCCGCAGCCCTGCCCCGAACCACGCGTGCAGCGATCCTCACCGAGCTGAAACAGCCCCTCGTGCTCGATGAGATCGAGCTGCCCGAATCTTTAGCCGCCGGCCAGGTACTGGTAAAGCTCGCCTACACGGGGATCTGCGGTGCCCAGCTCAACGAGATCGACGGTGCCAAAGGGCCCGATGCCTTCCTGCCCCACCTGCTCGGTCACGAGGGATCAGGGGTCGTGCTGGCGGTGGGCGAGGGCGTCACGGCGGTCAAACCCGACGATGCGGTCGTGCTGCACTGGCGCAAGGGGCGTGGGATCGATGCTCGGCCGGCAAAATACCGCTGGAAGGGAAACGTCTGCAACGCCGGTTGGGTGACCACTTTCAACGAGTACTCAGTGGTTTCAGAGAACCGAGTCACCACAATCCCGGCCGATTTCAATCGGGAGTTGGCGCCGCTGTTTGGTTGTGCGGTGACCACCGGCCTCGGCGTGATCTCTCGTAATGCCAAGCTTACCGTGGGAGAATCGATCGTCATCATCGGCGCGGGAGGTGTGGGGCTGAACCTGGTGCAGGCTGCCGCGCTGGTCACCGCGCACCCGATCGTAGCGGTTGACCTCTACGACGAGAAGCTCGCCCTTGCGAAATCCCTGGGAGCGACCCATCTCATCAACGCCCGGAAAGGTGATCTGCGCGCCCAAATCGTCGCTGCGCTACCCGGCGGCCAGGCCGATTGTATCATTGACTGCACCGGTCTGCCCGAGAACATCCAGCTCGCCTACGAACTCCTTCAGCCGAAAGGCCGCGCGATCCTCGTCGGCGTTCCCAAAAAGGGCAACAACGTCTCGATCTACACGCTCCCGCTCCACTTCGGCAAAGTGCTGACCGGTTCTGAAGGCGGCGATACCTATCCCACGGCCGATATTCCCCGCTACATCCGCCTCCACCTCGAAGGCAAGCTGCGCCTCAGCGAGTTCATCACCGATCGCTATCCTTTTGAGGAGATCAATACCGCGATTGCCCGAATCCGTGCGGGGCAAGTCCAAGGCCGGGCAGTTTTGGGATTCTGAGTGGTAGTTTGGGGATTCCAAGTGGCATTGAATTGATGCTGCGCGGGTATTACTCTTACAGGTAAGAAGGAGATAACATGCGTATCACCAGCAAAGGACAGGTCACTATCCCGGTCGCCATTCGCGAAAGGGCCGGACTGCTGCCGAACACCGAGGTGGAATTTGTGGCCGAAGGCAACGCCATTCGGATCGTGCGCAGTCCACCCCGGCATGGTCGCAGTCCGGGCGATCGCCTGGTGTCCAGACTCCGGGGCAGTGCAACGATCAAGATGACGACCGACCAAATCATGAACCTAACGCGTAAGCCGTGAAGCCGGTCCTCGTCGATAGCAACGTGCTCCTCGACATTGCTACCGACGATCCCCACTTTGGCGAATGGTCCGCCCTTACGTTGGGGCGACTAGTCAACGGTGCGGTCCTCATCATCAACCCCATTGTCTACGCCGAGGTCTCCATTGGCTACGCGCGCATCGAGGAGGTAGAGGAGGCTTTGCCGCGAAATCTCTTCCGCCGTGAGCCGCTCCCCTGGGAAGCAGCCTTTCTGGCCGGAAAGTGCTTCCTACGCTATCGCCGACGTGCCGGCGTCAAACGCACTCCATTGCCCGATTTCTATATTGGTGCCCATGCGGCCGTCGCGGGCTATCGTCTCGTGACCCGCGATCCGGCACGCTTCCGAACCTATTTCCCGACGGTCGAACTGATCGCCCCGTGACAACAGCTAATTTCTACCGGCCTTGATCGACTTCCCGATCGAGGCATGGCGCTACTGCTCCTTCGCGCTCGCGAACCTACTGAATCTTAGGCACGCACATGCCGTCGACACAGTCCTCGTTCGGCATGCAACCCGATTGATCGATCTGCGAGCAGGGTGCTCTTTCGACCTTGGCCACCCATTGTGCGATGTGGTTTCCCGTCGAGGGATCTTGGAACGGCAGCCAGAAGGGCGGATAGCCGGGATCTTTTCCCTGGGCGAGCGTTTCTACGTCGACGGGAACCATCCAAAGCTGCGCCTTGCTGTTCGCGCGCAGCCCGAGGTTGCGACGGCTCGAAAAGGTGAGCCACAAGATCGTCGAAGTCCCGAAGTGGTGCACAAAGGGACTCCATTTGGGCCACGAGTTGCCGGTCTTGGTATTCACGGATGCCAGGTCGATGGGGCTACCTCCGGTGGCGCTGACGATCATTACTGTGGCGCTTGGCGAATCGTAAGAGTCACCGGTCGAGCGGTTGAAGAGCACGAATTTTCCATCGGGAGAGAAGGAGGGGTAGTAGTTGTTGCCGCCCGTCACGAGCGACTGGGGAGCACCGAAACCGTTGCCGGTGAAAGCGGTGACCCATAGGCCAGCGTTTTTCACGGAAAGCGTCATGCAGAAGCCGAGCGTGCAATTGGAATCGCCGCGCGAGAACACTACCTGGCTACCGTCCGGCGAAAAGTCCGGCATATTGGCGTTATCGACCGCAGGCACTGCGGTGGCCAGCTTACCGGTGGCGGTATCGCGCAGGGTTAGGCCACCACCCTCGGTGGTGATGAGCCACTTGCCGTCGCTCGAAAGCGCCTCGTAGTTCGAGCCGCCCATAAAGCCGCCCACTTCAAACAGCTTGGTGCGGGTGGCCACATCGAGGGCGCGCATCTTGGACGGCGTGGGTGCATCGATGCCGACGGCGATGCGCTTACCATCACGCGAGAGTGTGTGGCAGCCGACACAGCTCCCGCCGCCCGCCTGTTTGGGGGTGTAGAAGGGCTCCCCACTCTGGCCATTGAGCCCGAAGTCGTAACGGTAGATCCCCCCCGCCGCCGCGGCCCAGTAGTAGATGCCGCCGGCCATCTCTTCGGCCGGGAAGGAGAGGTGCTGAGCCGCCGACTTGCCGACGCCGCCGCCTTGGGCCGAACTGCCGCGCAGCGTCCAGGTGAGGGTGCCATTGCGTCCCGCCTGGCCGAGCAGTTTCCAAGTGGCACCGTCGGGCGAAAAGGTGCAGCCACTGCTGAGCGGATGGCAGAGAAAGTAAATGCGCAGATCCAGCGCCACGCTGGCGATGGCCAGCTCGAACAGCGTCGCACCAGCCGGCTTGAACTGAAACTCGAGCTGGTTGAGGTTGGGCGGAACCAGCGCTCCTTCGGGGGGATAGACCGCCTCGGGAGCGCGGCTAGGATCGTCGGCTCCGCCGAATAGCGACGGCGAATTCGCCGGTGCGCCATCGGCAACAATCACCGTGGTGGCGCGTACTGTCAGACTGGTCGCAGCCGTCTGGCCGTTGACTGTTGCGTGGACGACGGTTTTGCCGACAGCCGCAGGCAGCGTCGTAAAGATCGCGCCGGAAAAGGTGCCCATGCCGGTGTTGTCGACGCTAAAGGTGGACTTGAGGGTGACGTCGGTGCCATCGAGCATCACCTGGTAGATCAGGCTGGCGGGCTGACCGTTCATGACACTCAGCTCGGCATCGGCTGGGGTCATCGTCAACCCGCTGCCGCCGTTGTCCCCCTTGCTCCGATGGCCGCAGCCCACCCATAGCAGGCAAAGCAGGCCTACATACCCCCAGCGCATCGTCATTTGAGTCCTTGTTCGGTGGCCAAGCTGCCAGCCTATCATACGTAGCCACTGGCCATTCTTGTTAACGAGTATTCAGTAAACCATGCAGCAGGTCACGGCGGCCCAATCGCGTAGACCTTCTTGTCGAAGCAGCCAAAAACAATCGCCCCATCCGCGATCGCCGGTGAGGAGTAGATCTTATCGCCGGCCAGATAGGACCAGACCTCGAGACCCGTTTGAGCATCGATGGCGTAGAGCTTCTTGTCGTAGGAGCCGACGTAGACGTAGCCGTCTTTGCTGCCATCGGTGTCGACCGCGGGAGAGGAATTCACAGCGCCGCCAGTGGTGAACTTCCACTTCTGGGTGCCATCGGGATTGAGGGCATACACGTTGTTATCGAGGGAGCCAAAGTAGATCGTGCCCTGGATGCCCACCGCGGCCGAGGAGACCACCTGATTCCCAGTCACAAAGGGTTGCGGCCACTTCGCTACGCCGTCGCCGGGTTTGAGAGCGTAGAGCGAGCCGGTGGTTATGTTGATTGTCCCCACGTAGATCGTGCCGTCGGCCGCGACACTGGGAGGGGCCAGGATTCCATCGGCCAGCGTAGAGGTCCACTTCACCGCTCCGTTTTGGCCATCAAAGGCGTAGACCTTGTTGCTGAAATCGCCGAGATAGACGGTGCCATCGCTGCCGATCGCCGGCGAGCTATAGGAATTGCTGCCGGTACCCACGGACCATTTGAGCGTGCCATTGGGATTTAGGGCGTAAAACTTCACGCCCGATGAGGCGACGTAGATCGTACCGTCGGCGCCTACCGTGGGGGAGGCCACTGTACTGCCATTGACCGTCTTGTAGGCCCAAGACTCGGTGCCGTCGGGGTGGAGCGCGTGGAGGTAGCTATCATTGGAACCAAAGTAGATCGTACCGTCGGTGCCGATGGCCGGGGTCGAGGAGATCGCCTGGCCCGTCGGGAAAGACCAAGCCGCTGCGCCAGCGCTGCTGAGCGCGTAGAGTTTGCCATCATCGGAGCCGATGTAGACGCTCCCGTCCGCCGCGATCGCGGCAGAGGAGGAGATGGCACCGGTGGTGAGGTAGGTCCATCGGAGAAAGGCAGCCTTCGTGGCTTTGTAGAAAGGGCTGCGGGCGGCATGGTCGACCGATCGACCTCGCATCGGCCAGGGGGCATTGGCCTGTAGCCCACTGACCCCGGCGAGATCCTTCACGGGAGTCAAATCGGCGGGCGCCGTGAGATCGGCGGGCACCGCGAGATCGACGGGAGACGCGAGGTCCGCCGGTTTCGCCAGATCGGGCAGGGTCAGATCGGCGGGCACCGCGAGATCGACGGGCACCGCGAGATCGACGGGCATCGCGAGATCGGCGGGCACCGCGAGATCGACGGGGGATGCGAGGTCCGCCGGTTTCGCCAGATCGGGCAGGGTCAGATCGGCGGGCGCCGCGAGATCCATAGTGATCGCAACATCGATCACCGCTAAATCAGTCGCCATGCCGTCCGGCGGGTTGGTAGAGCAACCGACTACCATCGCCAGGCTGGCCAACAGGATTTTCAGCATGCGCGAATGGTAAGGGAAAGGGATTGTGGGTAGCAAGGTTCTTAGCACCACGCTCACGCCCCCGCTGGCGCTGCCATGGATTTTTGCGGCGCGCAGGTCGAGCGCGATTGGTCGCGACCAGCGCTAGCCCTGCTGGTATAGTCCGGCGCATGCGAAATTATACGGTATGGGCATTGATGGTGCTCTCCGGCTGCAAGAACAGTGGCCCGGGGCCATCGGCGATGGTGACTCCCGAGGCGGGGGGCATGGTGGTGAGCGAGGACAGCCGCGTCAAGCTGATGGTTCCTCCCGGCGCGGTCTCGTCGGCGACAACGATCTCGATCAAGCCACTGGCGCTGGAGAAGGTGCCGGGCGACGCCTTTCCGAAGGGCGTGGCCTATGCGCTTGAGCCCGATGGCACCCAGTTCGCAATGCCGGTGAAGGTGACGCTCAACTTTTCTGCCGACGAATTGGCTGCCGTTAGCCCCCAAGAGGGGCTGAGTGTGATGGAAATGAAATCGGTGAGCGGCGATGCCATCGAAGAGCTGGATGACGTAACCTTCATTCCGAATGGTAAGTCTCCGTCGATTACCGGCGCGCTCTCTCATTTCAGCTGGGTCTACGTCGCGCAACTCGGAGTGACGGTGGTGCTGCTGCCCGCCAAGTACCATGGCCACAAAGGCGTCAGCGATAATGTAGGCCAGCTGACGATGGTGGATGACAAGGCCAAGCAGCGGCTAGTGCCCATCGAAGTGGACCAGGTCTCCGCCCTCTCCCATGCGGCGCTCGATGTCACCCTGCCGAAGCTCGATCTTCCGCTACAGTTCGGCGAGTGCAACTCCCAGGATCCGCTTTATAAGCAATTCAAGTGTCTGGCGATCGACTCGATCGCGCTCAAGTGCAATGTCGACGACCTGCCGGAGGGTGAGACTTGGGGCATCAATGCGGTCCTCCGCAAAAAGACCAGCAAGCCCAAGTCTGAGACGGTGAAGCTGGTGGCGGGATTCAGCTGCTCACCGGCCCCCGATATGGCGATCGCGGTCGATCTGTCAATGTCGCCGCCCGATATGGCGAAGCCGGTCGCTGGCTGCACCTACACGCCGATGTGCATCGACTGCAGCAGCAACAAGACCGCGTGCGGCGATCCCAAGGTAACCTGCCTCATCTGCGATGGCTCCTACTGCGCCCCGGCCTGCGACCAGGACTCCGAGTGCAAGAAGTTCGCGAGCAATGCCACCTGCTACAAGGGCAACACCAACCGCTGCACCAATTGCGAATCGTGCGGCTACAAGGGACAGGCCTGCTGCTACGGGGGGCCAACTCTCGACCAGGCGGTCTGCCATTCCGGCACCTGCGTCAACAAGATGTGCCAGTAGCTCGGCTTCTCAACAGTGATTGCCCAACTCCGTACGGGGCAGGTTCAGGGCCGATCGGGTTTGAGATTCTGAGGGATCATGCGGTCCATCCGGACGATCCCATCACGCGCTAGCCTCTGCACTTCCGGGTCGTCATGGCCCGACGCTACGAATTCAAGGTAGGCGCGGGCCTCGTCGCCCCCGAGCGCAGCTAGCGCATCGATCACTTTGGGCAGCTCCAGAACGTCGCGGAAATGGGCCCGATCGGAGATCGGCTTGACCGCACGCCGATCGCCGATCTCCACCAGTGCGCCGAGTGCGCGGTCGCTCAGCTCCCCATCATTGCCGCGCAGCCGTTCGATCAGCTGGGGCACCACCGCCCGTTCTTTGCGTAGGGCTGCAGCACGAATCGCTTCGACGACCAGATCGCGATCGCTGCTGCGGATACCAGCTCCGAGTTCGGGCACGCTGCCGAGGCGCACCCGAACGTAAGCGGCGAGCTGCACCAGGGCATCACCCACCGCGCGCTCGAGATGGGCCTGCCAGCGCTGGGCACGCTCACCCGGCGATCTGCCAGGGGGCACCTCGCGCTCCGCGATCACCTGGCTCACCACGGCAGTGTCGTCGACAGCAGCGCCGATGCGGCTGAGGCGCGCTCGCAAGATCGCGCGCAGTACCCGCTGTTCTTCTGCCTCGGCGAGTTCAAACTCGATCCGCAACCGGTGATCGATTCCTGACCGCGCTATTTCGCCGAGCGCCACTGGCAAGCGGAGTCGTTCGCCCGCCCACTTAGCGACCTCGTCAGGGGAAAGAGTGAGAGGAGGATCATGGAGATCGCGCTGGTCGAGCAGCTGGATCTCGACGATTCGCCCCTGCGAAACGGGAGCGGAGGACTCGTGGACCGCCGGAGCAACCTGCCGCCGACACCCCGCGACCAGCAGCAGGAGAAACAGGGATCCCCTCACCATGAATCGATGACGCGTGGCCTTCCCGCCGCGGGATAGACCACCACCTTGCGGTGACGCGAGCTCTCATCGCTGCTGGCGAGATAGACCGTAAAGCCGTCGGGATTAGGCGTGGCAGGATCGGAGTCACAGGCGCCAGCGAACCGACCGGTGCCATAGCAACGCAACACTCGTCCCGAACCGATCGGTTGACGCACGATACCGCTTTGCCCCAGGTCATCCGGTTGATTGGCCCACTGGACGATGCTGGCGCTGCTGCCCGATGTCATCGCGCGCACCGATTCACACGGCGCCGTGCCCGCACCAAAGGGCGCACAGTTGGCATTGGCTGGCGTCGGGCAGGAGGATTGCGATGGATTCGCAGGGTCCAACTGACAATAGGCGACCGAGTTGGGCAGCAAGTGAACGATGAAATCGGTCGATGTCGCGAGCGCACGCCGGCGCGTCATCATCACCACCGTGCTCACCTGATCGGTGAATCCGTCCAGCCGGTTGGCCCCACGGGTGCGCCGGTAGGAGACGATCGCTAGACTGCTCAAGATGGCGAGGATGGCGAACACCATCAACAGCTCGAGCAGAGAGAAGCCGCGGTTCATGGCTGGTTCCGGAGCTGTACCAGCGTCGTCACACTGCGCCGCAAGAAACCATCGCTCACGCTCGATGCGGGAAGGTCTTCGCTTCCACCTCTGGAACCGGGCGGGAATCCCGGAATCGGCACGCTCGAACGCGCGCTGATCGTGAAGCGCACCGAACGCAACTGCGGCGGAGAACACAGCGCTGGATCATCGACCGAATTTCCCGCATTGCCACAGACGCGGCCATCCGCCATCACCATCGCCACCTGAAGGTCCTCCAGATTCTCGGCCAGCACTTGCCACTGCGGTGCCCGAGTAATATCCGTGTAGGAGACCATCAGGCGGGGCGTACTGGCATCACTGGTGTCGATCCGAAATTGCGTGGTGTTGCCGGTGATCCGCCGGATGGGTGCTGGCCAGGTCATGTTCGACAGGCAGGGATCGCCGATGGGCGGCTGGTTGAGGCAACTCGAGGCCGAGGCGTGCGAAAGCGAAGGAGCATTGCCCGGGCATGCTGTTCCCAGGGAGGTCAGAGAGCGCAGGCAACTTTGTGGACGAGAGGGATCGGTGTTGATAATGGCGACGATATCGCCGACGACAAAGCCGCTGGTACTCGCGACGCAGAGCTTGCTGCCATCGTCCGACGATGCATTGGTGCCGGCCCCGACATTGACCACGCGCAACCAATCGGCGTCCTGGTCCGAATCGCTCGGTGTGGAATCGAAGGTATTCTTGGGATCGCTGAAGGTGTTGCTGTTCGAGAATTGAAATGGGTAATAGAGATTGGGCGCGCCGCCACAGGTATTGGCAGAGAGCGAGGTATCTTGCAGGCCAGCTCCGGCACCGCGCACCACGCGCTCGATCACTTGCCGGGTGATGCGCAGCGTCTGCTGCATATCGACGACGTGCTGCTGCCGGATGGTTTGGCGATTGAAGGCCATATTGAGCTCGAAGGCGCCGCCGAGGAGCAGGCCCCCGATGAAGATCGACACCATCAGCTCGACCAGCGTAAAACCGCGCCCGAGCGCCATCTAGTCAGTATAGCAGCGTTACAGCGTCTTCAGCATGATCACGAGGTCGTCGCCCGGTTGATAAAAGTTGGGCAGGCGAGCCACCTCGGGATAACCGTGGCGCTGATAGAAACGATGCGCGGCGCCGTAGCTCTCGAGGTGCGAGGTTTCGACGCGGACTAAGCGGGCGCCGTACTGCCGGAGCTCGGTCTCCATCGCCACCACCAGTGAACCGCCAACGCCCCGACCGCGGAAGACAGGATGGGTCGCCAGCCAGTAGAGATCCCACGTTCCGAATGCCATGGGCGTGGGGCCAAAGCAGACATAGCCGGCCACCTTGGCCTCCAGTTCAGCAACCCGCACCTGGTAATCGCCGTGTGGATCAGCGAGCGCGCCGTCGATCAGCTCGAGCGCGCACCTTACCTCGGCGGGTTGAAAGAGGCCGTCCCTTCGGACCAGGTCCGCGAGCGGCGCGCGATCGGAGGACTGGAGCTGCCGCACCTTCGCGGAGCTCAGTAGCAGCGGTGGGAACAGAGTCGGAGCTCGAGTCAGGAGTTCGGTGACCGTGGACATGGTGGTGCCTTTCCAGGGCGATCAAGCAGACGCGCTCGACCAGCGTCGGATAATCGAGCCCGCCATAGCCAGCAGCACGACTGAAGCCGGCACCGTCGGTGATATCGCAGTTGGGATTGACGTCGATGATGTAGGGCGTATTGTCGGCGGCCAGCCGCACATCGACCCGTCCGTAGTCGCGCAGCTCCAGCGCTTCAAAAGCCTCGCGGGCGGCGCGAACCACGCGGGCACGAACTGACTCCTCGAGAAGGCAGCGCTTGGGCTGCGTTCCCACAAACTCCGGCGAACTCGGCTCCCACTTGCCCGAGTAGGAGACGATACGCGGTAGGCCCGCCGGCATGGCAGAAAAATCGATCTCGTGCATGGGCAGTGCTTCGGGGGGGAAGTTGCCCAGCAGGGACACGTAGAGCTCTCGCCCTTCGATGTAGCGCTCCACCAGCGCGGGCTGCTGGAGCCCTGTCAGCACACGCCGCACCGCCTCGCTGAGCGCGGAGGGATCGTGTACCACCGAGGCGCTGGAAATACCGACCGAAGCATCTTCGCGAGTGGGCTTCACAATCAGGGGAAACGGTAATCGGCAAGAGCGCACTGCGCTCTCATCCGCCATCACCACCGCCTCCGGCGTCGGCACGCCGCAGGCACGCAGAAGAATCTTGGCGCG
>JAHFDT010000047.1:22270-22645 GCA_023248875.1 Myxococcales bacterium | reverse complement strand
CGCCGTTGAAGTCGCCGGTCACCACCTGTTCCGGAGCGCCGTGCAGGTCGTTGCTCGGGTTGCTATACTTGAAGGTGCCCATGCCGGTCCCGGTTATGACCCTGCCGCCCCAGATTTTTTCCGGGTTAGAGTCGTGGGCGAACGCGAGGTCGAGGATGCCGTCGCCGTTGGCGTCGAGGGTGGCGACCGAACGGGTATAAATCCCCGGGTAGTAAGTGACCTTGGGGACGAAGCCGCCGTTGGCGCGGGCCAGGAGGATGCGGCAGATCCCGAGCAGCGTCGGGTTATCGTTTATGCCCGCGGTCGCGAGATCGATCCGGCCGTCGCCGTTGAAGTCGCCCGCCACCACCTCTAAGATCTTGATCCCGCCCGGAT
>JAHFDT010000047.1:0-22260 GCA_023248875.1 Myxococcales bacterium | reverse complement strand
GCCGCCGCCGCGGTTGATCAGCACGCTCACCGTGCTGCCCCAAAAGTTGGCCACCGCCACGTCGGGCGCGCCGTCGCCGTTGAAGTCCGCCGCCACGACGCCGAAGGGGGTTTTGCCGACGGGGTAGTGCGTCGCGGGCAGGAAGGCCAGGAGGAGGTCGTCGTGCGCCGCCAGGTCGGGCGGCGGCCGCGGATCGGAGGCGGGCGGGCTGGCATCGTAGTAGGGTTCTGGTGAAACCCCGCAACCGCCCAAAAGAGCGACCCAGAAGACGGTTCTCAAGAGGAAGGTATCGCGCATGGCCATTCTCCGTAGATCACAACAGACCCCTATAGGTAAATGGCGCTCCACTGGAAATATCTTCTATCTCTCGAATCATTGAATGTTTGAGCATAGATAGGATGAAGAAACGGCGCTTCGCAACCGCAGCCTCAGCAGGCGACGAGCCGGCGACGGCAACGACACGTCCGATAAGGTTCCTTATGTCTACTCCATGTAACGAAAACAACTAATATTCCCAGTCGTTCTGAGCTGTTGGCAAACGCATCCCTTGCGCCGAGTTCCGGCGGCGGCGTGGGCTACTCGCAGGCGGCCTCGGGGTCGCCGCAGGGGTCGAAGCTCGGCTCGATGTCGAGGCCGAGCCGGCCCTGTGGGGGCGGTCGGGCCGGAGCGATTGGCGGTGTCGGAGACGGTGTCGGAGACGGTGTCGGAGACAGTGTCGGAGACGGTGTCGGAGACGGTGTCGGTGTCGGAGTCGGAGTCGGAGTCGGTGACGGTGACGGTGACGGAGACGGAGTCGGTGACGGTGACGGTGACGGTGCGGTGGTGGGCTTGATCCGATCTCGTAGACATCATTTGAGAGGTGGATACGATGGCGTTGACCAGCCCCCGATCGGTGGACAGTTTTCAGTGAGAATTTCTGGCCTGGAAGACGGTGACGGTGCACTTGCAGATCGCTACCTGCTGCAATAGGGTGCCACCATGATGCGTCCATGGTGGCTGCTTTTCTTGTCGGGATGCAGTGGTAGCCCGCCCATGATGATGTTGCCTCCCGATATGGCTCTTCCCGCCGATGTCTGCGTTTCCGATCAGGCTCCGGTGAAGTTGGGCCAGCATTTCGGCATCCGCGCGACGTTGAATGTCAATGTGAAGGTGCCAGCGGAATGCACGGGGGACTCCTGCATTCTCGACAAGGATGCCCAGGCCTCGCTATTGATGCTGGCGGAGATCGCGCAGAGCGGCAGTAACGCCAAGATCGTGGTGCGCCCGTGTCACATTCAGATCCCTCCCCTGGCGCTCAAAGGGCAGCCGATGGCGACGCAGCTCACCGCGGCAGATGCGCTGGTACAGACGGTGAAACCGGTCAGCGCCGAGGCGACACTGGCGGGAACGGCGACCTGCGCGGCCTTCTCCTCGACGCCGATCGCCATCCTGATCGGAACCCGCCTCGTTAGCCCCGTGAGCGACGCGTTGCCTAAGTTCACCAAGGGGGCGACGCCCGAGGTGGCACTGTGCGGGAGCGTGGCATCGACCTCGTGCGATTCAGCCTCGGACAACGGGTGCGTCTGCGACCAGGAGGGCGACGCCAAGACGGGAGCAACGCTCGTCGCGAGCGGTCTGCCCGCTTTCGATGACATCGATCGGGTCTACGTCGCGATGCGCACGGCGGTGACGCTCGATGGCGTGGTGTTTCCAGAGGGGGCTTTGTCGCTGCATCCCGGGCAGCGCCTCCGGGGCACGGTGCAGGGGCTCAAGATGGAGCAGAGCCCCGTCGGCTGTCGTCGCACACCCTCCGGTGGGGCGAGCTCCGACTGCGATTTAACCGTTGTCGATGCGGTGGCGAAGTTGAATCCTCTGGTAACCCAGTCGGTCAACAAGAAGTCGACCTTTGTGGCGATGCCGGTGGCCGATGGTGCAACCTGCGATACGCTGACGGCCGAAGCCAACACGCTGTTCAAATAGGAGAGGACCATGCCAGAAGCAGTGATTGTTGCGGCAGCACGGAGCGCCATCGGCAAGAAGAAGGGGAGCCTTTCCGCAACGCGGGCCGACGAGCTCTTGGCCCATGTGCTGCGCGGTCTGGTACAGCGCGCGAAAATCGACCCGCGCGCCATCGAGGATGTGATCGCGGGTTGCGTGACCCAAGCGGGCGAGCAGGGCTGGAACGTCGCGCGCATCGCCGCGCTCATGGCCGGCTTTCCTGTCGAGGTGACCGGCACCTCGGTCAACCGGCAGTGCGGATCATCGCAGCAGGCGTTCCATTTTGCCGCGATGGCGGTGCTATCGGGGCAGATGGAGGCGGTGATCGCCGCCGGAGTCGAGTCGATGTCGCGCGTGCCGATGGGTTCGGATGGGATGGTGCCCCCTTCGCCGATGATTCCGTTTTCGCCGCTCTTCTCGGAGCGCTACAACTTTGTGCCCCAGCACAATTCGGCCGAAATGGTGGCTGAGAAGTGGGGATTGTCGCGTCGCGCCTGCGAGGAGTTTTCGCTGGCCAGCCATCAGCACGCCGCGGCCGCGCGTGAAGCGGGGCGCTTTCGCAGCGAAATCCTGCCGCTCGAGGTCAAGCTGCCTGATGGTAGCACCAGGATGTTTGCCGAGGACGAAGGGATCCGCCCCGAATCGACGCTGGAGAAGATGGCTTCACTGGCGCCGGTGGTGAAACCGGATGGCGTAGTGACAGCGGCGACCTCGTCACAGATCTCCGACGGCGCCGCGGCGATTTTGGTCACTTCCCGAGAAAAGGCGGCCGAGCTGGGGATCAAGCCGCGCGCGCGGGTGGTGGCCACCGCGGTGGCGGGCGTCGACCCGGTGATGATGCTCCATGGCGTGATTCCAGCGACGGAGAAGGTGCTGATGCGCGCGGGGCTCAAACGGAGCGATATCGGTCTCGTCGAGATCAACGAAGCTTTTGCCACGGTGCCGCTCGCTTGGGCCAAGGAGCTCGGCTGGGATCTCAACCAAGTAAACGTCAACGGCGGCGCGATCGCGCTCGGCCATCCGCTCGGCTGCTCGGGCGTGCGGCTGCTGACGACCCTGCTGCACGAAATGGAGCGGCGGGACGTACGCTATGGTCTATCGACGATGTGCATCGGTTTTGGTCAGGCGACCGCGACGATTCTTGCGCGTTAGTCGCAAGGCCATGATTCCACATCCCAGCGCCAGCTCCACACCGGGGAATCTCTGCCGATGCGAGGGGGTCAGCACGCAGGCGCATCCGGCAGCGATCGGGCCGCTGCCCGAGTCCATTGTAGCGGGTGCACTTTGGTCCTTCGGAAGTGCACCGTCTGCAGCCACCATTGCTGCGTCCATGCCCGAAAGATCGACCGGCATGGTCAGGTCGGGGATCACAGGAACCGGCAGCGAAAGATCGACCGGCATGGTCAGGTCGGGGATCACGGGAACCGGCAGCGAAAGATCGGGCTGCGACTGAACGAGATCGACCAGCGACATTGCCATGTCCGGTGGTGGAATCACGACGATGGCCATATCGGCTGGAGTCGTGAGATCGGGCATTGCCAAATCGGGCATGGAAAGATCTGCTGACATTGCTGAATCTGGGGGAGGAGCCAGATCGGACGCCACCGCGGCGTCGGGCGGTGAGCTGGTGCCGAAAACGATATAGAGAGCGCCGTTATCGGTGCGTCCCATCGTATCGGCCAAGTAGCTGCCAGTGGCAATATCCAGCCCGCCCATGCCGTTGAGCTCGCCCACCACCACCGATCGTCCCATCTGGTCGCCGTTGCCTGCGCCGGATGCGCCATCGTAGCGGTAGTCGACGGTGCTACTCGAGAAATTGGTCTGGGCAATATCGCGAACCTGATTGCCTCCGCCGATGGAAAAGGGCCCCTGTAACGAATAGACGGCGCCGTTGTCGGTGCGCCCCTGGGTATCGGCCAAAAGGGTGCTGATGAGGAGCTCCGGGTTACCGCCGTGCAGCGGTGCGATGTTGAGGAGGCGTCCGAAGAGACCCGACATTGCGTTCGGCCCGGCGAGGAAGTCGGGTCCATCGAAGCGGTAGTCGAAGCCGTTTGCCAGATCGCGGGTCGTTCCGGGTCCAGCGGGTGTGGGCCCTTGCGCGATGTAGACGGCCCCGTTCCCAGTTCGCCCTTGAGAGTTTACCACCGGCGCACCGATGACGAGATCGGAGGAGGAATCACCGGTCACCTCGCCGAGGGCGACGTTCATGCCGAGAAAGTTCCCGGCGGATGCCCCCTCGTAGCGCACGCTGAAATTACCGGCCACCGCCAGGTCGTAAATGTTGCCAGTACCCGATGCGAGCGGACCGTAGAAGAGGTGGACGGAACCGTTGCGCATCCGGTTGATGTTGGTGGTGGCCATGGGAGAGCCGACCGCCAGATCGGGCTGACTGCCGCCGTTGGCGAGCCCCACTCGGGCCGACCAGCCCAGCTGATAGGCGGGCAGGGGGCCATCGTAGCGGATATTAAAACTGCTGGTGGTTCCGAGGTCGATGAGGCTGGGGGGGGGCGGCCAAACGCCCGCCCCACCGTAGCGGACATAGACCGATCCACTATCGGTACGGCCGTTGTGGTTGGCGTAACGCGAGGTCATCACCAAGTCCGGTTGCCCATCGCCACTGAGATCGCCGAGGGCAAGCCAAAAACCCAGCTGGTCGCCGTTGTCGGACGCCTGGAAACTCGGCAGATCGCCACAGGCTTCGCCATCGAAGCGAACATGGTAGCTACTAGGAAGGTTCAAGTTGCGGGTCTGTCCTGTCCCGGCGGGAAAGGAACTCGGTCCGCCGAAAATCACATAGACGGCGCCTTGGGCATACTTCTGGTTGGCGCAGCTATTGGCGGCATAGGGAGCGCTGATGATGAGGTCATCGGTGCCATCGCCATTGAGATCGCCGGCCGCCAGCTGGTCGCCGGCTCCTGCACCTGGCGATCCCGGGACTCCCTCAAAGCGCACATTGTATTGGGACGAAGTGGCAAGGTCGCGTTCGCCCGCGGCCAGCGGCCCATAAAGAATGTAGACGTAGCCGCCACCCCCATTGGCGGTCGGGGCGGAAACCACCAGATCGGGCATGCTATCGTGGTTAAAATCTCCGATCGCCTGGCCATAGCCGAGGTTGTCGCCGCCAGTCGCACCATGGAGGCGCAGGCTGTAGCTGCTGCTGGTGGCGAAGTCGAGCACGGTCGCTTCTACCGGCAGGCTAATCAGGCAGACCACAGTCCCCCAACCGAATCGCCCCATTTTTTCACTTTATCACACCATGGACCATTCCAAAAACCCGAGGTAATATCCGCCGCCATGAAGAAACGACTGGCTCTCCTCCTCCCCCTGTTGGCCCTTCCCGCGAGCGCTCAAGTGGCAGCCGCACCCGACGATCTGCCGGCGCTCGCCAAAGCGATCGACGCCACTCCGGATGATCCCAAGAGCTATGAGGCCTATGGCACCAAGGCGCTCAATCTAGGAAAGCTCGACGAGGGCATCGCGAAGCTCAAGATCGGCGTGGCGCGGGTGGCGGACTTTGGTAGCGCCTATTACCTGCTCGCCTACGCCTATCGCAAGAAGCAGGTGTGGGCGGATGCCGCCGACTACTACCGTCGCTGCATTGCGCTCAAGCAGAAGGAGAACGAATCCTACTTTGGGCTCGGCCAGTCGCTGGCGGGGCTCGGCGACAAGAGGGGAGCGCTGGCGGCGCTCAAGCACTACGTGGCGCAGGAGAAGCGCCCGACGGCGCAGAAATTCGTCGACCAGGCGAATCAATTGATCGCGCAGCTCGAGCCCCCGACCGTGTCGCCCGCCGAACTCCGTGCAGAGGCGGACAAACTGCGCAACGAGAAGAAATTTGAAGAGGCCGCCGCCGCCTATCGCAAGGCGATCGAGGCAGACAAGGGCAATCTCAGCCTCTATAACGACCTCGGAAATGTCTTCTTTGCGCTCAAGCGCTACGACGATGCAGCGGCGGCCTTCAAGGGGGCGACCGACCGGGATCCCCATTTTGCGCTGGGCTGGTACAACCTGGCCCACGCCTACCGGCGCGGCGAGCGACGTTCGCAGGCGGTGGAAGCCTACATGCACTACACCAAGCTGAAGCCGGACGATCCGGATCCATATTATGGGCTAGGCCAGACGCTCAAGGCGCTGGGTGACGCTCAGGGCGCCGTGTCGGCGTTTCGTAAGTACGTCGAGATGGAGAAGCGACCCGAGGAGCAGAAGTGGGTGGAAAAGGCGCGGCAGGAGCTTTCGGCGCTGGAGTTGACGCTGCGCCCGGCGCCGCCGCCGCCCGAGCCGAGCGGCAAGGTCATCGACGAGAAGTAAGGTCTTCTGCAATCGCCTTGGCCACGCGGATCCCACTCCGCACCGCGCCATCGGAATGGGCGTTCTCGGTATAGTCGCCCGCGAGCCAGAGACCAAGGTGTGGCTTGCGCAGCAGTTCCGCCTGCGCGTCGACCGGGGAGCGACCGGGCGGCCAAACGGGAATGGCCGCAGGATGGTAGCTGTAGATGTGGGTGGCTCGCACATACTGAGAAAACCCGGGCCAGAGCCGGTTGAGCTCGCCGAGGAGCTCCTTGCGCTTCATGTCGCGGGGCGCCATGTGAAACACCCGCGCCGGAGTGCCGTAGATGAGGAGCGAAAAGACATCCACCGACTGATCCTTCGGACTCTCGTCGACGAGACCGTAGATCACGCCGAGCGGTCCGTTGGTCAGCACGGTGAAGAGATCAGCGGGATCCTCTTGGAAGAGCTTTCGTCCCTCCTTGGCGAACAGGAAATGGACGACGACATATTGGCCGAGCTTGAGTGTATAGACGGACTGCCAGTAATCTTCGGGCAGCGGTGGCTCGAACTGGAGCTGGTGCAGCCGCACGAAGGGGATGGCCACCACTACGCGCTCGGCTTCGAGGACGTGGATCTGATTTTTTTGCGTGTAGGTGACGCGCACGTGGAGCTTCCCGGTGGTGCTTTGCTCGATGGCCGTGGCGGTGGCCGAGAGCGACTTCTCACCGTGGATGGCCTTGGCGAGGGCTTCAATCACACGCGAGTTTCCGCCGCGGACATGGTAGTCCCGTTGGCCGCCATCGA
This sequence comes from Myxococcales bacterium, assembly GCA_023248875.1. Classification (GTDB taxonomy): domain Bacteria; phylum Myxococcota_A; class Polyangia; order Palsa-1104; family SHYY01; genus JAHFDT01. Next base: position 15,210 of record JAHFDT010000047.1, on the reverse strand, counting down.
GGAAGACGTGAAACTCAAGGAGTCCCACGAGCGCGCTGAAATCGCTCCAGTCGCTCGCTAGCTCACACTCGAGCGTGAGGCGGATCCAGGTCGCGACCTTCGGCGGCAGTTTTTCCTGCTCGAGCCATTGCTGGAAGGTGATGTTTTGCAAATCCGCGACTTCGGGGGCGATCGCGCCGCGCTCTCGGGCGATGGCGTAGAGCCGCTTGGCCTTCCGCATCCAGGCGTCGAGTACCCGTCTCTCCTCGGGAGCAAAGAGCGCGGCAAAATAGTCGCGGCTGGTCTTGTAGGTGTTGGGGAAGAGCTTGCCATTCAGCACCACGCTAGAAAACGCAGCCTCACCGCTATCGAGCGGGACCCTGAGCTCCTCAGCAATCCCCTTGAGCGGATTCGACTCCCAGATCTCCTGCATGCCGAACTCGCCGTGGAGACCGCCCCCATAGCCTGCGGTCTGGACACGCCCGCCCAACACATCGGCGGTCTCGAGTAGATGTACCGAGAGGCCGCGCTTTTCGAGCTCGTAGGCCGCGACGAGACCCGCCAACCCTCCGCCGACAATGGCCACCTGCACAGGGCCCGACGCCGGTGCGGGCGCCAGAGGCTCGACCGGCGGTAGGGGAGCGGGTGGTGCAGGCGACTTGCAACTGGCCAGCAGGAGCAGAGCACAGGAGAGCCAGCTAGAGCGGCGATCACCCGGATTGATGCGGCGCTGGCTCGATCTTTGGCCCGATGGCCGAGTCGCTCGGGCTTGCGTTACCGCTACTAGCGCTGCGCCCTCGCTCCTTGCCCTCGGGCGAAAGCTCTTCGCCATCTTCCGATCCATCCGGGCGACCGCCGCTCTAGCGCACATGGGGGGAGCGTAGCCGAAAAGGTACGCAACTCGCCAGCCTTGGTATACGCTAGGCCCCATGCCCAGCCCTGGCGTGCTTATTTGGCTCGTCCCCTCGATCCTGACGCTGTTGCTCTACGGTGTCGCGCAGGGGCTCGTGAAAAAGTACAGCGGCGACGTGCCGCCCGCGCGCTTCTGCCTGTTTTTCATCGTTGCGCGCTCCCTGGTATTTCTCGGCTGGTTCTTTACCCACCCCTCGAACGTGCCGCCATTTTCGCCGGAGGGGCGAGCGGTCCTGTGGGCGGGCGTGGGAGTCTATCTGCTCGATGGGATCGGCTGGATCCTCTATTACAAGTCGATCGTCCTTGGCCCCATCTCCATCGTCGGAACACTCTCGGCCGCCTATCCCGCGCCCACGGTGATCTTCGCGCGTGTGTTTCTGGGAGAGGCGCTCACGCCGTTGCAATACGTGGCTGTGACCATGATCATCGCTGGCTGCGCTGGGCTCTCCTATGAGCCGTCGAGCGGCCCATCTACGTCGAAGAATCGCTCCTGGATCCCCCTCGCGGCGACCGCGCTCATTCTTTGGGGAGCCGCGCAAACGCTCCTCAAGTATGCCTACCGCATGCCCTACCCGAGCGACGCCGGCCGCGATGTTAATATGACGCTGTTCGCAACCTTCGGCGGCGCGATGACGCTCGGTGTCTACGGACTTCTCTATGGTCGGAAGCCCGCCAATGCGACGGGCAGCACCCTCCGGGAATGGACACACTCCTTTTTGCCGATGGCAGTGATGGCGGGCGGAGATCTCGGCGTCATCATCGCCACCGCCGCGGGGCCGGTTTCGATCGTCACGCCGCTCACCGGCGCCTATCCCATCGTGACGGTTCCCTTTGCCGCATATCTTCTGCGGGAGCGGGTCACCAAACAGCAGATCGCTTTCATGGCGCTCGTGCTGGTGGGGATGTGGCTCTGCCAAGGTTCTTAGGGCCCGCGAACGAACAAGTCAGCCGCCCTCGCGCCCGATCCATCCCGCCCAGCTTCGATGCCGGCTCCGGTCCTCAGGTCACATCCGTCGAGGATGCTCCCTTCCGGTCCTCGCCGTCGCCTCGCTGCCCGGGCGCCTCGGCCGCGATCATCGGTTAACTTGTTCATTCGCGGGCCCTTAACAGCCACATCGCAAACTGGTAACGTGGGCGCCCATGAAAAAACTCTGGATCGATGGACAGTCTGCCCCCAGTCGTGAGGGTGGCGTACGGCGGATCGTCAACCCCGCGACGCTGGAGATCGTCGACGAAGTGGTCGAGGCCACTGCCGCTGACGCGCGGTTCGCTGCCGGACGGGCCGCCGCGGCTCAGCCGGGCTGGTGGGCTGTGCCCGCCGTCGAGCGTGCCCGACTCCTCCACGAGGTCGCGCACGCCATGCGCCAAGACCGGGTGGAACTCGCCGATCTCTTGACGCGCGAAGGGGGGAAGCCGCGCATCGAAAACCTCGACGAGGTGGAGTGGTGCGCTGCCTGTTTCGACTACTACGGCGAGCTGGCGCGCCATTCCTATGGCAACTCGGTGCCGCCAGTAGCGCCGCACCAGGTGAACTTCACTATCAAAGAGCCGCTCGGCGTGGTGGCGGCGATCGTACCCTTCAACTATCCACTGCTGCTTTTGGTCTGGAAGATTGCGCCGGCGCTCGCGGCGGGCAACAGCGTGGTCATCAAGCCCTCCGAGCTGACCCCGCTCGCGACGCTTCGCTTCGCCCAGCAGGGCCTCGCACATCTGCCAGCGGGAGTGGTCAATGTTGTCACCGGGACCGGTCCCGCGGTGGGCGAAGCCCTGGTCGACGATCCCCATGTGCAGTGCATTGCCTTTACCGGGTCGACCGCGGTCGGCACGCGCATCGCCGAGCGCGCCGCGCGCCACCTCAAACGCGTCAATCTGGAGCTGGGCGGCATCGACCCGTTCATCGTCTTCGAGGACGCCGACCTCGACGTGGCCGTTCCCGGTGTGGCCTGGGCGCGCTTTCTCAACTCCGGCCAAGTGTGCACCTCCGCCAAACGCATCTTCGTCGTCCAGTCGATCGCCGGCGAGTTCATCGAGCGCTTCGTCGAGCACACACGAACTCTGCGCGTCGGCAATGGCATGGATCCCGATACCGATATGGGCCCGCTCATCTCGCAGACGGCAATCGAGCGTGTCGAAGCGCAGGTGCAGCGCTCGCTGGGGGAGGGCGCACGGCTGCTCACGGGGGGCGCGCGATTGCCCGAGGCGGGGCCGGGCTGGTTTTATGCACCGACCGTCCTCACCGAGGTCACGCCCTCGCAAACGGTAGTGTGCGAGGAGGTTTTCGGTCCGGTCGCCTCCATCCAGGTCGTGCGCGACGCCGACGAAGCGATCGCTGCCGCCGCGCGCTCCGAATATGGTCTCGGCGCCAACATCTACACCAAGAATCTCGAGTGGGCGATGCGAGCGATGAGCGCGATCAAGGCCGGCACCTTCTGGGTCAACGACCCGCTCACCGATAACGATGCCGCCCCTTTCGGTGGTATGCGCAAGAGCGGCATGGGACGTGAGCTCGGCGAAGAGGGGCTCGACGCCTTCCGTGAGCCCAAACATGTTCATATCGATTTCGTTCCTGAGCGGAAGCCCTATTGGCATCCGTATCGGAATCGCCGAGGGGAGCTGCCATGATGAGGATTGCGGTGCTCGGTGGTGCGGGGATGATGGGGCGAATCACCGTCCGCGACCTCGTGGAGACGGCGCCCGCCGAGGTGGAGATCCTGATCGCCGACTACGACCTCGCCGCGGCCGATGCGCTGGCCAAAACACTGGGGAGTCCGCGTCTGCGCACCGTGCGGATAGATGCGAACGATGTCGCCGATAGCGCCCAAGTCCTGGCGGGCTCGTTCATGGTCGTCAATACGGCGCAGCACAAATTCAACGTACCGGTGATGGAGGCCTGTTTGCGCGCCGGCAGCCACTATACCGATCTCGGCGGCCTGTTCCATGTCACCCGCAAGCAGCTCGAGCTGCACAGCCGCTTTCGCGAGGCTGGCCTCGTCGCAGTCCTCGGTATGGGCGCCGCGCCTGGCATCGTCAACGTGCTGGCGCGGAAGGCCGCCGATCCGCTCGACCGTGTCGACGAGATCCACGTTCTCGTCGGCAGTGAGGATAATACTGTCGGGCGAACCCCGTCGGTTTTCGGCGCCTCCTATTCGATGGAGACGATCATTGAAGAGGCCACCGAACCGGCCGCGCTCTTTACCGGTGGCGATTGGGCTTTCGTCGAGGCACTTTCTGGCGAGAGCGACGTCGATTTTCCCGCGCCGGTCGGTCGCCAGCGGCCCGCACGAACACTCCACTCTGAAGTCGCCACCCTGCCGCTCTCCTATCGCGATAAGGGCGTCCGCGAAGTCAGCTTCCGCATCGCCTTCTCGGAAGACCTCGTCACAAAGCTGCGGTTCTTGCGTTCGCTCGGGCTCTTCTCGATAACCCCCGTGCGTGTGGGCGGCGCTGAAGTCTCACCCCGATCCTTGATGCTTCGCCTGCTCCGCGACGTCCCGCCAGGTGATCCGGGTGGCGTGCCGAATGAATACGAAGTGCTCCGCGTGGTCGTGATCGGCAGCGTCGGTGGCAGAGAGATCGAGACCACCATCGACTGCCATTGTCGGGGAATTCCGGAGTGGGGTTTCGGAGTCGATGTCGACACCGGCTGCCCTCCGTCGATAGTCGCCCAACTGATCCTTCGCCGCGAAATCAGTGGGCGCGGCTGCCTCCCCCCGGAACTAGCGGTGCCCGTCGCACCGTTTGTGGCGGAGCTGGAGAAGCGTCATATGCGCATCGAAGAGCGGACGGTTAACCGTTAGCTGATTCGCACCATCACGTGTTTCGGCACCGTGTAGTCACCGAGCGCGTAGACACTCATGTCGCTGCCGTAGCCGGAGTGTTTGAAGCCGCCGTGCGGCATTTCGGAAACGAGCGTGAGGTGCTCGTTGATCCAGACGGTGCCAAAGCGCAGGCGGCGCGCGGCGTCCATGGCGTGCTGGACGTTGGTCGTAAACACCGAAGCGGCGAGGCCATAGTTCACATCGTTGGCCCAGCGGATGGCCTGGTCGTCGTCGTCGAAGCGAGTGACGGTGATGACCGGGCCGAACACTTCGCGCTGGACGATCTCATCCTCTTGGCGGGCCCCTGCGACCACGGTGGGCTCGAACCAGAAGCCGCGCTTGTCGCCGGCATGGCCGCCGGTCACGATCTCGACATGGCGGCTTTTGACGGCACGATCGACAAAACCTTGGACGCGGCTGCGCTGTTCGCTGGAGACCAGCGGGCCGAGCTCGGTGTCGGCGTTCTCTAGGTCGCCGGTTTTGAGCGACGCTACGGCGGGTGCAAGATCGCGGACCAGGCGATCGAAAACAGTTGCCCGGGCGTAGATGCGGCAGGCGGCAGTGCAGTCCTGGCCGCTGTTGGCGAAGCCGGCCACGCGCAGCGTGCGAACCACGAGGTCGAGATCGGCATCGTCGAACACCAGCACCGGGGCTTTGCCACCGAGCTCGAGGTGAACGCGCTTGAGCGTCGCTGCCGCATTTTTGGCGATCAACTTGCCGGTTTCCGTATCGCCGGTGAGCGAGACCATGGCTACCTTGGGGTGAGCCACCAGCGCTGCTCCGACGGGGATGCCGTCCCCACTGATCACATTGAGGACGCCGGGTGGAAACAGATCGGCGGCCAGCTCGCCGAGGCGCAATGCGGTGAGCGGCGTCTGTTCGGCCGGTTTGAGGACGACCGTGTTGCCGGCGGCGAGGGCGGGGCCGATCTTCCAGACCGCCATCATGAGCGGGTAGTTCCAGGGCGCGATGGAGCCCACTACCCCGACGGGCTCTCGTCTCAGCATGCTGGTAAAACCCTGGGTGTATTCGCCCGCCGCGCGCCCATCGACGCACCGCGCGGCGCCGGCAAAGAAACGCAGATTATCGATGAGAAATGGGATTTCAGAACGCGCCAAGCTGATCGGCTTTCCGACGTTGCGCGATTCGATCGACGCCAGCTCTTCGGCGTGGGCTTCGATGCGCTCGGCGAGTTTGAGGAGGGCCGCAGAACGGTCGCGGGGCGGTGTGGCTGCCCAGCCCTCGAATGCGCGTGCGGCGGCCTCTACGGCCCGGTCGACGTCGCGCTCGGAACCGTGGGGCACCTCGGCGAGCGCCGATTCCGTGGCGGGATCGACTATCTTGGCGGTGCGCTCTTCCAGGGCCGGTACCAGGGAACCATCGATCAAAAAACGATAGGATTGTGTCATCGAGTACTTCCCTCCAGGTTGGCAACCACGTCTGTAAGCACCTCGAGCGCGCGGTCGAGCTCCGCGTCACTGATCACGAGCGGGGGCAGCAGTCGAATCACATTGCGGTGCGCGCCGGCTGCGATCACCAGCACGCCGCGGGCGATGCAGCCATCGATGGCGCGCGTAGCAGCGTCAGTGGCCGGGCGACGTGGGTCGCCCTGTTCGCAGAGCTCAAAAGCCTGCATCGCACCGAGTCCGCGCACTTCGGCCACCAGCGGGCAGCGCGCCTGGAGCGCCAGCAGTCGCTCGCGGATACGCTCGCCAATCCGGAGTGCGCGCAGGTCGAAGCGCTCGCGCTCCATGAGATCAAGTGTCGCCAGCGCCGAGGCACAGGCGACCGGATTTCCGCCGTAGGTGCCGCCGAGAGTGCCGGGCAGCGCGCGGTCCATGACGGCGGCACGGCCCACCACTGCGGCGATCGGAAGGCCGCCGCCAAGGGCTTTGGCCCACGTGGAAATGTCGGGCAGGACTCCGGTGTGGTGGTGCGCCGCCCAGCGGCCGGTACGGCAGAGCCCGGTCTGAACTTCGTCGATGACCAGTAGGATGCCATGTCGGTCGCACTCCTCGCGCAGACCACGCAGCCAGCCGAAGGGACACACCGTAAACCCGCCCTCGCCCTGCACCACTTCGAGCACGATCGCCGCGATCTGCTCAGCAGGCACCATGCTGACAAACGCGTCGCGCAGCCGATCGAGCTCGCGGGCGACGAAGATCTCTTCGCTGAGCCCCTCGCCGTAGCGCCAACGGTTGGGATAGGGCAGCCGATAGACCTCGGGTGCAAACGGTCCGCAGCCCGCCTTGTAGCTGACCTTGGAGGTGAGCGTCATGCCCATCAGAGTGCGGCCATGAAAGGCCTCGGTAAAACAGAGGACGGCAGGGCGTGCAGTGGCCTGACGGGCGATCTTGATGGCGTTTTCAACCGCCTCGGCACCGGTGTTGACCAGCAGCGCCTTGCTCGCGGCGCCGTGGGGGACGAGGCCCACCAGCTTTTCGCACAGGGCCACGTATGGCTCATAGGTGGCCACGTGAAAGCAGGCGTGCTGGAGCGCCTGCAGCTGAGCGACCGCCGCTTCGATCACGGCAGGCTGGCTATGGCCGGCGCCCATGACGCCGATGCCGGTGGCGAGATCGAGGTATTCGCGCCCCTCCACGTCGACAAGGTGTGTGCCGCGACCGCTCGCCACCACGAGTCTATTCAGCCGGCCGACGCCGCGAGGGACGACCGCCTCTCGGCGAGCGAGGAGCGCATCGGTGCGATTCATGAGGGTCTCCCGAAGTCCATTGGAAAGGGCATTGTAACCGGCGCATTATATCCACATGGAACGAAAACTGATGAGGATTGGCGGACAGCTGCGCGAAGGGGCCTCCGTGGAGGTGATTCGGAGCCCCTGGAACGGTGAAGCAGCCGGTGAGGTGGCCGTCGGTGGCCCCGGTGACATGGATGCAGCGATCGAGGCGGCCGAGCAGGCTTTTTCCACGACGCGCGACCTCCCTTCCCACCGCCGCGCGGCCGTGCTCGAGGGAACCGCCTGTCGTCTGCGCGAGCACGCCGACGAGCTGGCGACGCTGATGGCTCGGGAGAGTGGTAAGCCCATCCGTTACTGCCGTGCTGAAGTTGCGCGCGCGGTGGTCACCTTCACGCTCGGCGCGGAGGAGAGCCGGCGTCTCGGCGGCGAAGTGATGCCGATCGATCTCGAGCCTCGCGCCGAGGGCATGCTGTGCATGTACCAGCGCGTGCCGCGCGGACCTGTCGCTGCGATCGCACCGTTCAACTTTCCGCTCAATCTAGTGGCCCACAAGCTGAGCCCGGCCACCGCGGCCGGCTGTTCAGTAGTGCTCAAGCCGCCTCCGCAGTGTCCGCTGACCGCCTATCGCCTCGCCGAACTCATGGACGAGGCCGGTCTCCCACCCGGTGCACTCAACGTTCTCCACTGTCCGCCCGGGGTCGCCCAGCGGATGGTCGAGGATCCGCGGATGAAGCTGGTCTCCTTTACCGGCAGTGATGCGGTGGGATGGCGTCTCAAAGCGATCGCGGGCAAGAAGCCGGTCCTGCTCGAACTGGGCGGCAATGCCCCCTGCATTCTCGACGAGGGGATCGACGTCGGTGCAATTCTCGATCGCCTGGTCCAGGCCGCCTTCGCCAGTGCGGGTCAGGTCTGCATCAAGGTGCAGCGCTTCATCGTCCATCGCGCGATCTACGATCAGTTCCTGGAGCGCTTTACCGACGCTGCGCGGCTATTGACTCACGGCGATCCGCTCGACGAAAAGACCGTGGTCGGCCCACTCATCGACCGGAGCCATGTGGCGCGTGTCCTCAGTTGGGTGCGCGAAGCGGTTCTAGCGGGCGCCCGTCTCCATTGCGGCGGTGAGGCCGATGGCCCGGTAGTCCTGCCGACCGTACTGTCCGAGGTCCCACCCGGTGAGCGCGTGGTGTGCGACGAGGTCTTCGGGCCAGTCGCGGTGGTCGAACGCGCCGAAACTTTCGACGCCGCGCTGGTGGCGGCCAACCGGACGCGCTTTGGTCTCCAGGCGGGGGTCTTCACGCGCGACGTCGACCGAGCCTTGCGCGCCTTCCGCCGTCTCGACTACGGCGGCGTGATGGTCAACGAAGTCCCCACCTTCCGCGTCGACAATTTCCCCTACGGCGGATCGAAGGATTCGGGCCTTGGCCGCGAGGGCGTACGCTTCGCCGTGGAAGAGATGACCGAGCCGAGGGTCTTGGTTTTGCGCGGCTCTTGACCGAGTCGAAAGAGTGATTGTTCAAGGAGCCATCGATACGATACTTATGGACCCAGTGCGGAGATAGGAGGGATGTGAACGTGAGCAAATACGTCATGATTCAATCGAAGAGCCCCTGGGAATCGGGAGACCTCGGCCACTTTTACGCGCTCGCGCGCGAGCTCGGACAGGGGGAAAATGAGGTCACGCTATTTCTGGTCCAAAACGGCGTGATGGCCGCTCGCAGTGGCGCAACAGATGTCGGTCTCGACGAGCTCCTGGGCGGCAAGGTTCGCGTGCTGGCGGATGATTTTTCGCTGCGCGAGCGAGCTATCGAAACGCTCAGGTCAGGCGTACGGGCGAGTGCGATCGATGAGGTCGTCGATCTGCTCGCGGGGGGCGCCAAGGCGTTGTGGCATTAGAGTTGTGGCATTAGAAAGGAGCTGATATGGCAACCATCACCCTCGGTATCATGGATCCGCCCTACGAGTCGGCCAACACGCCCACCGCGTTCCGCCTCGTCGAAGCGGCGATCCGCAAAGGTCACAACGTCAATGTGTTCTGTTACGAGGGCGCAACCGCACTTGGCTACGCCGGACAGAAACAGCACCCGAACGCGGTCCATGGGGCTTCCCTGGAGGAAGAGGACCATCCCAATCCCAAGGACTGGGTCAAGGCTCTGCTGGCCTATGCGGCGGAGAAGCAGGTCAAGCTGGTCTGGTGCAACTGCGGTCTGTGCGTCGATGAGCGCGGCGTTGAGAGTCAGGTCGAAGGCGTCTGCCGCGGTTCGCCCGTCGACGCTTGGAAATACTGCGAGGCTTCGGACGGCGTGATCCTGATTGGAACGGAGTGAGGTGACCCATGGCACGATATCTCAGCATCATCGATAGCGCCTACCGTGCGACCATCGAGGAGCAGGATGACACGGCGGTCTGGTTTACCCACGCGATGAAGAACGGTGGGGCGGAGGTTTCGATTCTACTGCGCGGCGACGCGGTCAACTACGCGGTTACCCAGCAGGACGCCAAGGGGCTGCGTTTCGGCAGCCGGGCCGTCAAGGGGCCGGACCTGGTCCGGGACATCAAGGCGGTGGTCGAAAAGAAGATTCCGATCTATGCGGTGGCTGACGATCTCGCCGAGCGTGGCATCGTCAGCACGCAGCTCATCCCCGGAGTCGAAACACTCCCGCGCGGCGCGATCGCCAAGCTGATCGAAGCCCACGACCGCGTCCTTACTTGGTAGGCCGGACTACCGCCATTGCCAACAGGATCCACGGCGGTGTTGTAGCCGATGGACAGGCGGTGTATCTACCTCACGATGCCGCTGGATGATCGTTGGAAGGCCGCCGGACTCCTCGTGCTCTCGAACGCCTTCATGACCGCGGCCTGGTACGGCCACCTCAAATACCGAAAGGCACCGCTGCTCATTGCGGTGTTTGCCAGTTGGGGGATCGCCCTCATCGAATACATGCTGCAGGTACCGGCGAATCGCATCGGTGCTCGCGCGCTATCGACCTACCAGCTCAAAGTGATTCAGGAGGCGATCACGCTCGTGGTGTTCATGGTGTTTGCGGCCGGGTGGCTCGGCGAAGGGCCGCAGCCGAAGTACCTGGTCTCGTTCGGGCTGATTCTTGCGGCGGTGGTGGTGGCCCTGCATTAGGACCCGAGTATGAATAATCAGGTGCCGGCGAACATGACATCGAGCACCTTCATCAGCATATAGGCAATCGCGCCGGAGAGCGGCAGCGTCAGCACCCAGGCGGTGAGGATGTTGCCCGCGACGCCCCAACGGACGGCGGAGATCCGCTTACTGGCGCCCACCCCCATGATGCAGGCGTTGATGCAGTGGGTGGTCGATACGGGCACACCGAACTTGCTGGCCCCGAGTATCGTCAGTGTGCCGGCGGTTTCGGCGGCAAAACCCTGTAGGGGGTTGATGCGCAGGATCTTGGAGCCCATGGTCTTGATGATCTTTTTGCCGCCGGCCATGGTGCCGAGCGCGATCGCCAGCGCGCACGCCGTCACGACCCAGACGGGGATCTCGCCCGTCCTGTGTGGCAGCATCGTTTCGGGGATGCCGGTGTGACCGGCAGCGACGAAGGAGGTGAGCGCCAGGGCAATGATGCCCATCGATTTTTGCGCATCGTTCGAACCATGAGAAAAGGCCATGGCACAGGCAGAGATCAGTTGGAGTCGGCGTGAAGCCTTATGCACCACGGTGGGCCGCATCCGGCGTACCAGCCAGACAAGGCCGATCATCACGAAGAACGCCCCAATGAAACCGAGCGTGGGAGAGACCACCAGCGGAACGACGACCTTGTGCATCAGTGCCGACCAGCGGAACGCGCTCCATCCAGCATGGCTTGTGACTGCGCCGGCGAGACCGCCGATGAGAGCGTGCGACGAGCTCGAAGGGATGCCGTACCACCAGGTAAGCAAGTTCCAGATGGAGGCACCGATCAGCGCTGCGAGCACTACCGTCTGCCCGACAATCGCGGGATCCGCGAATCCGGTGGCGATCGTCTTGGCGACGGCAGTGCCGGTGATCGCGCCGATGAAGTTGAAGGCACCGGCGATGATCACCGCGGTGCGGATGGGCAATACTCCCGTCGACACTACGGTGGCCACGGCGTTGGCCGCATCGTGAAACCCGTTGATGTAGTCGAAGAGGATGGCGGTGATGATCACCGCGATGAGCAGACTAACCATTCTTGATGGCGAGATTGGTGAGGGTCGAGGCGATGTGATCGCAGTGATCGATCGCATTCTCGAGATCTTCGAGGATATCCTTCTCGCGCAGAAGCACTTTGGCATCGATGCTGGGATCGTGGAACAGCACGCTGATGCCGTCGCGGAAAATGGTGTCGCCCTCTTTTTCCAGGCTGTGAATGGCACGCCCATCATGGATGAGATCGGCATAGCGGCGCTGGCGTAGCCGCGGCAGGGCACGTTTGAGTATCGTAGTGCACTCGATGAGCTTCTCCATCAATTGAATCATCGGAGCGCTGGGCTTTTCGACGCCAAACAGCACGCAGGAACGAGCCGCGAGGTTGGTGAGATCGAGAATGTCGTCGAGCTCCTTGGATAGCTTCTGCAGATCTTCGCGATCGATAGGGGTCACAAATGTGCGAGCGAGTGCCTCTTCCATCTCGTGGACCAGCTTATCGCCCTGATGCTCGAGCTCCTGCACGCGCTGGCGCACCTCGCTGACCGAGCGAGAGCCGTCGCGGAGGCTGGCCAGAGCATTGGCTCCCTGGTCGGCGACTTCCGCTTGCTGTTCGAGGAAATCGAAGAAGTGCTCCTCTTTGGGGAGCAGCCAACGCACTAGACTTTGGAGTACCATATGTCCTCAGCGAGCGTACGGTCAGCGCCCAGATGCGGGGATAGAACATCCTTACCTGGTCTCTGTCAAGCTTAGTGACCGGTCGGCGCCGCCCGGGGCTCCGCGCCTACCGGGACGGGGGCCTTGGTCGGGGGCTGCAGTAGATCGAGCTCGCGGCTGATCTCGGGGCGCAGGGCGGGCGGCGCATTGATCGCGAGATCGCTGAGCAGCTCTAATGCTTCAGCGTGGTGGCCGAGTTTTCGTTCGCACTGAGCGTGGCGAAGCCGCAGCCGCGGCGTGATTTGTATCGGTGCCCGCGTGTTTAGTTGTTGGTAGAGAGCGCCTTCGCTTTCACAGTCAGCGGTGGCAAGAAGCTGTGCCAGCTGCGTCGGTGGATCGGCCGGTTTGGCCTCCGTAGTTTCTTCGCGCGCTGGCGCTGGGGCAGACGCAGCGATGGGGCGTGGGGGATGTGCGGGACTTCGTAGCGTTGCACTACCCCGACCCGATTCCGACAGGGATTTGCGCATCTCTCCTGCAGGGGCAGCCTCATCGCGGATCCGATCCTTCTTGCCCTCTTGGAACGACTCCACTGGCTGAGGAGCTGGGACCTTCGAGCTCGTGGCACGCTTGGAACGAGGTGCTTCTTTCTTCTCTACGGCCAGTTTGTCCGCCTCAGGCACTGCTTCCACTGCAGAGGTGGTCTGCGGAGGCGGCGTGGCGACGGTCCCCTGAGGTGCTTTTTCGGGCGCCATCTCCTCATGATGGAGTAGCCGCCAGCTGGCAAAGCTTCCAACCAGTAGCAGCGCCGCCGCCATCGCCCAGGCCGGATGGCGCATCCAGGGTGAAGGGGTCGCCCGCTGAATCAGCCGTTCTATCACTCCTGATGAAGGCTGCGCGAGCGGCACCAGGCGCGCTACGGTACGGACGCGGCTGAAGCCCTCCGCCTTTTGGCGACAGGGCGCGCATTCGACGAGGTGTTCACGCACCAGGTCCGCCTCGCTGAGTGGCAGCTCGCCGTATAGATAATCGAGTAACTTTTCGTCGGTCGTCTGGCAATCGCTCATTGGGCCGCCTGCGCCAGATCGCGATACTCGTCCAGCGCTTCCCGTAGTTTTTCTAATGCGTAGCGCATCCGACTCTTCACGGTATTTTCCGGCGCGCCGACGATTTCAGCGATCTCCTTGAACGGTAGATCCAAGAGTTCGCGCATGACAAACACTTCGCGCTGCTCTTCACCGAGCTGGTCGATCGCCAGCTGAAGGCGCAGTCCGAGCTGCTTGTCGATCGCCTGCCGATCGATCGCCCCTCTTCCATCGGGCAGGCGGTCGAGCAAAGTCGCATGCCCTTCGCGATCGACCGGAGCGTCGAGGCTTTGGGCGCGCCGCAGCTTCTGGCGCCGGCTCTGATCGACGCAGAGATTGCGAGCGATGGTGTAGAGCCAGGTCGAAAACTTGGCCTGGCGCTCCCAGGTGGCGGCGCCTCGGATGACCCGCAAGAAGGTCTCCTGCAACAGATCTTCGGCGAGCGCCGACTGGAGTACCGAGCGCAGGATGAAATTGTAAATCGGCTTGCGATGGCGCTCGAGCAGCCGCTCGAAGGCACGCACCTCTCCCGCGCGGTAGCGAAGCATCAGCGCTTCATCGCTATCGTTCTCTTCGCTCACCACCGGGCGCCAGCGTAGCGCAGGCATGGTGCGAACAGCAACCCATAGTGCGGTCCGAAGGCGGTATTGATGCCGACGGCCAAGCGGTGTATCTACCCCACGATGCCGCTTCCGGGAAGAGGCCTGCGGGTCGCCTTCGGCTTTCTCACGCGTTGGCCGGTGGCCGTGGGAGCCGTGGGGGACGCGGAGCTGGCTAGCGCACTCCCCTTCTTTCCGCTCGTGGGGTTCGCCGTAGGCGGAATTGGAGTACTGGTGGCGCTCGCTGGTGGCCATTCGCTACTTGCGGCAGTGGCGGTGGTGGCGCTCCAGGCGCTGGCAACCGGGGGGCTCCATCTCGATGGCGTGGCCGATCTGTTCGACGCTCTCGGGGGGGGGCGGGGAGAGCGCGAGCGTACCCTGGCGATCCTGCGCGACAGTCACATCGGTGCGCACGGCGCAGCGGCGCTCCTGCTGCTGCTCCTGGCCAAGACCTTCGCCATCCAGCCGCTTCTCGATCGTCCGGCCGTGCTGCTGGCAGCTCCGCTCGTGGCGCGCTGGGCTGCGGTGGGGTTGGTGGTTCTGTTCCCCGCGGCCCGAAGAGACGGGCTCGGCCATGGTTTTCGCCAGGCGGCGGGAAGGGTTCATTTCGTCCTGGCGACGGCCATGGCGATCGGGCTGCTGGTGGCGCTGGGGATCGCCGCGCTGCCCGGCGTCGCCATCGCCACCGCGGTGGCGTTCGCTAGCGCATTGGCGATCGGGCTGGGGATGCATCGGCGTCTGGGGGGATTGACCGGCGATGTCGACGGTGCCGCCGTGGAGGTCGCTGAGCTGGCCTATCTGGTGGTTTCGGGCCACCTGCTGCCCCACGGCTGAGCCGCCTCGAGTTGGGCCGCCAGACGGAATAGCGTCGCCTCCTCGCCGTAGCGCCCGACGAAATGGCTGCCGAGCGGCAAGCCCGAGGGGCTCCATGCCAGGGGCACCGACATCGCCGGCTGCCCGGTGACATTGGCAAGCGCCGTGAACGGCGCAAACTGCGCTGCTCGCAAGAGTGCCATCATGGGAAAGTCGCTGGGAGCAGCGAAAGTGCCGATCGGTACCGGGGGCTCGGCCAGCGTCGGCGTGAGTAGGACATCGTACTGCTCCATGAAGCGCGCGATGGTGCGAGTCACCTGCTGGAGGTAGCCGACCGAGAGCAGGTAGGTGCTGGCGGAGTGCTTGCGCCCTTCCGTGGCCAAGGCCCAGCTGAGGGCCTCGACCTGCGCCTCGGTAATGGCCTGGCCGGTCATGTGCGCAGTCCCGTCCAATGTGGCGGCGGCCCCAGCGGTCCAGAGCACGAAAAATGTCTGGGTGAGGAGCTGGGCATCGAGCG
>JAHFDT010000046.1:15945-22650 GCA_023248875.1 Myxococcales bacterium | reverse complement strand
GGGCACCGCCGGCTACGTCATGAATACCCGCGTCTTCACCCTGCCGGCGACCGCGACCGCGCAGGAGGCGATTGAGCGCCTGCGCGCCCGCGAGCCGGAGGACAACGATTCGATCTATTACCTGTATGTCGTCGATGCCGATGGGCGATTGGGCGGTGTGGTGGCGGTGCGGCGGCTAGTCGCTGCCAAAGCCGAACGCCCGGTCGGTGAGCTGGCGATGACCGATCCACTCGCTGTGCTCGCCACCGCGGATGCCAAGGAGGCCGCGCAGCTGGTGCAGCGCTACAACCTCTTGGCCGTGCCGGTGGTCGACGAAGAGCGTCGGCTGCTCGGCCTCATCACCGTCGACGATATTCTCGATCTCATCCAGGAACATGCCACCCAAACGCTCTACAACCTCGCCGGTCTGTCGGAGGACGACCGGATGTTTAGCCCCATTCTGAGATCGTGCCGCAAGCGGTTACCCTGGATGGTGATCAACCTGGCCACCGCCTTTCTCGCCGCCTGGGTGGTCGGTCTTTTCGAAAAATCCATTCAGCAGAGCGTCGCCCTGGCCATCTTCATGCCGATCGTCGCCGGAATGGGTGGTAACGGCGGCACTCAGGCCCTCACGGTCATCACCCGGGGTGTGGCACTCGGTGAGCTCGAGTTCATTTCAGGTCTGCGCGCCGTATGGAAAGAGATCGTCGTCGGCATAGCGATTGGCGCTGCGACCGGTCTTCTGACCGCGCTGGTGGCCTGGCTCTGGCACGGCGGGGCCATACTCGGTCTCGTGCTCTTCCTGTCGATGATCATCAACATGGCGATCGCCGGCCTAAGCGGCGCCGCGGTGCCGCTGCTCCTGCGCGCGTTCAAACTCGACCCCGCGCTTGGCGCAGGCGTGATCGTGACCACGTTTACCGATGTCTTTGGCTACGGTTCGTTTTTGGGCATCGCGACGCTGCTGCTGAAATATCTGCGCCCTTGAAGAAACCGCCGGGTCAGCCTGTCATTAGAGAGGTGCTCATTCGGATTGATAGGAAGCGGTGCTCGGGCGCGTTCAGCGCGAGCGCCTCTCCACGGCCTCGGTCGCAGACGTCCTCGGACCGGGAGCCTCGCGGACCGAGGCCGAGGAGCATACTTTTTGTATGTGACGAGGCCGAAGAAGGACGAAAGCCGCGATCAACGCGCCCGAGCACCGCGTTAGAGAGAAATCTTGGGCGTGGTCGGGAACATCAAGCTGACACCCATGCCGAAAAAGAGATTGTTTGAAATCGTACTATCCGGGTTGCCGTTCGCTCCACCGATCTTGCTATCGCCATCCACATCGAAGCCACCGGGGTTGGTCGAGGCCAGATAGTCGCGCAGTTCGAAATTGGCGCCGATCCAGTCGTTGAAAAAGAGGTGGACTCCCACGCCAAAGACCCCACCGAACTTGAAACCAGCGTTCTGCGGATCACACCAGTTGGAGTCGCCATTCATGCACTTTTCCGCGCTACTGACCATGGCATCGGACGCGTTGAAGCTGTTCTTCAGACTCATTCCGCCGACCCCCACCAGTCCGTACAGATCGTAACGGAGGAAGGCCGCGCCAAACAGCGCCACCTTACCGACGATCGGCGTCAGCGTGAGGTAGCCCGAAAGCAGCAGGCTCGTGCTGCTGAGATGAGCGGTAAACTGGTCCCGGGAAGGCTGCTTGCCGCTCTCCATCTCGGGCAACGTGGCGAGCACCTTATCGGTGAGCGCGCTGTTCAGACCACCACCGAAGGCGCCCTGAAATCCCACGCCGAGCCAGTCGTTGAGATGGAACTGCAGCACCAAACCGCCGCCGAGGAAGTGGCGAAAATCCTGGTTGGTCGACACCACGAACTGCGGAGCCACTTCGAAACGCAGCGTGCGCATCTCGAGGCGATGACGGATCTGCGGCTGCCCGGCAAGCGGACTGCGCCGCTCCGCGTGGGCGACGGACCCGATGAGAACCAGCGCTAGAACAAGTTGTCGCATCGTCATGGGCTCCGCTATCGCAGCGTCTTGTATTCGAAGTGAGGTGGCAAAAGCACGCTTATGCCGACCCCGAATACCACGTTGTTGGAAAAGCGCGACTCCGCCGCCGACTTGAAATCCGCCGACGTTTTGCAAGGATTACCGTCGGCGGCCTTGCAGTTCACCGACTCGAGCTTGTCAGGGAAGAGGTAGTCCTTGAGGTAGGCATCGAGGGCCAGCCAGCGGTTTACCCAGAGCCGCGTACCGAGTCCAACACCCGCGGTAAAATCGTAGTTGGTAAAGCCCGGATTCTCCCGATTGCGGACGATTGTTTCGGTCTGCAGCATGCCGACGCCGAGGCTGATGTAGACCTCCCAGTGAGCAATCGCGGCGTTGAAAAAGGCGAACTTGCCGTGGATCGGAATGTAGCCGAAGTCGAGCAGCCCCGACCAGACGTAGCGATTCACCGAGGGGATCACCCGCTCATCGAGGCCGAGGAGGAAGTAGCGCCCCTGCGCATTCAGATGGCTGTTGGTGTAGTAGTAGGTGCCCTCGAGCCCCAGATAGAAGGCCTCGGAGAGGTAAAGGTTGAACATCGCGCCGAAGCCATGGTGGCGGATGAGCGAGTCATTGATCGAAACATTGTAGGTGGGCAGAAGCTCCACACGCATGCGTTTCAGCACCGCGCGGCGCGGCACGACGAACACATCGCGCCACTGCTTTTTGCCTGCTCCGGGACCGGTCTCCTCGACGGGCGTTTTGACCTCGCCCTCCTGAGGTGGCTCGGCGCTGGGCGGCTCGGCGGCCGGTTCTCCCGCCGGTGGCTCCGCGGGGGGTTCGGCAGGCGGTTCACCGGCGGGAGGAGCTGCCACGGGTGGCGGGCTGGCCGCCTTCTCCTGGGCAAGCGCTGGAATGGCCACCAGCCACGCGCAAAGCCCCCAAGCCGCTCTCGTCATCATCACCTCAAAAAGCCTGCAATTTTAGATATTTACAAGCACACAACCAGAGTGCGTGGCACTATAGCATGGCAATTTTTCATGAATCAAGTGTTTTACCGCTCGTAGAGCGCACGCACGAAGGCCGCGGGATCGAACGATCGCAGATCGCCCACCTGCTCACCGATCCCGACGAAACGCACGGGGATCTTGAGCTCGTCGCAGATGCCGAGGATCACGCCCCCCTTGGCCGTTCCGTCCAGCTTGGTAAGAACGATCCCCGTCACCTCCAGCGCTTGCTTGAAGATCTCCGCCTGCGCAATCGCGTTCTGCCCGTTGGTGGAGTCGAGCACCAGCAGGGTCTCGTGCGGTGCAGACGGATCGGCTTTCTGGATGACGCGGCGCACCTTCTGCAGCTCGTCCATGAGCTCGGTCTTGGTGTGCAGCCGGCCCGCTGTATCGGCGATCACCACATCGACCTTCTGCTCTTGGGCGCGCTTCACCGCATCGAAAATCACCGCCGAAGGATCACCACCCTCCTTGCCCTTGACCACCTCCGCCCCGACGCGCTGGCCCCAGATCTCCAGCTGCTCCGTCGCCGCCGCACGAAAGGTGTCGCCCGCTGCCAGTAGCACCGTCTTGCCCGACGCCCGCTGTTGTGCCGCCAACTTGCCTATGGTCGTGGTTTTTCCCGCGCCATTGACCCCCACAACGAGAAAGACCAAGGGGTGTGCACCTGCGACATCGATCGGCGGAGCCGGCAGCGTGCACAACGCCAGCGACTCCTCTTCAATCGCGCGCCACACCGCCTCCGCGTCGCCCAGCTCGCGCCGGTCGAGGCGCGCCCGCACTGCGGCCATCAGTTTCTCGACCGTCCGCGCACCGATGTCGGCGGTAAAAAGCACCTCTTCGATTTGGTCGAGCAGAGCGGCGTCAATCTGCTTTTGCGAAAGCAGCCCCGCCAGTCGAGCGATGAAACCGCCGCGCGTTTTGGCGAGACCGGCAGCCAGGGGCTTGGCCGCTTCGGGCGCTGCAGGAGTCTTTTCGGGCAGCGCCGCCGTCTCAGCGATCGGCGGCAACTCGCGCGCCCGTTGGCGCCGCCTGACCAGCCAACTGCCGAATGCGACCGAGGAGAGCAGCAGCAGAGCGGCGAGCGCCAGTAGATAGGCCGGATGCTGTTCCATCAAGGGCGAAACTATAGGAACGGAGCGAAGCGCTGGTCAAGCCAGCGGTAAGAAATGATTAGTGATCGAGTAGCGGGTGTGTGTCCATCCGATCGCCCATGCCTCGCTCGCGGTTACGATCAAGGGTAGTGGCGAAGGTTTTCGAGACAACGCCACTACCCACCAGGAGTCGTGGCACATCGGCATCGGCGCGACTGAGATCGACTGTGACCTTAGTAGAGCCATCGACAAAATCGATCTTCGAGTGGTTCAGCCAACCCGAAAGGGCGCCGGCCAACTGGGGCGCGCGACGCTCGAGCGCGCGCGTGACGAGGGTGGCCTCGACCGCCAACTCGGCGATCTGTCGAGCGTCCACCCGGCCCACCGCCGTCCGGTCGCGCAACAGTTTTCGCGGGCTCTGCGAATCTTTGAAGCGGACCGTGTAATGGCTGGAAGCGAGCAGCAGCTGGTTGGCCCGGTAGTCGGCGTGAAACTCTCCATGCCCAGAGAACCCGCCCCGATTCCCACCCAACGGCCCGCGAAAATGGCCCGCGATCTCAGTCGCCCCCTCCGCATGCCCCTGTGCGACCTGCTCCTTGCGGATCTCCTTATCGGTCGCCCAGGAGTTGAGCTGATGCACCAACGACATCCCGTAGTGGGCCAGCTCCTCAGGGGGCTTCTCATCGAGCGCCTGCAGCAGGCGGGGATAATTGTGGATGAAGTGTTCGTCCAGTTTGCCGATCAGCTCCGCCTCAGCGCGATCCAGTTTGGCTCGCTGAGCGGTCGCCGGCGATTCTCCCTTGGGATAAGCAAGATCTCGGATGCGCCGGTAGTACTCCGCGACACGCGGATGCGCCGATTCGCCCGCAAAATCCCGCGCCAGCGCCTCGCCCGCTTGCCGCAACTCGGGATAGTGCGAGAGGACCTGCTGGGCGGAGGCTAGCTCGTCGGGATCGATTTTGTAACGAGCTTGGGGCTGGGTCTTCACGCGGCCGAACAGGCTCCGTTTGCCGGTCGGCACCTGCTCCCAGCGAGCGGTCTCAAAACCATTCCTCGTGTCTACCAGGCTCTCGATCGCCTTTCGCTTTTCCTCCTGCCACTGCTCCAAAACCGCCACCCGCTTGTAGCCCATGGCCATCGCGCGCTGCCGCACCTGGGGCGAGCGCTGGGAGAGCGGTAGATTCCCGGACCAGGCAGGCAGTGAGGTGAGCAGGACCATCAGCGTGTAGTCGAGGATTCGCATGGCCCCCCACAAAGCAGGAATTGCGCCACCGAGAATCGCCCTGGATCCGGCGCCGTACTCGGGCAGTGGCCACTGCCCAAGCCGGCATGACGCGGCTGGCCAAGCGCCAGAAAAAATTTGCGATTGCTGCGGATCGGCCTTTACATAGTCGGTTCTGCCTTGCTAGCCTTCGGCTGCACTACGTGACATTACATTGCAGGAGGCCGGATGCGGATCAAGCGGCTCGAAATCATTGGCTTTAAGTCCTTTTCTGACCGAACCGTGCTCCAGTTCGACCAGCCCATCACCGCGGTCGTCGGTCCGAATGGCTGCGGTAAGTCCAATATAGTCGATGCCATCCGCTGGTGTATGGGCGAGCAGTCGGCCAAGCAGCTGCGCGGCAAGGCGATGGACGATGTGATTTTCGGCGGATCCGAGGGGCGTGCCGCTTCGGGCATGTGTGAAGTGTCGCTCACCTTCGAAAACGACGGTCGGGTGCCAGTCGAATATCTCGCCTATTCCGAAATCACCGTCACCCGCAAGCTGTTCCGCGACGGCACGAGCGAATACTGGCTCAACAAGACACCCTGCCGTCTGCGCGATATCACCGACTTCTTCCTCGGTACCGGCATCGGCGCCAAGGCCTATTCGATCATCGAGCAGGGGCGCATCGGAATGATCGTCACTTCGAAGCCCGAGGATCGGCGCTTTCTCATCGAAGAGGCGGCCGGGATTACGAAGTACAAGCTCAAACGTAAAGCGGCCGAGAAGAAGATGGAGTCGACGCGACAGAATCTCTTGCGCGTCTCCGATGTGATCGCCGAGATCGACCGAGCGCTCGGCTCGCTCCAGCGGCAGGCACAGAAGGCGGAGCGCTACAAGCAGTACCGCGCCGAGATGCGCGACATCGAATTGTGGTCGGCGTCTCAGCGCTGGATCGGCATCGAAGTCGCCACGCGCAGGGCGGCGGCGACACAGCTGCAGACGACCGCGGCGCGCGATGCGGCGCAGTCGGCACTTTTGACGCGCGAGGTCGCAATCGAAGCCGCGCGCCTTTCGGCCGCGGGCGAAGAGCGTCGCCTATCGGACCTTCAGGAGAAGCTGTACGAACTCGATAATCGCATCCAACTCGGCGAGGCGGAGTGCGAACACATGGGGAAGGAGGCGCTGGCGCTCGATCAGCACGCCCAATCGGCGCGCGGCGAGATCGAGCTGCTCGGGCGCCAGATCGAGCAGGCGCTCGCCGAGCTCGCTGAGCTCGCGGCCGCGCGCAGCGAAGCGGCAGAAGCTGCCGAAGGGCAGAGCGGCAGACTCACCGAGGCGCAGGAGACTCATCTGTCGCTCAAGTCCCATCTCGGTGAAGTGCAGCGCCAGCTCGACGAGGCCAAGACGGCCATTTCTGAATCGCAGACCTCGATGGCGC
>JAHFDT010000046.1:0-15935 GCA_023248875.1 Myxococcales bacterium | reverse complement strand
GGCTTGACGAACTAAAGGCGGAAGCGAACCATGGCGAAGCCGAGCTCGAAACGCTGCGCACCGAGCTTCATCGCCGGAAGTCGCGACACGCTTCACTCGAAGAGATCCAGGCCCGCTACGAGGGTTTCGACCGTGGCACCCGCGCGATCATGAAGCAGAAGGAGGAGCGCTGGGGGATCCGGGGGCTCGTGGCCGATGTGGTACAAGCGCCGGCCGAGTACGAAATCGCGGTCGAGGCAGCGCTCGGCGATCGACTTGGCTCGGTCGTGGTGGAGTCGCACGAGGTGGGCGTCGACGGCATTCAATTCCTGAAGTCGCGACAGGAGGGGCGATCGAGCTTCATCCCGCTCCGACCCCGCATGCCCTCGGCCCCACAAAACGACGTCGAGGTGGTGGGTGAAGCACGCGGTCGGCTGCTCGATCTGGTGCGCTGCGAGGACGAGTACGGTGCGGTGGCCGAGACGCTGCTGGGCGACGTTTTGGTGGTCGAAGACCTGGTCCAAGCGATCGACCTGTGGCGCGCGGGAGAGCGGCGAACGCTGGTGACTCTCGAGGGAGAACTGGTCGATCCGCGCGGGATCGTAAGCGGTGGTTCGCGTGGTCAGGGCGCCGGCGTGCTCGGGCAAAAACGCGAGCTGCGTGAGCTGGAAGAGATCATTGCCCAGCTTCAGGAGCAGCACGACCGCGCCTTTGAGCAGCTGGTGGCACGCAAAGCGGAGCGGCGCGAGCTCGAGGCACGCCTCGAGGCAGTGCGGCAGGATTCGCACCAGGGCGAGATGGCCATTCTGACCCATGACAAAGATTTGGCTCGCAGCCGCGATGAGCGGGAAAGGCTCACTGCCCGGCTGAACTCGCTCGGCAGCGAGCGGGAGGAGCTGGCGATGCAGCGCTCCCATGCCAGCACCGCAGCGGAGCAGGCGAGGGAGCTACTCCACGAGGCCCAATCGCAGCTCGAGACGGCGCAGACGGAACGCGATCTCCATGGTCGCTCGGCGGTGGGATTGCTCGAACAGGTCGACCAGGCCGCGACCATGCTGACCGAGCTCAAGGTGAAGATGGCCCAGGCGGAGGAAAAGCTGGCCGCGCTCGATCAGTCCACTGCGCGCGGTGAAGGGCAGCGTCGATCCGAGGAAGAGCGGCGCGAACGGCTTCGCGTTTCCATCGAAGAGGGCCAGGCGCGCAGCGCCGATCTTCGCCAGCAGGTCACTGAGCGCGGCGTAGCACTCGCCGAGCTCGCGGCCGAAAGCCGACGACGCAACGACGAGCTACGCGAGGGCCGCGCCGCCTATGAGGAGCGCCGCAACGAATTGATGCGGGCCGAAGGGGATCTCAAAGCGGCGCGCAGCGAACTCGAGCTGCTGGTGGCTCGCGTCAACGAGCTCGAGTTCGAACTGCGCCAACTCGGAATGAGCTGCGCCCATCTCGAGGAGCAGATCGAAGAGCGCTATCGTGTTCGGCTGGTCGATCAGTTGATGGATCATCATCTGCGCCCGCTGGTCACCGATGTGGAGGAGCAGCGCCTGCGCGAGCTGCGCAATCTCATCGAGCGCATGGGCGAGGTCAACCTCACCGCGATCGAGGAGTGCCGGGCGCTGGAGCAGCGGTTCGAATTCCTGTCGCAGCAGAAGAGCGATCTCGAAGCTGCGCTATCACAGCTCGACGAAGCCATCCGCCAGATCAACCGCACCTCGAAGCGGCGTTTCGAAGAGGTGTTCGCGCTGGTCAATGCGAAATTCCAAGAGGTGTTCCCGCGCCTTTTCCGCGGCGGCCACGCGCACCTTGCGCTCACGAATTCCGACGATGTCCTGGAAAGTGGCATCGAGATTGTCGCCCAGCCGCCGGGCAAGAAAAACACCACGGTAGAACTGCTCTCCGGTGGCGAAAAGGCGCTCACCGCGGTCAGCTTGATCTTTTCCATCTTCCTCATCAAGCCCTCGCCCTTCTGTCTGCTCGATGAGGTCGACGCCCCACTCGACGAGGCCAACGTCGGCCGCTTCAACGATCTCGTGCGAGCGATGACCGACCGATCGCAGTTCATCGTCATCACGCACAACAAACGGACCATGGAGATCGCCGATACCCTCTATGGCATCACCATGGAGGAGCCGGGCTGCTCGAAACTGGTGTCGGTGAATCTTTCAGGCCGCCGCGCGGCGTAGCGCTATCTCAGGGAGTGATTATTTGCGGAAGCGAGAGAGATTGGCGGGTAGAGCCGCGAGCGCAGGGAACTCTTTGTCCTTGTGCAGCTCGCGCGCGCGACCGAGCAGCAGCTCTTCGCCTTCGACATTGTTGGGATCGGGAATGCAGCACTCGACCGGGCACACCGCCTGACATGCCTCGTAGTCGTGAAAGCCGACGCACTCGGTGCAGAGCTTGGGATCGATGACGTAGATATCTTCGCCTTCGGAAATCGCTTCGTTCGGGCACTCGGGTTCGCAGGCGCCGCAGTTGATGCACTCTTCCGTGATCATCGTGGCCATCGCACGCTCTCCTTGTGGTCGTCCGCGCGGTAGACGCTCTCTTCTATAGTGGGGCCGCCTCGCGCTTCAACATTATGTTCAATCCGTCTGCCAAGTGCAATCAACTCGGTGGAGGTACATCGACCTGGTTGATATTGTGGCTATTGCCCCCGGCTGGATAGCCGTACGACGAATACCAATCGGTGCCCCACACCATGATGCCAAACAACCCCTCGCTCGTCGCTTCGTGTCGGCTGGTGCCACACTGCGCGACCGGCTTCTCACCGACGACTAGATCGACATAGGCGACTTCATAGTCCCCTCCCCCCACCGCCTTCCAGCCACTGATCGTACCCAAACATTCGAGCTTCACATCGCTAAAGCCGGAACTGCCCTTTTTGCGCGTCACCACCAGATTGGTGGTCGCGTAACTCGGGTCGACAAAAAACACATAGTGGCGCGCGAACTGCTGCGGTGGCAATAGAATCACCCACTCCTCATCGCCCAGGTTGCAGCTGCTGCCATATTTGCTACTGCAGCCGGGGCGCCCTTGGCTCACCGCACCGCTAAAATAGTGCGTCAGCTGAAATGGATGATCCTCGTCCTGCGACCGCACCGTGAAGATCTGTTTCGTCTCGAATTCCACCACCTGTCCCGCCTTCAGCGTCTGGGGCCGATCCCCGGCGGGAGGATCCCAGGTGATCGTAGTCCCATCGACCACGCCCTGGATCCGGTAAAGCACGCTCTCTGGAGCCATCGAGGCCATGCGAGAGGCCACGCCCGGCCCGACATACTCGCTCCCGAGCGCCTTGATGTGCTGGAGCTGTTGGTGGGCCGAATCCTCACCGCCGGGGCCCGAGGTGCTGGTCGATACTCCTAGATAGGTGTTGCCCGTAAACACAGCGACCGGCTGATCGCTTTGTAGAATGGCCCCCGTGCCGTCGCCCATCCATTGCAAGATTTCCCCTGCGTCGAGATTGAAAGTGCTGGTCACCCCAGCCGGCGCACTCAGCAATCCGCTGCCCCCCTTGAGCTGCACCGGGGGAGCCACCTTCACCGTCGTGGAGTTGGTACTGCCCACCACCAGCAGCCACACCGTGCCCCCGCCCTGGAGGTGGGGGCCAAGACCAAAGTAGTTGGTTCCCCAGGCCGTCGCCGGAAAGAGCAGCGACGCGCTCGGCAGATAGCTGTCGGCACCGCCGTAGGGCAGGATGTCATAGGCATTCACCGGGGAGTCGACAGTGATGTGGAAGGCCTTCCCCCGACCGCCCCCCGAAACCGCGGCGTCCTGCAGAATCGCCGGCTTGACCGGGCACTCGAGCGAGCTAGCGCCGTTCTTTACACCGGGCTTGTGCGACAGAAACAGCACCGCCACCTCGTTCGGGGGCAATCCTTGGGCTGGGATCGGCTCGTAGGTGGCCTTAGGACCCACCCCTTTCGGGATCCGGCCAAAATCGCTGACATTGTAGGTCTGCCCATTCCGCGTCACGGTGATCTGGGCCGGCGTGCCCCGCGCGTTGGCCAGAAAGACCGCATAGCAGGCGCCGTCGAACCCACCCCCGAAGCCGTTATTGTAAAAGGGCGGATCGGGCGCCCAGAAATCGCAGCCGGTGGCGCCCTTCTGTTGCGCCGCCGCATCGCACGCCGGCACGCACTGGCCCTCTATGCACTCCGCCTCCGGCGGGCAGAGAAACAGCTTACCGTTGAGATCGACGTCCTGCGGGTCGTCGGTGCACTTGGGCGGATCGACGACGCCGCTATCCGGTGCGCCCCCGTCCCTATTCGGAACATATTTCTTGGTGCGTGGAGCGCATCCCATGGCCAGCGCACAAGCAAAGATCCAGTATGTCCATCGCATAAGAGACTCCTTCTAAGGGCCCCTTATCTCATGGTACTTGTTTTTCGTGAAGGGCATCGGTCTCGCCTGTGGTGCATTGCTAGCGCTCAATGTCGCGCTCCTACTCGTGCGTAGGCCTCCGACCGAGGGCGCAGGCCTGGGGCGCGGGAGGGTGGGATTGGTGTTTGACGTCGGGGGGCGCGGCGACAAGTCGTTCAACGATGCGGCTTGGCGCGGCGTCGAGCGGGCCCACCGCGAGCTCGGAATCGAATTCGAAACGGTCGAACCGGGCGACGGCGCCGATCGGGAATCGGGCCTGCGCCAGCTGGCGGCGGCGGGCTTCGATCTGGTGATCGGCGTGGGATTCATCTTCTCCGATGATATGTACGCCATCGCCCAAGCCTATCCACGCACCCACTTCGCGTGCGTTGACTACGCCAAGTTTGGACCCAGCGGCTTCGTGGTCCCCCCGCCCAATATGGCCGCGCTCAAATTCAAAGAGGAGCAGGGAGCCTTTCTCGTCGGTGCACTGGCTGCGCTCGTCTCGCAATCGCACACCCTCGGCTTCGTCGGTGGCATGGACATCCCGCTCATCCATAAATTTGAGATGGGCTTTTCCGCGGGCGCCCAAACGGTCTGCCCCGCTTGTCGGGTGCTCGTCGGATACGCAGGCACCACCAGTGAGGCCTTCAAAAATCCCAGCAAGGGCAAGGAGCTGGCGCTGGCGCAATACGCGGATAGCGCCGACGTGATCTTTCACGCCTCGGGCTCCACCGGACTCGGTGTCTTCGAAGCCGCGCGCAAGGTCGGTCGCTATGCCATCGGCGTCGACGCCGACCAGTGGGATGAGGCCCCCGGGCGGGTGCTCACCTCGATGACCAAACAGGTGGACGTGGCCGTTTTCGACACGATCAAGAGCACGCTCGAGGGAAAGTTCGCCGGTGGCGTGCAGGTCTGGGGGCTCGACCGTGGCGGTGTGGACTATGTCTACGACAACCACAACCGCCCGCTCATCTCCGACGCGGTACGCGCGCGCATCGAAGCGTTGCGGGCCGAGATCGTTGCGGGCCGAATCGCAGTGCCGTGGGAGCGCCCGCGATGACCCCGGCGGTGGAACTTCGGGACATCGCCGTCCACTTTGGCCCCGTGGTCGCAGTCGACGGCGTCTCGTTGACGGTGGCGCCGGGCGAAGCACACGCCCTGGTGGGAGAAAACGGTGCCGGCAAATCGACGCTGATGCGCGCGCTGTTTGGCCTGGCGCCACTGGCGCGCGGCGAAGTCTGGATCCACGGCCAGCGGCTTCTCCGGCCGACTCCCGAGGTGGCACTCGCAGCGGGCGTCGGCATGGTCCATCAGCACTTCATGCTGGTGGAGCCGCTCACGGTGGCTGAGAAC
Source organism: Myxococcales bacterium (assembly GCA_023248875.1). Lineage (GTDB taxonomy): Bacteria > Myxococcota_A > Polyangia > Palsa-1104 > SHYY01 > JAHFDT01. Next base: position 10,244 of record JAHFDT010000046.1, on the reverse strand, counting down.
GTCGTCCTCGGGCGCGAACCGATTCGGAAGGGGCTTTTCGACCGCGACCGCGCCCGCGCGGAGGTCCGCGCGCTCGGCGAACGCTATGGTCTGCGCGTGGATCCCGATCGCCCGATCCGCGATCTCTCCGTCGGTGAACGGCAGCGCGTGGAGATCCTCAAGGTACTCTATCGCGGTGCCCAAATCCTGGTTCTCGACGAGCCCACCGCGGTGCTAACGCCGCCCGAGGTGAGCGAGCTCTTTACACTGTTGGCTGAGCTTCGGCGTAGCGGAGCGACCCTTCTCATCGTCACCCACAAACTCGATGAGGTGATGGCCTCTACCGATCGAGTGACGGTGTTGCGGCGCGGCCGGGTCACGGGCGAACTGGAAACCCGTAACACCACGCGCGAGGCGATCGCCCACGCCATGGTCGGCCGCGATGTGGGCGCGCTCCCCCTCCCCTCCTCTGTGCCGTCCGACCGAGAGTCGCTGCTCGATCTCCATGGGGTGAGCGCTGGCCGTTTGACGGACGTCTCGCTCACCCTCAGAGCGGGAGAGATCTTGGGCATCGCCGGCGTGGAAGGCAACGGACAGACCGAGCTCGGGGAAGCGATCGCCGGGCTATGCGAGCTCGCGAGCGGAACGATTCGACTGGCGGGGAGCGACATCACCCACGCCACCGTGGCCGAGCGGCGCCGGCGCGGCCTCGCTCACGTTCCTGAGGACCGCCATCGCCGCGGGCTCCTCCTCGATCTCTCGATCGCCGAGAACTTTTTGCTCGGTCGCACCCAGCACTATCGTGCAAAATCCTGGGGCGGGCTGGGCATCGATCGCCAACGCCTTCTCGACGATACGACTCGCCTGCTCGAACGCTTCGACGTGCGCCCGGCCGATCCCGAAGTGCTGGTGCGATCGCTCTCGGGCGGAAACCAACAAAAGATCGTCCTCGGGCGCGAGCTCGAAAACGACCCGCGCGTGCTGCTGGCCGCGCAGCCTACCCGCGGCGTCGATATCGGCGCGATCGAACGCATCCACGCCGAACTCGACGCCTTGCGAAAACGGGGCGGCGCGGTACTCCTCATCTCGGCGGAGCTCGACGAACTACTGGCCCTGTGCGACCGCATCGCCGTCCTCTACCGCGGCCGCATCGTCGCGACGCTGGCGCGATCCGACGCGAGTCGCGAGGCGCTCGGCCCGCTCATGACCGGTGCAGGGCGCGTGGAGGTGGCATGAGGTCCCTCCTGCCCGTCCTTCTCGCGGTCCTCATCGCCCTGGCCACCGCCAGCGCGCTCATCCTTGCCTATGGCGAGGTTCCCCTCTCGGTCTACCGCCTCTTTCTCGTCGGCACATGGGGCTCCGGCTACTCCATCGGGCAAGTCCTCTTCAAGGCGACTCCGCTGCTCTTCACCGGTCTCTCCGTCGCGGTCGCCTTCCATGCGGGCCTTTTCAACATCGGTGCCGAAGGGCAGCTCGCCGCTGGCGCCTTTGCCACAGGCCTCGTAGGCGCCGCTCTCCCCACAGCGACGCCAGCGATCGTCGCCCTGCCCGCCTGCATCGCCGCCGGCATGCTCGCCGGCGCCGCCATCGGCGCGATCCCCGGGCTCCTCAAAGCCACTCGCGGCGCACACGAAGTGATCGTCACCATCATGCTCAACTGGATCGTGCTGGCCAAGCTTTCGGACATCGGCAAGCACTTTTACTTGACCGAGTCCCTCCATACTGCACGGATCGTCGACGGTGCCCAGTTATTCCGACTCTCTCAATGGCTACCCGCCTTGGCGGGCAGCGCTGCCAACGCAGCCTTTCTCCTGGCCTCCCTCTGCGCTCTTCTCGTCGGAGGTTACCTCTTCCGCACCCGCGGAGGATTCGCGTTACGCGCCGTCGGCCTTTCGCCGGACGGTGCCGCTTACGCGGGGATCTCGGTCGCGCGCACCCAGGTGTGGGCCATGGCACTCGCTGGCGGAATCGCGGGAATGGTCGGAAGCAACGCCGTGCTTGGCTACAAGGGCTACTACGAAGAGGGTTTTTCAGGGGGCGTCGGCTTCATGGGCATCGCCGTCGCACTCCTGGGCGGCAACCGGCCGCTCGGAATTCTTCTGGCCGCGCTCGCTTTCGGTACCCTCTCGCAGGGCGGACTCGCCATCAACCAGCGTGTTCCCAAAGAAATGATCGAAGTCCTGGAGGGCGTGGTTATCCTGGCCCTGGCAGCCGCCGGTGCCACCGTGCTGCGTTTGCGGGGTGGACGATCATGAAGTTCCTATCGGTATCGTTTCTCGCCCAGTGGGCCCGCATCGCCATGCCCTACGTTCTCGCCGCCCTGGGAGGGATCGCCGCCGAGCGCTCCGGCGTGATCAACATCGCGCTCGAAGGGCTGCTCCTCGTGGGAGCGTTTGGCGCCACGGCTGGTGCGCTCGCCAGCCACAGCGAACTCGGCGGCGCTCTAGCAGGCATCACGGCGGCGATGTTGCTCGCCGCGCTGTACGGAGTCGCCGTGCTGCGCTGGCGCGCCGACCAGATCGTCTGCGGCCTCGCCATCAATCTCCTGGCCCTCGGCTCCACCCGCTTTTTCCTCAAACTGCTGTACCATTCGACCTCGAATTCACCACGGATCGATGTCGATGCCACTGGCCCTCTCGGCGCTGCCGCGTTGGCGCTGGTTGCAGCGGTCCATATCATCCTCTTCCACACCCGCTTGGGTCTGCGCCTTCGCGCCGTTGGAGAACATCCCGAAGCCGTGGCCACGGCGGGAGTCCGCGTTCTTCCCTACCGCTGGGTGGGAGTGATCGCCTCGGGGCTACTCGCAGGACTCGGCGGCGTCTGGCTCGCGTTCGATCAGCATAGCTTCGTCAGCGAGATGTCGGCGGGTCGCGGCTATATCGCCATTGCCGCGATGATCCTCGGCCGCTGGACACCGCTCGGCGCTCTCGCTGCTTGCCTGCTCTTCGGTCTCGCTGAAGCCGTCGAAATTCGCCTGCAGGGCCATCTCGGCCTCGCCGCCGGCACCGTGCAGGCGATCCCCTACGTCGTCACCATTGTTGCCCTAGCCGCTCGTTCGACTCGCCGCAGTCGAGCGCCTAAAGCGCTGGGACAACCTTACTGATGTACAGGACACTAGGAACCGAACAGCACCAGCTCCTTCACAATCCGAAAATGGCGCCGATTCTTGGTCAAGAGCGGCAGGCGTCGCACCAGCGCTGTGGCCGCGATTAGGGCATCTTCCTTTTCGAGCGTCGGATGGATCCGACGCAATTCCGAATATCGAAACGCAATGGGGTCGCTCAACCGGATGCTGCGCCACCTTTGCAGCTCTTCCCGGATGGCCTGGCGCTCTGTCTCACTGATCCCCGGCTTGGTCAAGAGCTCCTTCTGCGTCACGATCGAGTAGTAGATCTTGATTCCCGACGCGTCGAGAACCGTGGTGAATGCCCCTAGATTGAAGTAATCAATGAAGACATCCGTATCGACCAGCAGCGAGATTCTCTTTATGCCGCACCGACCCAGAACGTTATTCCACTCGTCTACGGAGCCTCGAGATCTTGTTCCATGACCTCAATTCGGCCAGGAACTCACCTTCCGATCGCTCACGCGACTGCTTCCTCAGATGAGCAACATACTCTACGCTATCCTCGATTGTAGTATGCCCATAAGGATTGAAGCGTTCTCGGACCAGCCCTTCCAACAGGGCAACCGGATAAATGCCCTTCCGACGAGCCGCGCGAACGACGAGCGCCTTAAGCGCGGCATCAAACGACAACGTCCACTTTTCCCTTTTCAGGTTCGTGCGGGCCATAAGACGTATTATGTACGTACGAAGCAAAAGGTCAACTGAACTGGAATTTATTGCACTGAGAGTGCGGCGATCGCGGTGACCGCGTGCTGGTAGATGTAGGAGTCCTTGCGATCGGATGAAGCGCGTGCGGCGCGATAGTAGTAGTTGAGGGCCAGGTCCCGTTCACCATCGCCGCGCAGATGCTCCGCGTATTCCAAGTAGGCTTCGGCGCTGGCCCCAGGCACCTCGGCCAGGGTCACTGCCTGTTCGAGCAGTCGACGGGCATCCCGGTGGTCGTGGAGGCGATCGGCCGTCCGAGCGGCACCCACGAGCGCCAACACCTGAACACGTGGATTGCGGCTTACTGACAAATCGACATAGCGAGCTCGAGCGTCGACGAACCGACCGGTGCGGAACCAGCGCTCCGCCTCATCGAGCGAGTGCAGCTCCGTGCGGCACCCCAGCAGAAGCAGACCGAGTGCTACGGCAACCTTGAATCTCATTTTTCCCCACGCAGATCATATTCGAGCTTCCAACGCGCCCCGTCGCGGGCTACGCACCACAGCTCGAGCGTGCCCACTTCCGTCACGCGGGTACGAAGATGCACCGGAACCAGCTCCCCGGCCTTGGCACTCTCCGATGGCGGCAGCGCGACTTCCAGCGGCGCCGTCTCATCCAGTAGTTCATCGCACTGCGAGCCGATGGAATCGCTGCGCGTGGTCGAGGAGAGAAAACGAAATTCTGCCGGTTCCCCCACCACCAAGCCCAGCTCCTCACCGGGGAGATCGAGCTCCGTTCCCTCCTCCATGCCTTTCGGGGCGACGCAGATCGCCTTGATCGGTGGTTCCAGCCCCGGCACCGCCGGCAACGAGGAGGCGATGCCAATGTAGTAGGCTCGCGCGGTGCCACCTCGGATGCGAATGCCCTGGCCGCGTCGCACAAGACCATAGTAGGCCGCGCCTTGCGCCACCGCGAGGTCATAGTTCGTGCCCTCGACGAGTTGCGTCCTGGCTCCCGACCAGCCCTCCAGGGCCGCGACCACTCGCTCTCGCAGCGCTCGACTCTTCATCACGCCACCGTTGAATAGAACGGCAGTCGGCGAAGCCCCATGCTCGGTGAGAAATCTGCCGAGATGGCGCGTTACCGCCACATCGGCAGCAAAAGGTAGACCGAGCTCGACGAGGCCGGTGCGTCGGCGTACTTGTGGCGCCTCCCCCTTGCCGCAGAGCGGAAAGAACCCGTCGAGGAGCAGCCGCGCCACATCGACACGGCCGAGCTCCGCCTGGACGGTACCGCCCACGATCGATCGCCCGCGACCCAAAACCGTCACCGGAACGCTCTCGCGAGCTTCCTCCCCGAGGAGGGCCTCCTTGGCCGATCGGCAGGCCAAGGCCAGTGCTCGGTTCTGCCAGGCGTCGAGACGCATGCCGCCCGTTTCCGCGATCCGCCCAGCGACCAGGGCAGCGATCGCCAAGTCCATATTATCGCCACCGAGCAGGATATGGTCGCCCACCGCAATCCGTTCGAGCTCAAACTGGCCCGCTGAATCGCGCACCGTAATCAGTGAAAAATCGGTCGTACCGCCGCCGATATCGCACACCAGCACCACATCGCCCACGCGAAGGCATTTGCGCCAAGCATCCCCGGAGGCGTCGAGCCAAGCGTAAAAAGCCGCCTGCGGCTCCTCGATCAGTGTGACGTGCGGTAGGCCGGCTTCAGCGGCCGCCTGCACGGTGAGCTCGCGCGCCACCGCATCGAACGATGCGGGAACCGTCAGGTAGAGATCCTGCTTCGCCAACGGCGCCTCGGGAAAAGCGGCGCTCCACACCCCCGCCAAGTGGTTGAGGTAGGCGGCCGATGCCGCGACCGGCGAGACCTTGCCCACCTCTTCGGGCGACTGAAACGGTAGTGTCGGGGAGGTCCGGTCGATGCCATTGTGGCACAGCCACGACTTGGCGGACGAGACCAGACGCATCGGTGTGGCGGCCCCGTGGTGACGAGCGAATTCGCCCACGACGCTCTGCCGTTTGGGAGGGTCCCACGGCAGTGTTAGCGCTTGGGCGGGAAACTCCGCGGGTGCAGCCAGGTACAAGCAGGAGGGCAACGTGGGTCGCGATTCGAACGTACCGGGCGCAACGATCTGAGGAATGGGCAGCGCCAGCACCGCGGGGTCCGGCAGAGTACTGTCGGCATAGGCCAGCGCGCAGTGGGTGGTTCCAAGGTCGATCCCGACGATGAACCGAGATCTCTTCACCCGAGCTCTACCTCCGCGGGAGCGATGACGGTGGGATCGTGATCGGCGGTGACGCTGGGAAGGGCGACCCGCTCACTCCACCAGCCAGGGTGGCGCAGAGTGCCAGTAAAAGGGGGCGCGCCGACCACGTTGCCCACCAGGCGGATGCGCGCCGGGCTAAACCCGGGTTCGATCCGAACGCTGGCACCATCCGGCTGTGCCAACACCGGCTGGAGCGGCACGTGCTCGGAGATGGCACGGCGGCAACCCTTGTGAATATCACGCACCGCCGCGCCGATCTGAGCATCAGTGTAGCTACCAATGTCCTCCTCGAGGAAATCGACCAAACGACCTTCGCGCTGCAAAAGGCCGAGCAGCTGCAGGGCTCCTTCACGGCGCAGCGCACCCGCATCGACCGCGGGCGGCGGCGGCAGAGCGGGCGGCTCGGAAGGCGGAGAAAGCGCCAGCGCTTCGGCAGGCAGTCGCCGAGAAAAGAGAATCGAAAAGAAGCAGCGCAAAGCGAGCAGTAGACGCATGGCGTCGCCGATGTAGCGTGGGGGCCACGGAGTGTCAAGGCACGGGACACGAACTGGCACGAACCACGAACCGATCGTCAGCGCAGCCGCAGGTCGACATGCGTCTCGCGCCCAGCGTCCACCATCACCGATTCCACCATCGCCCCCACGAGCACCTCGACCCTTCCGGGTGCCATCGGCGACAGGCGAAAACGCCCCTTGGGATCGGTCAGCGCACGAATGTCGGCGGCCAGGACGGTCATCCCCGCTGCGGGACGCCCCCGTCGATCGCGGACCACTCCGACGACGCCGCCGCCCAGGGTCAAAGCGATCTGCTGATCGCGTAGCGTCACCTCGCCCGGCCGATCGGCCGTCGGAATATCGATCGATCGGGTGAGCGTCAAATAGCGCGGCATGCGCACCGTCAGCCGTCCAAGGCCTGCCGCACAACCGAGAATGCGGAACCGTCCCAGGGGATCGCTCAGCGTCCGGCGATTCTCCGTGCCACAAGCGATGTCCACCTCGGCCGCCCGCACCACCGCCCGAGTCTGCTCATCGCGCACCTCCCCTTCCACGCCCCCACCTGGCACGAGACGGATGCGCGCCTCTTCTCCCCCGACCGCCACCACCCGAGTACGGGGATGCTGCGGGTGCGTTGCCTCCAGTTCGATGGCCGCTCCTTCGGCCATCCCCGATAGGGCAAAGCGGCCCTCGCTATCGCTGATTGCCTCCCCCTGCCAGGAGCCCGCCCGACCCGTGATGCGCGCACCGAGAATCGCAAAGCCCCGCTCATCGCCCACACGCCCGCGCAAGGCCACAAGCCCCCCTGCATCGAATGTCGCCGCCATCGGAGACAGCGACGGCGGGAACAGCGCGAGCGGACCTGCGAGCGGTGGAAAGGGTATCCGGCCCCGCACGACGCCGAGCTCTCCGGCGGGCTCCAGCCTCGGGCGATCGACGGTCCGATCCCAGCCATCGCTGGCCACCGCCGCATCCGGGATGGCGACTGCCGGTTTTCGCACTTCGCTACCGGCGTCCGGTATGGGCAGCCCCCTCACTGTCGGTGCGCTTCGGAAAGCCGGGCGCAGGGCCAACAGCGCCGCTATGCCGATTGCCGCCAGGATCGCCGCCCACCTAAAGGATCGCATGCCCATCCGTCGCCGTTTCCGCCGCCGATTCCATTTCTCCCATTCGCCAATTCGCACTCCCCGCTGTCCGGGGACTAGGACAGACCCTGGCAAAACCGGTTGCGCTTCCCTCGCCGGTATGGTAGCCGTCTCGACTCTCGGAGAGTGTCATGGCCTACACGTGCGATATTTGTGGCAAGAATCGGCTCAAAGGCAACCAGGTGAGCCACTCGAACATCAAAACCAAGAAGGAGCAGCAGCCCAACCTTCAGCGCGTCCGCGCCCTGGTCGACGGCGCCGTGCGCCACATCCGGGCCTGCACTCGCTGCCTGCGGTCGGGCAAAATCACCAAAGCTGCCTAACGCGGTGCTCGGGCGCGTTGATCGCGGCTTACGTCCTCCCTCGGCCTCGTCACATACCAAAAGTATGCTCCACGTCCTCGGTCCGCGAGGCTCCCGGTCCGAGGACGTCTGCGACCGAGGCCGTGGAGAGGCGCTCGCGCTGAACGCGCCCGAGCACCGCTTCCTATCCATCCGAATGAGCACCGCTATAAAGCAACGCCACGGCGTCGATTTCGACCCGCGCGCCGCGCGGTAGCCCAGCCACCTGAACCGTCGCCCGTGCGGGTGGACTCGCTCCCAAGTAGTCGCCGTAGACCTCGTTGACCGCGCCAAAGTCAGCGAGGTCGGCCAAATAGATCGTGGTCTTCACTACTCGGGAAAAATCGACCCCGGCGGCCTGCAGCACGGCCCCTAGGTTTTCCATCACCCGCTGCGTCTCACTCCGAATGTCACCCGCTCCGATGAGCTCCCCGGTCGCTGGGTCGAGTGCGATCTGCCCCGAGCAGAAGAGAAAACCACCCGCCCTCACGGCCTGAGAGTAGGGGCCGATCGCGGGGGGCGCCTCCGCGCTTTGTACTGTGCTCACCATGGAGCCGCAGTCTACAGCACCACCGGATGGCGCGGTATGGTGGAGCTCACCCATCGGAGAGGGAGCAAACCGACCGCGGACCATTCAAACGTTGAAGCGGAAATGGACCACGTCGCCATCTCGCATCACATAGTCCTTCCCCTCGATCGCCAGCTTCGCTGCCGAGCGACAGGCCGTCTCGCTACCGAGGTGGATGAGATCCTCCCACCAGATCACCTCGGCCTTGATGAAGCCCCGTTCGAAGTCGGTGTGGATCACGCCCGCCGCTTGGGGCGCTTTGGTGCCGCGGGGAATGGTCCAGGCACGACACTCCGGCTTACCCGCGGTGAGAAAGGTGATGAGGCCCAGCAGCTCGTAGCCGGTCTTCACCACGCGATGCAGACCCGGCTCCTGCAGACCGAGACTCGCCAAAAAGGCTGGCTGTTCGTTGGGATCGAGCGTCGCGATCTCCGCCTCAGCTGCGGCCGAGATCACCACCACCGGATCCTGGCCTGCCACCGCGCGCAGCTTGGCCACCAGCGGATCGCTCTCGCTCGTGCCGAGCTGCTTCTCCGCCACATTGCCGACATAAAAAACCGGCTTGCCGGTGAGCAGATGCAGGTCACGGATGAGCTCGCGCTCCTCGATGGAGAGCCCCAGGGCGCGCACTGGCCGCCCCTGGTCGAGCTCGCCGCGCAGCCGTTCACACAGCTCGAGCGTCGCCCTCTCCTCCTTGGCCGCTGGCCCCTTGAGCGCCTTCTTGGCCCGCTCAATCCGCTTGTCGACCGTCTCGAGATCCTTGAGCGCCAGCTCGGTGTCGATGGTCGCGACATCCGCAGCGGGATCGACCCGATTCTCCACGTGCACGACGTTATCGTCGACAAAACAGCGCACCACGTGCGCGATCGCATCGACTTCGCGGATGTTGGCGAGAAACTGATTCCCAAGGCCCTCGCCTTGGGAGGCACCGCGCACCAGGCCGGCGATATCGACGAACTGAATCGTCGTCGGAACCACCTTCTCCGGTGCGAACAGCTTCGCCAGTGCATCCAGGCGAGCGTCCGGTACCGGCACGATACCGACGTTGGGCTCGATGGTGCAGAAGGGATAGTTGGCCGCCGGCGCGCCCGCCGCGGAAAGGGCGTTAAACAGCGTCGATTTTCCCACGTTGGGCAGCCCCACGATGCCACATGCGAATCCCACGCGCGCTGATTACCACGCAGCGCGCGGCTTCACAAGGCGACGCTGCGCTACTCGAAAAGCACGATCTGAGCCACCTTGCCCGCGCGGAACACCAGCCTCACTTCGCCCTCCGAAATGGCTGTCTCTTTTCCCTCGCGCAGCAGCACCAGACCATCGCTATGGATCGGCACAAAGATCTGGTAGGTCTGGCTGGTGTTATCGCCATGAAGCCGGCGCATGGTAAAGCCGTCCACCACCAGCTTCACCCAATCGAGCGAATCGCCTACTGCAAGCCGGCGTCGGTAGATCGCTCCCCGCTCGCGAACGGTCAGTTCGGGGTGGTCGGAGAGGTAGCGGAGCTGAAACCGCGTGGGGCCGCTGGCACAGCCGGCCAGCAACAACGCAACGATCCACGCCCTAGCAGGCTGTTGAAAAACTCGGTTGGGCCCATTTTTTCGATCCTCTTGAGTGCCGCCTGCTAGTCGATCTAACGGGGCGTAGGCCCCAAATCTATTGTGGCTCATCGC
>JAHFDT010000230.1 GCA_023248875.1 Myxococcales bacterium | reverse complement strand
CTCGGCGGTTTCAAAATCGCGGATCTCGCCGACCATGATGACGTCCGGATCCTGACGCAAAAAGGCGCGCAAAGCCGCGGCGAAGTTGAGTCCAATATCGTCGTTTACCTGGACTTGATTGATGCCAAGCAAGTTGTACTCGACAGGATCCTCGGCGGTCGAAATATTCTCGCTGACCTTGTTGAGCTCTGAGAGCGCAGAGTAGAGCGTAGTGGTTTTTCCAGATCCCGTCGGCCCGGTCACCAGCACCATGCCAAAGGGCATATGAATCGCCTTCATGAAATCGTCGAGCGCCTGCTTCTCGAAACCAAGTTTGGTCATATCGAGCTGAAGATTGGTCTTATCGAGGAGACGCATGACGATTTTTTCGCCAAATAGCGTCGGCAGGACGGAGACACGAAAGTCCATCTCCTTGTCCTTCCCGATCTTCAGCTTGATGCGCCCATCCTGCGGCAGTCGCCGCTCGGCGATATCCAGCGACGACATGATCTTGATGCGCGAGGTGATAGCGTTCTTCAGCTTCATCGGAATCTGCTGCTCTTCGTAGAGCACGCCATCGATTCGATAGCGCACACGAAACGATTTTTCATAGGGTTCGATGTGGATATCGGAGGCGTGCCTCTTGATCGCGGTGAGCAGGATGATATTGCACAGCTTGATGACGGGGGCTTCGCCCGAGGCCTTCTCGAGGTCGACGATGTTGAGATCGCCTTCCGCATCGGCGAGATCGACCATATCGGCTTCGGCTTCGACTTCGCCTAGCACCTCCTTGTAGGAGGGCATCTGCTTGTCGTAGTAGCGGCTGATCGCTTCGTCGATGGCCGCTTCCGACGCGACAACCACCTCGATGTGGTAACCGGTGAGGAACTTCAGATCGTCGATCGCGTAGATGTTCGAAGGATCGCTCATTGCGACGATCAGCGAAGTGCCCGTCCGGTTGATTGGAATCACTTCGTGCTTACGCGCTACCTCCACGGGAATCAGGCGGATCACCTCGGCGTCGATTTCGAAATCGGCAAGGTTGATCGACGGGACCCCATACTGCTTGGAGAGAAATGCCGTCAGCTCGGTCTCACCAATGATGCCCATCTTGGTGAGGTTCAGACCGAGACGACCGCCGGTGCGCTTCTGCTCATCCTGCGCACGCTGCAACTGTTGCAGCGAAATCAGATTTTCTCGGATGAGCAGTTCACCCAGACGGCTCATGGATCGTCCTCGCGGGCGGTCATCAGAAGGGCCTGTGTCAACTCACTTCGGTCGCAATGCTCATTCATTGTTTCCGTCGAGAAAACTCCGATGAGGAGCATATCAAGCGGAAGTACAGGGGTCAAGGAAGCGGCGCCCAATTGTCCAGCGTTGCACGTGGGGGGGGCGGTACGCGAGTCGGGGAGGGGGCTCGCTTGGGACGCGGTCCTTAGGCCGGCTGCGCCGGCCAGGCCGCTGTCGCTCGGCTGGCATCGCGCCTGCGGCGCGAGCGCCTCCGCGAACCCCGGCGCGATCCCCCTCCCCGACTCGCTACCCGTGCAAGATCAACGGTGCAACGCTGGCCGTCGGGCGGGGAAGAAGGGCGGCGGAAACGAATCTGCAAACTGGACCGCGCTACGTTGGCACTCGTGCGGGGAAGAAGACACCGGCAATGGATCTGCAAGATGGGCCGCGCAACGCTGGCACTCGCGTGGGGTGGAAAGGGGAGCGGACACCAAGATGGGTAAGTGCCGGGGGAAAAAGGGAGTCTGGTAGTATGCTCGGCATGAGCCGCGGAGATCGATTTGGAACGCACCGGGTGCTGGAGCCCCGCGGCACACTGCCGCAGGCAGCGTGGCGGCTCGACAATGATTTGACGAGGATGTTTGAGAGCGAACTACTCCTTGAGGTCGAGGCGCTGAATATCGACTCGGCGAGCTTTCGCCAGATGGAGGAGGCGAATCCCGGGACGGAGGGAGTGGCACAGCAGATTCTGGAGACGGTGGCACAGCGGGGTAAACAGCATAATCCGGTGACGGGTTCGGGCGGCATGCTGGTAGGCCGGGTGGTGCAAATCGGCTCGGAAGCCGAGCCCGCGGCGACTGGGATTGGCGTGGGCGACCGGGTGGCGACGCTGGTATCGCTGACCCTGACACCGCTCCGCATCGAGCGCGTACGGTCGGTACATCTCCGAACCCATCAGGTGGAAATCGACGGACAGGCGATCGTCTTTGCTTCGGGTGCGCTGGCCAAGATGCCGTCGACCCTCGGTGAAAAAGTGGCGCTGGCGGCGCTGGATGTGGCGGGTGCGGCACCGCAGGTGGCGCGGCTAATCAAGCCAGGAGATGCAGTGCTGGTGCTGGGCTGCGGTGGCAAATCGGGACTCCTCGCCAGTCTGGCGGCGCGACGGTCCGGCGCGGGTGTGGTGATTGGAATCGAACGTGACGCCGTGGCGGCTGCACCGGCCCAGCGCCTCGGTGCAGCACACGAGGTCCTGATCGCCGATGCTACCAGGGGAGTCGAGGTGGCCGAACGTGCAGTCGCCGCGGCGGGTCGTGAGTTCGACCTCACCATCTCCTGCGTCAACGTGCCGGATGCCGAGATGGGCGCTATCTTGGCAACGCGCGACGGCGGCACAATCTATTTCTTCTCGATGGCCACTAGCTTCACCAGGGCAGCGCTCGGTGCCGAAGGGGTGTCACGCGACGTCACGATGATCGTTGGCAATGGCTACTGCCCGGGCCACGCTGCGGCAACGCTGAAGCTCTTGGAAGAGGAGCCTGTGCTGCGAAAGCTGTTTGAGGAGCGCTTCGGTTAGCGGTCTAGCACTGCTGCGTCACTTTCGGACCGAGCCGTCGCGTCGCGAGGAGACCCGGTCGCGACGAGCGACGAGGAAGGCTACTGGTCGTAACCGACCGAGGAGCGAGGAAGCGGACGGGGCCCGCAGCAGCGACGGAGATGGGAGAAAGTGACGCAGTAGTGCTAGTTACAGCTGAACTGGCTGGGGCCGCGCGTTACCTGGAACCAGTAGCGGTTCTGATCCTCGGGAGCTGCCGCTACGACGGCGTAGATCGGGCCGCCCGGCTTGGAGCTGGCCACGCAGCTGTCATCGCGCGTAAAGTCGGCGTCTTGGGTAAGTAGGGTTCCATCGGCATCGTACAGCGCGACATCGAGATCACCGTAGGCGATCTGATAATGGATGACCACCTTGGCATACTCATTCGGCTGGAGCTCGACGGCAAAGACATCGACATCGCCGCCGGGACAGGCAGCCAAGCCATCGAACTGCGCGCCGCTATCGAAGTTGCGGGCCGCCTCTGCGAGCGTTTCGCTCGGGTCGATGCCGGCCAGCCGATCCGGACAGTTACCGACGGTGAGCTGGGGATTTTTGCGGAGGCCGTGGTAAAGCCCAACCTTGGGAATGGTCAGTGGATTCGCACTGGCCCCCCCCTTCACGCAGCGGTTGGCGGTCTTCATGGGCATCGGTGCGGTCTGGCAGACGTAGCCATCCGGGCACTCGGGCTGGCTCTTGCTGCACTTGTACGGAGCCTCGCCCAGATCGCCGGTGTCGTAACAGCCAGGGGTCGCCAGAGCCAACGCAATATAGAGAGACGAGCGCATGGTCAGCTCCTTTAAAATGAAAATCCGGCCCTGAGGCCCACGGTTTGCGGTCCCACCATCGGGGTCGCGATGAAGTGTTGGAGCGAGGAACTAGCGGGCGCACCATCCTCGATGGGCGCCGGCTTACGCAGTCGCGGCGGCCGCTTGTGGCGGACCGGGGGTGACGGGTGGAGCGCCTTGTAGTCGAGCGCCAGCACCACCGCGCCGGCAATCGCCGCCGCTCCTGCCAGGCCGAAGCCAATCGGCGAAATCAGCGCCCAGGTCTTGCCCATATTCTGGTAATCCAGGTCGTTGGGCTCACCGTTCGGGTAGGTACCGTTAAACGTATAGAGATCCGGAATCTGGCTCCCCGGCTGAGGACCGGGTAGGGTATGCCCAGCGTGGTCGAACACCGTATTGGCGTAGATTTGTGCCAGCGCCGCCCCCGTGATTCCAACCGTGAGACCGACTAGCGCAACGCCCCCCATCACCGCACCGATGATCGCCGCTCGCCGAGTAAACATTGGCCCTTTGGGACCCTGCCTCTCTCGTGGCGGCGCCTCCTCCCCCTCCCCGATCAGCGGCGCCCTCTCCTCATCGAGCTTCTTGCGGTGCACCGGCTCGGGCGGAGGGGGGAGGGCCTTCTCGACCGGCGGTTCCACGACCTCGCTCGGCTCTTCGCCGCCCGTTTCGGCGCCCGCAAACTGCGGCACTACTCCCGGATCGATGATCACAATGTTGGGATCGCCCTCGGAGCCCGAATGGTTGACCAGCATCCCCGCTGGATCCTTGGCCTCGATGTAGTACTGGATCGACCTGCCGGCCATCGCCGCCCCCGGAATACGCGCCACCTTCTCTCCACCGCGCCGCTTCATCAGCAGCGACCGGTACTCCGCTTGGCCCGCGGCTCGAAAGTAGAGGAACACCTTGACGCCCTTCATGACGGGCGTCTGCACCCGCACATCGACCGGCTGACCGGGAGGCGCCGCGTCGATCGGCGCGTGGGACCAGACATTGACCGGCGCCACAACGGCGGGTGCTGGCGGTGGCGGCTCAGGGGGCTTGGGCGGAGGCGCAGGCGATTCCGCGGGTGTCGGCAGCGGCTTCTTGGCCGGGTGCGCCTCCTCGACGGGCGGCACTGCGTCGGGCGAACCGGCCTCCTCGGCGGGCGGGACCTTCTTCGCCGCGCGCGGTGGCGGTGCCGCTTCGGGCGCCTCTTCGGGAGTCGTGCTGTGCCCCTTCTTAGCGGCCTCGGCATCGGCCAGCGCCTGCTCGACCTGGTCGCGATCTTTGGCGTCGGGCGCCTCGGCGAGATACTTCTTGTAGTAATAGATCTCGCTATCGATATCGCCGAGCTTTTCATAGGTCTTGGCGATGTTGATGAGCAGGGGGGCCAAACGCTTGAGCGAGTAGGCGCGTTTGAGCTCCTTGATCGCATCGGTGCACTTGCCGGCTTTGAAGGCCTCCAGCCCCAGCTTGTAGTGCTCCTTGGCGACGCGGGTGATCTCGGCGTCCTCTGAATCCTCGGCATACACAATGGGGGCGCCCAACATCAGCACCGCGATCGTCGCTAGTCTTCGCATCGTTCTAGAACCTCATCCTTGCTTCGCCTCGGGTTAGGTCGCCTCGCTCGCTCATTTCAACCTGAAAGCGGTCTAGCCGAATGGATCGACCCAGTCGCCCCCTTTGGGCTTGGCGGGTTTGGCGGCCGGAGCAGCCTTGGCGGGTCCAGCGGGCTTGGCCGCGGCTGGCGCCGGTTTGACCGCCGGCGCCGGTTTCGCCGCGGGCGGTGCGACCTTGGCGATGCTCTTCTCCCGCTTGGCAGCCGGCTTGGCCTGGTG
>JAHFDT010000045.1 GCA_023248875.1 Myxococcales bacterium | reverse complement strand
GATCCTCGGCCGATCGACTACGATGTGATCACGAACGGCGATACCCACTTTCGCGTCTGCATCCACAACAATCGGCTCGATTCGGGCTATTTCAGCGCCAATTGCGTCGCACCTGCGCCCTGCGGCCAGGTCGAAAACCATGATCCCTTCGTCACCATCGAAGCGGTGGGCTATGCCCCGGATGGGACCACGGTGCGCCTGAGTGCCGATGTGGGGCCCTACCGCCCCGGCCGTTCGATGTCGCACGACTATGCCCAATCGGGCGGCATGTATGGCGGCGGGGCGACCGGACAGCGCACCGGTGAGGCGCTCTCCGCGGTGGTCGACACCACGCAACTGGGGACGCTATGAGCCGGCGATTGTGGCTGGTGCTCGTGCTGCTGATCGCCCGTCGTGTCGGCGCACAGTCGGCCTGCATCGATGAGCTCAACCGGTCCACCTACCCGTCGGGATTTAGCTGGTCGGATTTTTCTTGGTCATGGGCCGTCAATATCAATAACGGCGACGCGCAGCTCGATCCCAGCGCGATGTGGGGCTATGTCTATTCCCTGCCCGATGGGCCGTTCAACGTAGATGCATGGGTCACGGAACTTCAGTTTTCGGCTACAGGACGCTTCGATCTGCCCTGTCCGGCGCCCTCCGGCAATTCGCCTATCAGCGTCGATGCCAACAATAACATCCCGTTCTGGTACCAGCTCGATGGTACTTGGTGGCCACTCACCTTTCCGCAGAGCGTCGATCCCAGGCGAGGAAATTCGGGGATCATCGACCTCTTCAGCCACAACCTCTTTTCCCGCCAGCTCAACTGGTGGACCTATTTCAATACCACCGTCCCCGGCTGTACTCCCACCCTCACCGCCACCGCGCCCAACCCCTTCCAGTGGGGCTACCGTGCGGTGCGCCACGGCACCTACCAGTCGGTAGACCCTTTGCCGATGGCCAACGTGATGGCGCGCGCGCGTTATGAAACGCCCTCGACCGTCCATACTGCCAAGGGCTTCCGTGGCAAGGTAGAGCTGCTGCTGCTCTACGATCCGAGTACCTACCAGGACTTCACCCAGAGCGGGCCGGTCTACGCCTGGAACTACGATGCGGGCACGACCCTGGCACTATTCACCCCTCCGAATGCTCGACGGGTTTTCACCAACCTTGGCGGTGGGAATGCCGTTGCCCTCACTTCGATTCCCGATCCCACGCTCGATGGCGCGGTGCTGCCCCCCTCGGTTCGCAACGCCAGGTGGCCCAATAGCCTGCCCCATAATGGAACGTTGGTGTACGACTTCAACAACTCGGGCCTGGTGGACGACTACGATGCCCAGTGGCTGATCGAGTGGACGCGCGGCTACCTCGATGGCACGTCGAAAAATCAGGAGCGGGAGTGGAAACTGGGCGCCAGCCTCGAGGGGACCATGGCCTTCATTGCGCCACCGCCGGACGATCCCTGGTGGTCAGGTTTTGCCATTCCGGAAATAGAGAAACAGGCCTACTCGGCTTTTGTTGCAGCGCACAAGCGCCGGAGTTCGCTGCTACTGGCGGGAGCGCGCGACGGCATGATCCACGCGTTCGATGCCGGCCATTTCGATCCCAATACGGGAGCGCGTGGCGCCTTTTATCAGCCCAAGTGGTGGGATGCTCTTTATGGCACCGGAGCCGAAGTGTGGGCTTGGGTGCCGAGAGCGCAGCTGTCCAAGCTCAAGGACTGGCCGGCAGAGGTGGCCGGCTATGAGCCGGTGGCGGGCCAGCAGGCATCGATGGATAGCGGCATCACGTTGCTCGATGGCTACGTGAATGGTAATTTCCAGACCCTCGTGCTGGCCTCTGAGACCCGCGCCCATCCGTTTGTCACCGCCATCAATGTGACCGACGAAAACAATCCCAAGCCGCTGTGGGCCGAGGATTGGCCGTCGGCCGCTGAGAATGAGCTGGACTTCAACGGCACCGATCGGGCGCCGACGGCCGGCCCGATCGAGACCAACTCCGGGCGGCGCTGGGAGATGGTGGTCGGTACCGGCCTGTCCAAGACGTTGCGCGACGAATACCTCTATTTCGTCGACCTTGCCAGCGGGACGACCGTCAACAAGATCAAGCTCAATAACGGGGCTAGCCCCGACCGAGGCTATGGCCTTTCCGGCAGCCCGGTGCTCATCGATAGCGATGGCGATGGCCGCATCGATCGTGCCTACGCGGCCGACGCAGCGGTGGACCTGAGCGGGAATATGTATGGGCGCCTCTTCAAGGTGGACACGACCACCATGACGGCGTGTGTGGTCGCGGTTGTGAGCGACCCCATCTTTGCACCGATCGCCGCGCTACAGTCCCCCGTGGGGCTCGCCAATTCGGAGCTTCAGGGGGTGCGCCTGTTCTTTGGCGGTGCCGACCACCCGCTGCTCGACGATCCGATCGCCAGCAGCTACAACTTCTACGAGTTTGTCGATGTCAACCGTCTCGGCGTGTGCACCTCGGCCGGACCCGAGTACTTCAAGAATCGTCTTCCGTCGCCGCCTGAGTCTACAGTGACGCACAAGCTGTGGGCCGCTCCGGTGGTGACGGGCGACACCATCTATCTCGCGACTGCGGTCGGCCAGAAGCGCGAGCTCTGCGCCAGCGATACGACGACTCCCGGCAGGGTCTTGGCCTATACCTTCTACGGCAACCCGCCGCTCGGCTTTGTCGCGTCCGACGTGCCCGGTGGCAACGCGGTCGGCGGGATCACCGCCGTCGACGGCCATCTGTTCGTCAATGCCCAGAACGGCGCCAGCCACGTTTTTGGTAAACCGACCTGGAACAGTTCGCCCAAAGGGCCGATCACCTTTTCGACCCAGCTCATGACCGACAACTGGCTCGAAAAATGAGGGACACATGAAAAACCGGGCGCGCGGGTTTTCCTTGGTCGAGGTGATCCTATCGCTGACCACCGTGGGGATCAGCCTGCTGATGCTGACCCGAATTGTCACCGCCAGCGGCGCCGGCTCCTCGACGGCCCACCGCCTCTCTGAGGCCCAGCAGCGGGCGCAGCAGATCCTGGAGAACATGCGGGCCGCCCCCCCCAAGGTGATTTTTTCCTGTCTGGCAGCCACTCCGGCCGCCTCCTGGCCCCAGTGCGAAACGCTCTGCCGCCAGCTGCTCGGCGTGGCCGCTACCGCGGATCGCTGCGCCTTCTCGACGTTACCTGCCGCTCGGGATAGCACTGGCCAGCAGTATGCCCTGGATACGACGATCTCCTCGGTTTCTGCGCCACCGACGATGCGAAACACGATGCTGGCCCAAGTATCCATCGGCTGGAATGACGATGATCAGCCGATCACCCCTTACCGCCACCACGTCACCCTCAAGGCCATGCTCTATTCGCCATGAAGCGCGGCTTTACTTTGGTCGAGATGATGGTGTCACTCTCGATCAGCACGTTGATCGTAGCGGGCGCGCTCACCCTCCATACCTCCTTTCAGCGGCAGAACGTGCGCCATACCCAGTTGGCGGAAGTGCAGCAGACGCTGCGCGTGGCCGCACAGGTGCTGGCGCAGGCCATCCGCGGCGCGGGCAACGGGCTATTCGGTGGGACGCTGCAGATCCAGCACCAGTCAGTCATGAACACCAACTGCCCCAGCAAGTTTACCGGCGTAACCACCAGCTGTTACTACCCGGTGCAGTTTTCCAATCACAACGTGTACCCGGCGGGAAACCTCGATGCCAATCCCGAGGGCCCCACCCCCTATACCGATACGGCTGTGGGCGATGTCGATGACGACCCCGACTGGTTGCGAATCGTCTCGCTCGACGGTGAAACGCCAGCGGGTCTGGCGGCGCCAGTCGCCGCGATGACGGAATGGCTGGCCGATGGGACCCTCAACCTGAATCCTTGCCCGAGTGCGGCCGTGATCAGCCTTTGCGTGCGCGATGGGCGGGGGTTCAACGATCCCGAGCAGCTCTTCTACGCCGCCAGCTTCATCACGGGGAGGATCGGCTCATGCGTGCGGAAGGCCACCGGGTTTTCCCCGGCCCCGGGGCTTACTCCGGTACCCACGCTCATTGAACACGCGAACAATGCGTTCAACCCGCCCGGGCTCTCCGATCCCTGCTTCGCCAACAATATGGGGCCGGTCTATCGCCGCGACCATTCGAAGTTGTTTCGCGTCGATCTGAGCGATCCCCGGGGTCCGCGCCTCATGGCCTCCTATACCCGTCCCGGGGCGGCTCCCGACTGGAAGGTTCTGGCGGATGGGGTCGAAGACCTCCAGATTGCGCTCCTGCTACACAATGGCACCATTTGCAACTCGACCGACGTGGTGGGCAGCTGCGACCCGCGCCACATCGACAGTGTACGTATCACCCTGGTAGCGCGGTCGCGTTCGCCGTTGGCTGGCTTTCCTCGGGGATCGCTCGAAGCCATTGAAGATCGTCCCGCCCGCCAGTTCACCGATGGCTATCTACGCCGCTCCTTCATCACCCAGGTGGATCTGCGCAACGGCGGCGAGCCTTTCAAGTTGATCGATTAGACCGCATGCCTCCGTCCGACGGCGCGGAGGCCACGGGCAGTGCGGAGCCCTGCGCATCGCACCGACGCGGGTGGGTAGCTCACCCTTGGTTGGGGCTGGAGTGGACCGCGAGGAGGCGCTTGGAGAACTCTCACGGACACTGGGCTGAAGCGGGTGCTACCGCGAGCATGACTCCAGAAAAAACAGAACCACGAGAGTGCGCATTGGGTTTTCCTTTCGATGGAGAGCTGGCCGCCCGCTCTACTTGGCCAGCTTCCAGATCTTTTGCCCGGACAGATAGAGCGCCTTGGCGTCGGTGACGATATGGTCGATCGTCTCGTTATCGAAGCTCGCCAAAGTGCTGGGTGAGCCCCCCTTCAGACTGAGCCTGCGAATCGCCGACGGGTTCTTCGCTTTCCATTGCTCGATATTCTCGGCCCAGTAGAGGTATTTATCGTCGATCGCGAGCGCC
This sequence comes from Myxococcales bacterium, assembly GCA_023248875.1. Classification (GTDB taxonomy): domain Bacteria; phylum Myxococcota_A; class Polyangia; order Palsa-1104; family SHYY01; genus JAHFDT01. The sequence goes on along the minus strand of JAHFDT010000045.1, from coordinate 17,916 downwards.
GTGATGAAATGGCCGTTGTAGTACTGGTACGAATAGACCCGGATCGGAGCCTGATTCACCGTCGGGGGTACCCAGTAGATCCCATCCCGTTCGACCCACAAGATTTGCGTGGCATTCGCGACCATCTTTGTATCTAGCAGCGGGTTGGCGTTGGCATTGAAGGTGCGCTCGTGCCTGACGCCACCGGACCAGCAGGAGATGCGGTGGGGCCCAGCACCCACCCAGCAGTAGGAAGAGCCGTTGTAAACGAAGTCCCCATCGGGGAATAGGTGGTTGTACCCCTCCCAATAGCTTCCCTGCGACGCCGAGAACAGCGGGTTCAGCGGCGAGGGGGTGTCGACTGTATGCATCTCGTAAAAGTTCAATTCTGTAGGGGTCTGCCGCACCTTGTAGTGGAGCTTCCCAGCACTATCGAGATATATTCGGGAACCAATCCAATTCCAGTACATCGCGAGGTCTTGGTAGAATTCACCCGACTTGGTCATCTTGCGAATGAGCTGATCGTTTGAATTGTAGTAATTTTCGTGGGGGCCCTCCAAATTGAGGTAGAAGTAGTTGGCATCGACCACAAACCCATAGACGGTGTCGAGCTTGTTCCGGATCAAAGCGGGCGCCCCTCCGCCTATCGGCACGCGCCACAGGGAAAAGTTCATCGGTCCGTCGAGGCGATCTTGGTTCACGTAATAGACAAAGCTGTCATCGGTTGCGATCGAATGGGGGGCTTTGGGGGTCGCCAGTGTGACGGGTTGGCAACTGCCCTGCTTGCAGGTGCCGCCAAGACAGCCGTGGCCGCAGCTACCGCAGTTGCTTGAATCGCTCGAAAGGTCGCGCAGCACACCGCTGCACACCTGCTTGAGCGCCGCTTCGCCGGCCTCTTCCACCGCCAGCTCGCCACCGCATGCGGCCAGCGCAAACGAAGCGGCGATCACTATTCCAACGGGGTTGTTCCGGGCCATGGCCGATCTCCTCGCCAATGATTCGCTCATTGAGGTAATGGCCGAGATGTCAGAAATTGATCGAAAATAATCGATCATTTTAACGGCTTGGGGGCGACTTTCCTGGCCGGCTAGCGCGGTGGCCAGGCCCATTTTGATCCGGTGAAACAGTGCTTCGCGCTGCTCGCTGGCGCTGCAGACTGGCAAAAGCCATGAGTGTTTTTCCAGGACAGCGAACTTTACAGCTCGATTTTCAGGTCGTATACTTGCCCCAAGGTTTCTCCTCGGAAAATGCACTCTATCGCGTGGTGGCGAACCCATCTTGGTCCGGAAGAGCGTGCGGCGGTGGACCGGGCGCTCGCCCAAGAGCAGGTCACTCAGGGGCGGGTCACCGAGCAGTTTGAACAGGAATTCGCCGCCGCTCTCGGTGTCCCCTACGCGGTAGCGACCACCAGCGGCAGCATGGCGCTGCTGATGGGGATGATCGCCCTCGGGATCGAGGCGGGCGATGAGGTGATCGTTCCCAATCAGACCTTCATTGCGACGGCGCACGCGGCGCGCATGCTGGGAGCGCGGGTGGTGCTGGTCGATACCCTGCCGGATCGGCCGGTAATCGACCCGGAGCGGGTGGCAGCCGCCCTCACGCCACGCACGAAGTTGATCGTGCCGGTTCATCTCGGCGGCCGTGCCGCACCGATGGAGGCGCTGATCGGTTTAGCGCGACAACATGGCCTTGCGGTGCTCGAAGATGCAGCCCAGGCGCTCTTTTCCCGTCGGGGTGGAGCGGTTCTCGGTACCGATGGGGATCTCGGGATCTATTCGCTCGGAATCACCAAGTTTATCACCACCGGTCAGGGGGGCATGGTGGTCACGCGCTCGAGAGAGCTTAACGACAGGCTGCGTCTCGTCCGCAACCATGGTGTCGAAGATGTCCTGAACGAGCGCTTCGACCGCTTCGGCTTCAATTTCAAATTCACCGATTTTCAGGCGGCGATGGGGCGGGTACAACTCGGGCGTGTTCCGCAGCACCAGGCCAGCGTGGAGGCCGTGTATCGAGAGTATTCGGCCGCGTTTTCGGAGTTGCGATTTCTTCGACCGATCCCCATCGCCACCGAAGCGGGCGAGCTACCGCTGTGGGTAGAGGTGCTGTGCGCCGATCGGCAGCGGCTGATCGACCATCTTGCCGGCCACGGCATCCAAGCGCGCCGCTATCATCCCAATCTCGACCGTTCGCCGCACCTCGGGCCGCAGGGGGAGTTTTCGGCGTCGCGAGTGTTTGGCCGTGAGGGCATGATGTTGCCGTCCGGGCCCGGGCAGTCGATCGACGATGTGCGGCGGGTGATCGCGTGCCTGCACCAGTTTTCGCCATGAGGTTCGTCGTTCTCGGAACCAGTCGATTCGCACTCGAATGTGCGCGTGCCATCGTCGATTCCGGCGAAACGCTGGTGGCGCTGGGGTCGATGTCTCAGGCTGCCCGCCCCCACAATTCGGCCGATTTCGGCAGCTACGCGCGCGTTTGGGAGGTGGTCTACCAAGAGCTCGACGAGATCAATTCGCCGGACTCGGTGGAGTGGTTGCGCCGCCAAGCGGCCGACTATCTGTTCGTCTCGTGGCCGAAGATTCTCAAGCGCGAGGCTTTGCAGAGCGCCCGCCTTGGCGTCATCGGCACTCACCCGGCCGAGGTGCCGAGGCATCGCGGGCGCCATTCACTCCACTGGCTGATCGTGCTGGGTTTTGAACAGTCGAAGGTCAGCTTCTTCGAGATGGACGAGGGCATCGATACCGGCAAGCTGCTGCTGTCTGTGCCCTATCGCCTGGATCCCGCGCAACCGATCGGAGCGGCGGCAGATGCGCTGGAGGGGGCGGGCTATCGCGGCATGCGGGAGCTGTGTCAGAAGCTGAAGGCCGGTCCGCTCCCGGGGATTGCACAGGCCGAGGAGCGAGCCAACTATTGGCGCAAGCGAACACCCCACGATGTGACGCTCGATTTTCGCATGAGCGCCGAGGCGATCGTTCGTACAGTGCGCTCCTTTGCGCCACCCTATCCGGGCGCCAATCTGCTAGTGGAAAAACAGCTCATCAAGATCGGGCGCGCCGAGATCATCGCGGGCGGCCCCGAAGTGGCGGATATGGAGCACGGTAAGATCGCCGCCATCGGGCCGAACTGGTTGCGGGTCAAGGCGGATGGGGGGCTGGTCCAGCTCGAATCGCTCGCGGCTCTCCCTGCGCGCATCGCCGAGCTTCAGTACATCCATCCGCCGACCAAGTATCTTTTAGAGTGGCCATCGGAGCTGGCCGAGCAGCTACAACGATGAAGATCCTCGTGCTGGGGGCGACCGGTTTTGTGGGGCCACGGATCGTGGCTGTGGCACGCGCTGCCGGTCACGAAGTCCTCGGCACCCGTCGCGACGGGGGCGAAGTTCTGTTTCAGCTGGAGACCGATTCGCTGGCGGCCAAGTTGGGACGGTTTTTCGTGGGCGATGAGCCGCCGATCGTCGTCTGCTGCGCCGCGCTCACGGCGATGGACCGTTGCCTCCTGGAAAAGGAGCTGAGCCACCGCATCAACGTCGACTCGACCCTCCGGGTGCTGCGCGAAGCCTACGCGCTCGGTGCCAAGATCGTCTTTTTTTCCACCAGCGCGATCTATGCCGGTACCCAGGGCTACTACGACGAGGCGGCGCCCCGGGCTCCGACCACCGAGTATGGTCGCCAGAAGGCGCGGGTCGAAGAGGTGCTCGAGCGGGAGATGCCTTCGGCCTGCATCATGCGGCTTGAAAAACTCTTCGGCGATGAGCCGGCGGGGCGGAATGCGTTTGCCGATTGGTACCGCGCGATGCAGAGGGGCGAGCCGATCCAGGTGATCGCCGGCAATCTCTTTTCGCCGACCTTCGTGGATGATGTCGCGCGCGCCACCCTCGTCGCCGCAGAGCGGAACCTCAGCGGGGTTTTCAATGTCACCAATTCTGAATTTTTCTACCGCGAAGAGTTGGCCCGGCAATTCTTGATCGAATTTGGAATGGAACGTCGGATCGAGATCCGATCGCTTGCGCAAGAGGAGTTTCATTTCGCCGATCCGCGGCCGCTACGAACCTATCTCGATGGAACCAAGTTTGCGCGGGCGTCTGGGATGCGGTTTACCTCCATGAAGGAGGTCATGCGATCGTTTCGCCGCCGGTTGGGGCTAAGGGCCCGCGAATGAATAAGTTGATCGCCTATCGCCCCCGATGTATCCCGGCTGGCTGCGTTGCTCGTCGGTTAAATACCACCGGTATTCGCCCTCCTCTCGCCTTGCCAGCCGGGCGCCTCGGGACCGAGAGGCGATCAACTTATTCATTCGCGGGCCCTAACCCATGGCGATGCTGAACTGGGATGGCCTGCATGGAGATCCACCGGCCGTGCGGCGGGAGTGGCTCTCCGATTGGAGATCGGATCCGGAGGCAGTGATCCAGTGTGGCTTCGATCTGGGGCGCGTGTTTCCTCATGAGGTGGAGAGCACGGTTCTGGTGGGGCATCGCTCTCTGGCGCTGGCCGATCCGCTGCTGCATCGCGCACCCTCGCTGCGCAGGATCTTTCTGGTCCTGCCTGAACAGGAGCTCGAACAGGAGAACGATCCAGCGCCCCGGGAGAGTCTCGACCGTCTTTGTGGGCAGGGGATCGAGATCGCCGTCGTGAGCCATCCGATTTCTGAGGAGGGCTACAATCGCGCGCTCTATCTGGAGCTGGTCGAATTCCTACAGCGAGGGGCTGGTCTCGAACGTGTTTTCGCGCTGCCCGCTTGGGCGATCGGCGAATCGCTCGATGCTTGGCACGAGGAGCAGCAAGCGGTGATCGACGATCTCCTTTGGGGCTACAGCACGCGGTTTCTGGCGCGGCCGGTGGAGTCGCGCGGCGTCGCTATGCGCCTCTTGCAATGGACCGATACGCTCATGGCGCAGCGGCAGCACTTCCATGCACTGCAGTTTTGCTATCGCCTGCGGACTCTTTTGGGCCCCGAGCGGTTGGCGTCGTGGGCGGTGGAGTGTCTGGCGCAGCTACGCTGCTTTCGGCTGCTGCTCGAGTGGATTCCGTCCATGAAGGCAGGGTCGCAGCAACGCGCCGAACTGGAGGCGGCGACGCGAAGCTCCCTTGAGAGCCATGAGGCTGAAGCGGAATCCCTCTTTCAGAAGAACCTGGAGACGCTGAAAGCCCATCGGCCGGCGGTCCACCGGGCGATCGTCGAGACGCCCGCCAGGGATTCCAGCTATACCGCATGGCTGTCGGACGTACCCTGGATGGTGCAGTTCGGCAGCTTTCCCTACCTCCAAGCGACGGACTACGCGATTCACTTTCATCTGGAGGGCGATCGCCTGGTAGCGAGCAATCTACCGATCGTCCCTGCCACCCATTTTCGTTGGATCGAAGCGGCGACCCATGCGCTGCTCGTCGGTACGGTCGCGCCCTATTCTACCCTCCTCAACTTCCTGATCAATGTGCCGCGCCTATGCCCCTACTACTTTCATCTCGAGATCCTCCAGACGGTGTATGTCGTGGAACAAGATCCGGAGCGTCTGCGCGAGTTGATGCGGACCCTCCCTCTGGAACCGATTCTTTCACAAGCGCGCGTCCTTCTGTTTGTGGGAGAGCGCGCCGCAGAAGATCTCGCGGACTATCTGCTCGCTCGGCCGATGCGTCTACTCCCTCGTCTGCAGCTACACGTCGATGCCGCGCTGCGGGCGCGGCTGGTGACCGTGCAGAAGCAGCGCGTGATCCACGCAGAGGCGCTGCAGGAGGAGCTCCTCTCCGGCTGGGCTGCGGATCGTAACCGTGAGTTGCTCGAGGTGCTATCGGGGCGAGGGCAGCGGCCGCTCCGCGTCTGGCTCAAGGTCACCGACTTCGATCAGGCGAACCCCGTCTACCAGCGCGCGCTCCAGCGGGCGTTCGAGGGGATCGGCGCGGAGGTTTGTCTGCACCATGAGCAGGATGGCTGCGACCGGATGTCGCCCGAAGCGGAGCTGGCCAGCTTGGTGGCCTTTCGCCCCGATCTGGTGCTCCTCAACGATGAGCTGCGGACCCACTTGCCCTACGCCATCCCATCCGAGATCCCCGTCCTCTGTTGGTTCCAGGACGATATCGCCCGGTTGCGCGACCCCGAGTGCATTCGGGAGCTCGGCGACTACGACTTCACCTACGCAACCTGTATCGGCTTTGTCCAGGTCTGCCAGGAGCTCGGCTACCCGCGCGTAAAACAGCTTCCCGTCGGCGTCGATCCCGATCTGCACCGGCCCGATCCCAGCTTGGGACCCCCTCGCGATGAGGTGGTGCTGGTGACGCAGATGGCACCCCCGCGCGAGATCCGCGGTTTTCCCGGGCTGGTAGACTGGTCAGCGCGTGCCCTACGAGAGCGGGGGGTGACCTTTCAGAATTATGAGCGGCTGAGTGCATTGGCTCGCGAGGGGATCGCGACACTGCGGCTGGCCTTCGAAGAGCCGGCGCTCCCACGGGTGGTCGAAGAGCTCATCCTGCTCGAACGTCAGGTGCACTACCAGGAGGTGGTGCGCTGGCTCATCGCGGGAAAGGTGCCGGTGGCGCTGTATGGACGGGGTTGGGAGCACTGGCCCGAGTTCGCCGCTTTGGCGCGTGGCGAGGTGCCGTTTGGCGCACCGGCGCGGCAGGCTTACCAGAGCGGCAAGGTCCTCTTGCACGTCAACATCAATGTCAATCTCCACCAGCGGATCTTCGAAGGGATCGCGGCGGGGGCGCTGCTTGCAGTGCGTTCGCTGGCGAGCGACCGCCAGCCCGGGGGGCTGGGCGACTATCTCGAGATAGGCCGGGAGGTGCTGGTTTTTTCCTCGCAGGAGGAGCTGGTCGTTCTGGCGGAGCGTGCGTTTCGCGATGAGGTGTGGCGACAGCAGATGATTCAGGCAGGGCGGCGGCGGGTGCTGGCGGATCATACCAACGAGCATCGGCTGAAGGCGATGATGGAGGACGTCCGATCGACGTTGGCTAACCGGATGAACAGCTAAGACGATCCTTGCTGGCGCGACCGACTTGATCGGATGTGAAAAACGGGCGATCGTTCGAGCCATGTGGCGAACTGTACTGCTGACGAATCTGCTCTGGGGGGTCGATGCCGTCGCTGCTCCGCGCGTCGGAGTGATCAACCTGACACAGGAGGGCCTCAGCGAAGAGGAGGCCGACGCGGTGGCCTACGATATCGCCGCGGAAGTGGCTGAACGGATCGCCGGGGAGGCGATCGCGGGCCCTTCGATGCGTGGACGCATCGAAGGAAATGCGATTCCTGAGGGTTGCGAAGAGAGCCCCGAGTGTGGGCAGAAGCTGGCGACCGCGGGGAGGGTGGATGAGGTCCTGCTCTTGACTCTTCGCCTCGCCGGCCAGACCACCATCGTGGGCTGCAGTCGAGTGCCACGAGATCCACATCGCAACGGTGGAAAAGCCATGCTTCGGTTGACCAGCGGCAAACTTCAGAAACGGATGGCCGCCATCAAAGAGGAGGTAGCTACCCTCTATGCGCCGGGGAGCGTAGTGCCCTACGTTGAGGCGGTTCCGCTCGTACCGGCGGTCTCTAGTAACGCACCGTCCGCCGCACCTCCTACACCCCAGCGACGATGGCTGTGGCCAGTGGTCGGGGGAGCGGGAGCTGTCGCAGCGGTGGCACTGGCGGTGGTGTTGGGCGTGGCTCTGGGCACCACCGGACCACCGACGGGATCGGTGGTCCAGCTCAGGTAGGTCTAGCGGTGCTCACTCGGATTGATAAGAAGCGGTGCTCGGGCGCGTTCAGCGCGAGCGCGCCCGGACCGAGGCCAAGGAGCATACTTTTCGTATGTGACGAGGCCGAAGGAGGACGTAAGCCGCGATCAATGTGCCCGAGCACCGCGTTAACCCTTCGTTCCGCTATCTTTGGCACCGTCGGCCACCCCCGCATCGGGAGGTAGAGGCATCACCTCAAACCGGCGCTCGATCGAACTGCCCTCGCTGAAGCTCACCATCTGTGGTTCGGCGGGCATGACGAGAAAGCCCGGCGCGCGGACGGTGATCACTAGATCGAGCGGCTTTCCTGGTGTGGGGAGCAGGGAGAGCGCGGTTTCCGGGCCTTGCGGGGTCACGGTCAACAGGAGATCGGCACCGTCGAGCGCGGAGACCACAAAAGAGGGTGTGGCAGCGTTATCGGAGAAGGGAACGGAACGATGGAGACGCACGTTCACCTGCGAGGGCGGCGTGCCCATCGCTGCAAGGCGGAGGACGATCTCGGTCGGCTGTCGGCAACCCGCCAACAGAATCAGGACAGCAGCCAGGCGGTTCATGCGGAGGATAGTACCTCATTCTGCGCGGGTGCTGGGAGAGGGAACAGGCACCGGGATACCCAATATTTCGCGCAGGCGATCGGCGGTGATCCCTACCGCCAGCTCGAGATGCTGCCGTGCGATCGGCAGGAGTTCTGGAAGGCCGAACTGAAGCAGCTGCCTTTGTGCGATCCGCCCGATGGGGTCGGGTTCCAAGCGCAGGACTTCGATCAGAAACTCACCCGCCTCGAGCGTTCGCATCCGACCCAGGGATTCCAGCACCGCCGTCTTGACTCGGAGATCGGTGGCTTCGCGAAAAATCCTCGTGAGCGGATCGAAGGCATGAGGGAAGAAGAGCTTCCGCACGGCAGCGAGAGCCGCCTCCTGCACTTCGGGCGCCTCATCGCCGAGGCCGCGGTTCACCAGCCGCAAAGAGCGCTTGAAGTAGAGGTGGCCAAGCGCCAGCATGACACTTCGGCGAACGGGTGCCTTTCCCGTTTCGAAAAGTCGCTCGAGAGGACGCAGTGCGGGATAGGCCTGCAGCTCCCCCAGCGCGAGCGCCTGTTCGGTGAGCGGCTGTTCTTGATTGGCATCCAGCTGCCGAAGGACGAGATACAGGGCGCGCCGTCGAATCAGATCGGCATAGCGCTCGTTGGCGAGGATGGCACTCGCGACCAGTACGCAGTCGCCATCGAGCTCCCATTCAACGAGATCGAGCTCCCAGATCGCCGGATAGGCGTGCCGTTGTCGGAGCTGCTCGGGAAGTGCAGGCAGCTCGCCCGGGGGAGAAGAGAGCGACGCGTATCGGGCGGCGATGGTCCGATAGCGCTGCCGCCTCTTTTCCAGCAGCGGCAGACGGCTCAGCTGCTGGTAGGTGTCGCGAATCCGCACAAAATCGCCCAGCGAATTCAAGCTCTCCACCGCCGCTAGGAGGGCGTTCTCGGTCAGCTCGATCGGTCCGCCGCTGCGCTCATTGGCCTCCGCGGCGCGGCTCCAGATCTCCCCCGCGCGGGTCAGGTAGTTGCGATCGAATGGCAATCCCACGCGCTGCGCGTAGTCGGCCGCCTCTCGGCAGATCGAGGCGGCTGCGTGGAACTCCTCCCGTTCGAGGGCCAGCCGCAGAAAATCCTCGTAGTACTGCAGAGCGTAGTACTTGAGGTGATCCTGCTTGAAAATCCGGATGCAGTTGAGATAGCCCTCGGCGAGATTTTCGAACGAGCCTGACTCTTTGCCGAGCTGGAGCAGAATCGCGAAGCAGTCGTAGGCGCGCTCGCGCTCGCCGCGCGCCTCGAAGTCATGGGCCACCTCCTCGAGCAGTTGCTGAGCACGCACAAGGTGGCGACGTCCGTCGTCGAGGCTCTCGAGCTCTTCCAGGTGGCAGCGCCCGAGATTGAATAGTGTGAGTGCCTGTTCATAGGGGCGTCCACGAAGGGCAGGGTGCTGGAGCACTTCCCGCCAGGAGCGGCGCGCCTCCGAGTGCGCGCCGGCCGCAGCAAAGGCGAGGGCGGCATGGACCGGACGGTGGGCTTCGCGGTAACCGCGTGCCGCCTGCACCCACAGCGGAGCGCGGTCGCTGCTGGTGCGGCGGTATGCCTCGAGATCAAAGCAGCGCGCGACCTCGAAGTGGCCATTCTCTGCGGTAGCAAAGACCGTTCGTGCTTCTGCAAAGCGGCCCAGAAAGAGCAGCAGGTAGCCGGCGTGGCGGGATTTTCCGAGGCGGCGATAGCATTCGAGGGACGCCTCGATCCAAGCCAAGTAGTTCGGCGGTGGCGCATTCGCCTGGCTTAGAAGTTGGCTGAGGAGGGGCTCGGCAGCCGCCGGTCTCCCGTCATGAAGATGGGCGGTGGCCTCGGCAAACAGCTCACCATGAGAAATGGGCAGCATCAGTCGCCTGCTTCACGGAGGATGGAGAGCGCGCGGTCGCGTCGCTCCTGCCGTGAGGCCAACGCAGCTCGGTCCACCACCTGGTAGCGGTCGAGAGCGCCCAGGTAGTCGAGTGTCAGAGGGGAAGAGGGGAGGATGAAGATCCCACGGAGAAAAGCGTCGCGCGCCATCTGCTCCACCAATTCAGTCGGCAGGTGGCACTCGCCATGGGTGATGAGGTAGACCACCACCTGACGGTGTTCCTCCGTCCGTAGCCGGCTGAGCTCGGACGCAAACTGATGGAAAACGCGTCCGTAGTTGCGGCCTCGCTCGGAGCGAAAGGAGAGCAGGTAGGGGGCGACTGCGTCCGCGGCTGTGACGGCCTGGAGCTCATGGAGGCGAGAATCGAAAAATCGGAGCCACACCTCGTTTCCACCCAGCAGCAGCTTCTTGGAGAGGGCCAGCGCCAGCCCGCGCCCAAAGACCTGTCGTACGCCGCGCATGGAGGAGGAGCTATCGATGAGCAGGTATTGCAGACGCCGCTGCGGATCCGGCTCCTTTTCCCTGCCGTAATAGAACAGCTCGTTCTGCGCCACGCGGTGTTCGAATAGCTCTTCTTCATGAGCGAACTCGGTGAGCAGCAGAGAATCGATGGCGCCCCGCCGCTCGATCGAAGCGTAGCCATCGACGGCAAAGGTCTGCACGCCCAACGCCCGCTTGGTTTCGAGGACGGAAGGCAAGAGCTCGAGGGAAAAGTCGACGATGTCTTGAGTATCGGTGTGCCGGAAGGCATTGTAGAAATCCACGAGATCCAGTCCGGAGCCTGGGGAGTTGCTGGTGGGAGAGAGCGCGCCGAGCAGACGAAGAGTATCGAGATCGATCTGTTCGAGCGAAGTGTAGATCTGCATCTGGTGCGCGAAGAGAAAGCGCAGGAGATCCCAGAACGGGGCCGGGTCAAAATCGCGGAAGTGCTGGAGGAGGTCGAGGTCCTGATAGAGCAGCGGATCCGGCGGCAGTTCGCCCTGGCCGACGGCCTTGGCCGGATCTGGCCAGCGTTGAAAAGAATCGCCCAACACCCGGGCCAACAGCACCACCACGAGCTCGTCGCGCATTCTCCAGGTGGCTGCGCGCTCGATCACTTCGGAAGAGGCGAGCAGCTCGAGGAGCTGCTGATACTGTTGGAGAAGGAGCAAGGGGTCGGCGCCCAAGGCCAGTTCGCGTAGCAGCGGCCGAGGACCGATGGTGGCTCCGGAACTTGCTGGCGTGGTCAGGAGCAGCCCGAGATCGTGGGTCAGAAAGAGCGGCAGATGGATGCCGAGACGGCTCAAGCGGTTGTGCCAGCCGATCGCGCGGAGCAGGAGCGGGCGATGGGCGGTGGCATGGCTGAGGGCCAGACTGCCCACCTGGCGCGCCAGGGCAGTACGGCGCTGTTCGGCAGGAATCATGGTGCGATGGCGCGGACGATCTCCGAGAGGATGGTCCGCATCCGAGCGGCGTAGGTGTGTTCTGCCAAGACTCGCTGCCGCCCCGCCCAAATTCGCTGCTGGCGCCAGGCCTCGTCCCGGAACGCGCGCCCGACGAGGTCGAGGAGCTCCTCACGCGAGGAAAAGAGGGTCAGCTCTTGGCCGAGGCGGAAGTGGTCGGCAAGGCCACCCGAAATGCCATCACTGGGCAGCGAACGCACCGCAAGGAAGGCTCCCGAGGCGATGCCTTCGAAGACTCGCTGGTGCAGGTTCATGTTGGTATTGACATGCATCAGCACCTTGCTGCGCGGATAGGTGCAGGCGGCCGGTTCGCCCTGACGCACCTCGCCGCGTGCGAATCGCGCAAATTCGGGCCAGCGGTCCCAATCCCGTCCGTAAAGCGCGAGCGGAACGTCGGCTGCGATCAGCCAGCGCACCACCTCCTGGTAGTAGACCTGTCGCTCGATCAGAATGGCGTGTTGCAGCAGGGCATCGCGGTGCTCTTCAGCAACGTGCAGTCCGAGCTGCGCGGTCCCCTCTCGGACGAGCTGCTGAAGTCGCTCCGGATCCTGGAGGGTCACTCCACGCTCGGCCAAAACGCGGTAGAGAAACGCGGTCAGCCCGGGGTAGCCATGCTCATCGGTTCGCGGCACCATCTGGTTGATGAAGGCCACTTCGTCGGCAGGCGGTGGTAGCTCTGGTCGCGGGCGATGGAGCGCGGGATTGGCCCCCATCGCCAGCAAACGAGCGTGCGGATAGCCGAGCCGATCGCAGAGGGTCACGAAATCGGGGGTGGTGCAAAAAGTGAAATCGCGAGGGCCTAGCTGGCGCACGATCGCTGGATCCCGAAGGTGGGGTTCGTTGTCCTGGAACCAGCAGACGACCGGTATCTGGGGCGGGACGGGATAGGCCAAGTTCGGCCGGAGGTGGTCGTTCAAAAAAATGAGGTCTGGGCGAAATGAGACGATCGTTTGCAGCTCCGCCTCCGGCGAAGCACGCTCCCAGCCCGCACCTTCGTGAAAGAGAAAGACTTCGGCACCGGCCTCTTCCCAGCCGCGCTGGACATCGCGCATATGAATGGGAAGGAACTGATCAAAGTCCATCACCTTCATCCAAACGCGCAGCTTGCGGCTAGCGTGGCCCGAGAGGAGTGCCGGAAGCTCGCGATTGAAGCGGTCGTCCCCGAGGACCTCGAGCGATTGGGCGAGCTCTTCTGCATGAACCATGCGTTCGCCCCGGATTCGTTGGAGGAGCTGTTCCGCCTCGGGATCGCTGCCGAAACAGTACGGTGGAATGAGTAGCATCGGTTGCGCACGCAGCTGTTCGGCGAATTCATCGAGTGCCTGTGGCCCGACAAAAAAGAAGATCCGCCGCTGCTCGAGGAGGTGGGCCAGCTTGACGTAGAAGAGCAGCTCCGCAAAGTAGTCGAAGTCGCGCTCGACGACGAAGATCGCCTGCTGGATCTCGGTGTAGCAGTAGTAGGCGCTGAGGAGCGGGGCATGAATGACGGTATTGAGTAGGGTCGCATAGGGTTTGAGCGAGGGGATGAGCACCGAATGAAAGGCGTCGCGCACCTCGAAGAGCTGCCGCTGCGACCGGGGATTGGGGAGCGGATTGGCGAGCCGAAGATGCGCGCCATCCTCGTGAAACAGAAAAGTATAGGAAGCCGGGAGCAGCGGAGGGGGCGTACCTAGCTGAAATAGCCAGGGCTCATCGCTCACGGCGCCCAAGAGTCGCCGAGTCGGCTGCCACGAGAGGAGACGGGCGTGTAGCGCTGGGTGGGTCGGCGCCAGAGCGCTTAGGTTTTCCTGCCAAGTGGCCTCATGCTTCCGCTGACAATCGCGCAGCGACTGATCAACATCTGTCTGAATATTTCTTCGCTCTTCCGAAGAGGCGGAAAGGTGGGGAACCCAATCGGCGATTGGGTCGAAGCATTCCATTTGGAGGAGGCACTTCAGCGCGGACGGGGCCAGTAGCGTCGGAGGTAGCGAGGCGCGGAGGAAATGGTAGAACCGGTAGGCGTGAAAGTAGCGTTGGTGCTGAAAGAGATAGTCGGCCCAAGCCCGGAGGCGCTGCTGTTGTGGACGGTCGAACGAGGGAGGGTTGGTAAAGAACCGCTCACTCGAAGACCACAGGAGATCGTCGAGCGCTGTCCGAACGGAGGGCGCCGCATCGTCTAGATAGACAAAGAGGCGGTCGGGCGCGGGAGCAAAGTCCAGCAGAAAATCGATGAGCTCCAGGGCGAAGTCATGCAGGTAGGTCGCGCCGGAACAGTCAGAGAGCGCGGAGACCATCGTGAAATGAGCTTCGCGGATCTGAGATGCCGGGTCGGCGGGCATGTGGCCCAGCGAAGGAATGATCAGTACGGCTCGCAGTTTTCGCGACCGAGTCGCGAGCGTCTCTGCCACGGCCACCGCGTGGGAGCCAGCGAGGATCGCGGCTTCGATCTGATCCGCCGGGGCCAGCCCGAAGAGGAGGCACCGCTCCACGATTGTACGCGGATCGTCCCTCCAGCTCTGCTCGGTCATGCTTTGTGGCACGACGCGCGGTTTCCCACCGAGGTATCCTTCCCATCTTACCCTTCGGGAGATCATGGTGCGAGAGGCGGGACTCGAACCCGCACGGTTGCCCACCAGATCCTAAGTCTGGCGCGTCTGCCAGTTCCGCCACTCTCGCGCAGCGGATCAATCTAGCGCAACTCGGTCGAGTTTTCATCGTTCGAAACGGGCCCGCTCAGGGCGCTATCGTTTTCGCAGCGATGGCAGGCGTCCCCAGGCCGCGGCTCCGCTTACGGCTGCCAAGAGCAAGCCAAGCGCCGCTGCCTGGGGATGGTTTGCGATCCACAATGCCGTCGCCGATGCGATCCAGGCACCGCCGAGGAGGCCTAGCGCGATGCGTCGGCCCAGCCGTTCCGCAGCCCGCCCCAGGCCCGGATCTTCCGCCTGGAAGCGCAGCTGGCCGCGGCGTAGGTCATCGAGGATCTCGGCCGCCAACGGGGGGATCTCGGTCGCCGCTCCCGAGAGGCGATTGGCCGTTTTGAGCAGCCGCATGCCGATCCGTTCCGGGCTGTAGCGCTGCCAGATCAGCTTGAGAAAGAAGGGGCGTGCCTCCTCGAATACGTCCAGGTCGGGGTAGATGGTTTTTCCGATCCCCTCGACGGTCATCAGGCTCTTGCCCACCATGATCATCTCAACCGGCATCTCGATTTCGAATTTCACCGCTCCCTGAACGAGGTCGCGGATCATGGCCGCTACCTGAACGTCCTTGATCGATTTACCGAGGTGAAGCTGCGCCAGCCTCCCCACCTCGGCACGAAACGCCTCTCTGTCGACCTTGCCGCGTGGGCGCCCCATCGCCAGCAGTGCATCGGCCAGCTCGTCGATATCCTGGCGGATGGCCGCCATCATCAGATCGGTCGCCTTCTCGCGCATCTCGGCGGAGATGCTTCCCACCAGTCCTAAGTCGAGCAGGCCGAGCACTGGCGCTTCGGGGGTGCCGAGGATGCGGATGTTGCCAGGGTGGGGATCGGCGTGGAACAGCCCATCGATAAAGACCATCTGGGAAATCACCTGGACCGCGCCCTTGGCGATCCGGTCGCCCGGAAAGCCCTTCGCGATCGCCTCCTGGATCTTGAGCCCGTCGAAGAATTCGGCCACTAGCAGCCGGCGGCTCGAAACGTGGCGGTAGACCTTGGGGAAGCGAACGCTCGCATTGTCCTGGAAGTTGCGGGCAAAGCGTTCACCGTTTTGCGCTTCGAGCGTGTAGTCGAGCTCGGCCATGATGGCGCGGTCGAATTCGCTCACCATGCCGGTCGGCGAATAGGTGCTCGATTCGGGCACCGCGCGCTCGATCAGGCGGGCCAGCAGATAGAGCAGATCGAGGTCGCGCTCGATGGTGGCGCGGATGCCAGGGCGTTGAACCTTCACCGCCACGTCGATGGGGCCTTCGGGGCTTCTGAGTTGGGCCCGATGGACCTGGCCGATCGAAGCAGAGGCAAGCGGCTGCTCGGAGAAGTCGGCGAAGTTCAGTTCGATCGCTGCGCCGATCGACTCTTCGACCGTGCGTTTCACCTCTTCCCAGGGAATCGAGGGCACATCCTCCTGGAGCTTCTGGAATTCGGCGACGAATTCTGGGGGCAGAAGATCTGCGCGCGTCGATAGAATCTGCCCCAGCTTCACGAAGGTCGGTCCCAGTTCCTGCATCGCGAGGCGACACCGTTCGGGAAGAGTTCGCTTAGGTGCGGCATCGCTGGTCGGCTTCGCGGGGAGGAGCGAGGCGAGCTCGGTGCGGCCGAGGAGCTCCCCGAAACCATGCTTGGCCAGCACCTGGGTGATCTGCCGCATCCGATCGAGGTTGGCGAGGCCGGAGAAAAGAGCCATGGCGACATCATCTCATACCTATGGGTGCTAGGAAGAAACCGTTTACAATCGCTCCCATGTTGTCTAGCGATAGTCTGCAGTGTTTTCTCGAGGCGGCCCGGCTGCTCAATTTTCGCGCGGCCGCCCGAGCCGTCGCGCTTACGCCGGCCGCGCTCGGTCAGCGCATTCAGCAGCTCGAAGGGCAGCTCGGGACGCGCCTGTTTGCTCGCACCACTCGGCGTGTGATGCTCACCGAGGCGGGGCGGAATCTGGTTCCCTATGCCGAACGGGCGCTCTCCGCGGCGTACGACTGCGAGCGGGCGGGGCGCGGCGACCTCGCACCGCCACCGATCGAGATCACTCTCGGGACCCGCCACGAGCTCGGGATGTCCTGGATTGTCCCGATGCGGGCAGTGCTGCAGACGAAGCAGCCGGGCTTGACACTGCACCTCTATTTTGGGTCGAGCGCTGACCTTCTCGGGCGGGTCCGGGCGGGCGAAATCGAATGCGCGGTAGGCTCGATGCGTATCACCGATCCCAAGCTCGATGCCTTACGGCTGCATCGCGAAGACTATGTGTTTGTTGGTGCGCCAGAACTCTTGCGGAGTGCTCCTCTGTCGCGAGCGAGCGATGCCCTCCACCACACCCTCATCGACACGCACGTCGAACTGCCGCTGTTCAGCTATTTTCGCGCTGCACCCAAAGGGGGCGAGCGGCTACGGTTCGGTCGCGTCGTTCGGATGGGGACGATCGCGGCCGTGCGCGAGCTGGTGCTGACGGGAGAGGGCGTCGCAGTGCTGCCCAAATATTTGGTCGATGGGGATCTCGCCCGGCAACAGTTGCGTCGGATTTTTACTGGAGTGCCTTTGGCACCCGACTATTTTCGCCTGATCTTCCGTGGTGATGATCCGCGCCGCAGCCTCTATGAGGCCCTGGCGCGAAACATGGCGACCGTTCCACTTCAGTGAGCCCAGAAGGAATCGAACCTTCAACAAACGGATTAAGAGTCCGCTGCTCTGCCAGTTGAGCTATGGGCCCGCAAAACCGGGCATGTATGCCTTTCTGGGATCTCCCTGTCAAGAGTGTTCCTGACTGACTCATCCCTGTAATGGGTGCGATTGTGGCATCTTCTCACGCGAGTTCAAATGATGGGCTACAGTAAACACCTCGCGCTTGCTTTTACAATTGCGCTGTTCTTTGGTTGCGCCACTGCGCGCGAGCTTCCGCTCCCCGACGTGCGCCAGGCGACCGATTACACTTGCAGTGCAGCATCGCTACAAGCCGTACTCGCCTATTACGGTGAAGAGGTTCGTGAAGACCAGCTGTCCCGCGAGCTGGGGGCAACGCCAGCGGACGGCGCGCCGCCTGCTGCGATCGTGCGCGTGGCGCGCGCCCACCATCTACAAGCCGAGTTGAGAGAAGGGATGACCGTAGAAGACCTGGCCCGTGCCGTAGCACGCGGCGTTCCAGTGCTTGTTGACTTGCAGGCATGGCCCGATCGGCCCCGCAGCCACTTCGCTGACGACTGGGATGACGGCCATTACGTTGTCGTAGTTGCGGTCCAGCGGGACCACATCGTGTTCGAGGATCCGTCGCTGCTTGGGAGTCGCGGAGTTTTGAGTCGCTCCGAGCTGGAAGAACGGTGGCACGACAGCGATGGCAAACGCCAGTATAGGCGCCTCGGCATCCTCTTTACCGGACCACGGCCTGCTCCGCCGCCGCACCACCGCCACATCGACTGATATCAGCTTGACCGGCGCTAGCCAATATGGGAGATAACCGCACGTCGATGCATACGTTGGTCCGCTACAAAGGCGGTACAACGGCCGAATGGGTGCGCCAACGAGCGAGGTAAAACTTTGAAAATATTAGGCGCCCGTAGCTCAGCTGGA
This sequence comes from Myxococcales bacterium, assembly GCA_023248875.1. Lineage (GTDB taxonomy): Bacteria > Myxococcota_A > Polyangia > Palsa-1104 > SHYY01 > JAHFDT01. The sequence goes on along the minus strand of JAHFDT010000045.1, from coordinate 125 downwards.
TAGAGCGTCGGACTTCGAATCCGCAGGTCGCCCGTTCGAGTCGGGCCGGGCGCACTCCTTGGTTGGCGCCGACGGCGTCAACGGGTTGACGAAGCACTCCCCGTTCCTCAGGTCGAACGCGGGGT
>JAHFDT010000229.1 GCA_023248875.1 Myxococcales bacterium | reverse complement strand
CTTTCACTCGGCGACGATTCACCCAAGTCCGCGGTGGGAACTCTTCCATTTCCCTGAGATCTTGCAGCGCCTTTGCAACAAGAGGGTCTTGTGCATACTTCTTGTGAAGCGCACGCCACCGCTCTTCGTTCCCAGGGCATGAGGCATTCACACCTGCTTGGATCTGCTGCTTGCGCTCTGCGTCGTAGGGCTCTTCTCCCCGAAAGTGCCAGCAGGTCTCCCAGCGATGATGAAAATCCACGATTTCCCGAGGCAGTGTGGTTGTCACAACTGCCGGCGTCTTCGCGTCGATGGTAGTTTGGAGATCTGGGGCAGCCGGGTGCGCCTGTTCACGGGTCGTGCCGCGGCAGGAAGAGAACACAATCATTGCAGCGTAAGCACTGCATAAGAGGCGATTCACAGAATCCTCGCGATGAGGATTATCGAGAAGTGAGAACTCGTCAACACCAGTCCCATCTCCCCGATTTTTGACAGCCCGAGTAGGTGGAGGTAGCATGATATCCCACCCATGAGGGCTTCCACATGACTGACGCACCGACCCGTAGCCGCGAAGTGGGCGGTATTCTTCTCTTTGCACTGGCGCTGTTTCTGCTGCTCAGCCTGGGTTCGCTGGCGGCGGGCGTCGATCGCCTGATGGGACCGGTGGGCGCTGCGGTGGGGCTCAGCGCTTACGCGGCGTTGGGCGTAAGCGCCTTCGTGCTGGCCTATGGCCTTGGCCATCGCGCGGTCGATCTATTTCGCGGTCGGCCATTCCTAGTTCGGGCGGCCGAGATCAGCGGCTTTTTTGGGGGCCTCCTCGCGCTGGCCGTGCTGTTCCATCTGCCGCTCGCTAGCTATCGACTGCACGGCTATGCGGCGGGCGGTCTCATCGGCGAGTACAGCGCCGAGCTCCTGCGCTCGCTGGTTGGTACTGCGGGGACGGTGCTATTGGGTCTCGTGGGCCTTGCGCTCGCAATCGTCGCCTGCACACCGCTCACGATGCGCCGCGCGGGACGCGGCCTCTGGCAGGGGCTGCGCGCGATTGGCCCGTGGACACGCCACGCCTGTGCGGCGCTCTTTCCGGGCGATGAGGCGGAGGAGGAGAGCCCTGCCGAAAAGCGCGACGCCGTGCCGCTGCCGGCGATCCATGTGCCACGCAAGTCCAAGCGCGACGAGGATCTTACCCAGCGCACGCCCACGCTCGAGGTGGAGGCAGTACCCGTCGAAGCGATGCTACCTTTGGCTACCGAGCCCTCGCCGCCTCCCGAGATCGTCGTATCGGCCACGCCCGAGATCGTCGCTCCGCTACAGCGCAAGAGCCTTCCTGTCCGCCGTGCTCCGCCGGAGCCGGAGTTCGACGCGACTAACTACAAGCTGCCCGAGCTGGTGCTGCTCGACTATGACGATCCCGGCCACGGCGAGATCGACAAGCAGGCGATGCTCGAACTCGCCAGCCGGCTGGAGAAGACACTCGGCGACTATGGCGTCCGGGGGCGAGTCTCGGAAATCCACCCCGGCCCCGTGGTGACGATGTACGAGTTTGTGCCGCAGGCGGGCACCAAGCTGACCAAGATCACTGCGCTCGCCAACGATCTCGCGATGGCCCTCGAAGCGCTCAAGGTGCGCATCGTGGCGCCGATCCCGGGCAAGGCCGCGGTCGGCATCGAGGTGCCCAACAAGCACCGCGAAACCGTCTATCTCAAAGAGATCATCGGCGACGAGTCCTTCGGCACCGCGAAGTCGAAGCTGACCCTGGCGCTGGGCCGCGATATCTCCGGGCGCCCCGTATGCGTCGACCTCGCGCGCATGCCGCATCTACTCATCGCCGGCACCACCGGCTCCGGCAAGTCGGTTTCGGTCAACGGCATGATCTGTTCGCTGCTGTTTAACGCCACGCCCGACGAAGTGAAGCTGATCATGATCGATCCCAAGATGCTGGAGCTCTCGATCTATGAGGGCATCCCGCATCTTTTGCTCCCGGTAGTGACCGATCCCAAGAAGGCCAATTTGGCACTGCGCTGGGCGGTCGATGAGATGGAACGGCGCTACGATCTGATCTCGAAATCGGGCGTGCGCGATATCGCCTCTTACAATAAGAAGCTGCAGAAGCATCTCGACGAAGGCACCGAGGTGACGCCACCTTCGATGCTGGAAGAGACGGCGGCACCGCCGAAGAGGCTGCCCTACATCGTGGTCATCATCGACGAGTTCGCCGACCTCATGATGGTGGCCTCCAAAGAGGTGGAGACCTCCGTGGCACGCATCGCACAAAAGGCGCGCGCGGCGGGTATCCACCTGCTCCTGGCAACGCAGCGGCCATCGGTGGATGTCATCACCGGTCTCATCAAAGCCAATTTTCCATCGCGCATCGCCTTCCAGGTCGCGTCGAAAATCGATGCCCGCACCATCCTCGACCAGCAGGGCGCCGAGAGTCTGCTCGGCATGGGCGATATGCTCTTTACTGACCGCGGGCTGGCGCTCCGCCGTATCCACGGCCCGCTCGTGACCGATGTCGAAATTCGCCGGGTCGTCGACTGCCTGAAGGCACAGGGCCGGCCGGTCTACGATCTCGACATACTCAAGCCTCGCGCTGACGAAGAGGGGGGCGAAGAGGGGGGCGAAAATCTATCGGACGCGATGTACGACCAGGCGGTCGCGATCGTCGCCGAGACGCGCCAGGCATCGATCAGCATGATCCAACGCCGCCTACGGATCGGCTACAACCGCGCCGCACGGATGGTCGAACGCATGGAGCGCGAGGGGATCGTGGGACCCGCCGAGGGAGCCAAGCCCCGCGAAGTCATGGTCGCGCACCACGCGGCGTAGCAGGAGGTTAGACACTAATCCTGCGGCAGGCCCACCGATAGGGCCACGCAGTTGTCCCCTTCACTGGCGATCACCGAATAGGCATTGCCGGGCGGGTAGGCGTAGCCGAACATCATGCACATCTCGTCGTCCCCCACGCCCTCAACGATCGTTTTATCGAAGGTGTTGTTCCAGGTGCAGGAGAACCTGGCCCCATCCCCGAGCCCGAGATCGACCGCCGGGTCGTACTGCACCAGCACTCCGTTGTCGGGGTCGTAGCCGGGCGATTCCAGAAAGGACTTTCCGTCGAGCGGTCCGCCGAGATAGCCGGCGGAAAAATGGGTCCCGAGCTTGTGCATGTGCGGCAGCAGATTGACCAGATGCATCGGGTGGGGAAAGGTGCAGCTGCCGGTCACGGTCTGCGCGACGTGGGGCGGGATTGCGAAACCGGTGTAGGTCCACAAGAAGGGTCCGAGTTCGGTCTTCAGCGAGCTCTCGTCGATGGTGTACCACTGGTATTTGGGTGCGACCGTGATCGGTTTGCTCGATGCGTTGAGGTAGTGCAGCCGCGCGACGATCTCGTGGCTCGTCTTAACGCGGTAGCCCATTCCCGGAGGAAAAGTTTGCCACTCGGAGCCGACCAGCTGCGTCGAGGAGCCAAAGACGACGGTGCCCCCGGCGGCTACATCGCTGCCTGAGTTGAGGCCGGAGTCCTTGGGGGGGCACTTGCGCAGCCCCGCGCCGGTCTGGGGCCGCGTCGTGACGTTTCCATGGTGCATGCCCGCTTGGATGGTGAGCGACGCACCCCCGACGATGTTCGAAGGGCCGCTGATCTCCAGCGGAAAAATGTAGCAGGCAAAGCGCTCTTCGCCCGGCGCCAGCGTGGTCGGGGGCACCTCGGCGACAAATCCACCCACGACATGGTCGGGAGGCTGCTTGGCGGTCGGTTTAGCCGTGGGAATGGCCGGCAGCGACGCATCGGGCCCCATCGGCAAAGGGCCGCATCCGAGCCCCAGCCCGACCAGCAGGATTCCCAGGCGCATCGAGCAATTCTCTGTCGGTGGCTAGGCCCTTGTCAAACGGCGACGCACATTTGCCGCTTGACAGCCGAGCGACCGGCAGAGTACCACCTTCCGTCGACAACTGAATTGTGCCCAGGGGCTAGGGAAATCGGTCCAACGCCGATGCGGTCCCGCCACTGTAGACGGTAAACCATTCGCCGAAATGCCACTCGCACCCGCGGGGAAGGCGGCGAAAGGGGAAGCGCGCTTCCAGCCGTAAGCCAGGAAACCTGCCTCGGGCCAACCCACCGCGCACGAGAGCCGAGGAGCCCAGCATGCGACAAGCGACCCTATTCTCAGCACTACTTTTCAGTATCACCGGCTGCCATGGAGGAGCGGGCCAGAACGCCTGCAATCCCAACGATCTCGAGCACCGCGCCTACATCGTCAGCCGCGACTCCGACGAGGTCCATGTCATCGACCTCAACTGCATGGAGGTGACTGGCGTCAGCCACACCGGCGGCCAGGCGCTGCACATGCTCGAGCTCGATCCCACGCTCCAGTACGCCTTTGTCGACAGCTCCGAGACCAATGAAACTGTCGTGGTCGATGTGCGGACGTTGCAGGTGACCCGGCGGCTCCAGACCGGCAGCCATCCGACCCACGCCACGCTTTCGCACGACGGCCGCTACCTCGCGGTGGTGCTCGAGGGTGACGATGCGGTGGCCTTTATCGACGCGCACACACGGGAGATGGTCAAGAAGCTACCCGGCTTCAAGACGCCCCACTTCGTGCGCTTTGCGCCCGACGGCCATTTCGCCTACGTCGCCAACATCAACGGCAACCACTTGACGCAGGTGAACCTCGATTCACTGGAGATCACCGGCGAGGTTGCGCTCGACGGCAAGGAGCAGCCGGTCAGCGAGGAGGGCGGCTTCGCCGACGCGCAGATCGATCAGGTGAGCGGTGTGCTCTACGCGGCCCATGCGCAGACCGGACGCGTGCTGGTGTACGACACAGTGGCCCAAAAGAAGTTGGCTGAGCTTGCGGTCGGAAAGAGGCCCTGGATCGTCTACGCGGAGCACCCCTTTGCGACGGTCTCGCGCCGCCATCTGGTCCCGAACTTCGGGGACCAGTCGGCGTCGATCCTCAACGCCAGCGCTCCCGGCGTGCTGAAGACCCTAGCCGTCGCCGACGATGAGTCGTATGGCGTCAACTATTCGCCGCTGGCGCCGCACGAAGCGTTTGTCATGAATCGCAACAAGAAGGAGATCGCAGTGGTCAACACCGATGACATGAAGCTGGCCGAACGCATTCCCGTCGGGGGAACCACCGAGACCGCCTCGACCACGGCCGATGGCAAGTACATCGTCGCGACGGTGTCGAGCATCAATCAGGTGGTGGTGATCGATGCAGCCACCCACAAAGTGGTCAAGACCTTCACGCTGGGCAAGTACCCCTGGAGCGTGACCATCCCGAACGGGCAGAACTACTGCCACTAGCAGGCTGTTGAAAACCTCAAATGAGCACAAAAAACCAAGCCAGTGAATGCCGCCTGCTAGTCGATCTAGGGAGAGGCGTGCCGCCTCTCCCCGTCGAGCAAAGCTCGCCGGGGCCCCTCTCTTGCTGCGGCCGGA
>JAHFDT010000044.1:9398-23315 GCA_023248875.1 Myxococcales bacterium | reverse complement strand
GTCTCTGAGTTACATTGGGATGACGTTGCTCTCGGGAGTCCGGGCTTATGTGGGGGGCGAGGGGCTCTGGTCCAAGGCCCAGAAGGACGGCATTTATCATCTGCGGAGATATGCGGACACCCGGGATGAGCAGGACTTCGCGCGTTATCTGCAGCAGTTTGCTGTACCTCTTGGAGACCGCCAAGCACGCCTGGAACTCGAGAAATCGGACACGGATTATGAGCTGGTCTATCGCAGCTTCATGGCGGGCCGCAACCACCGCGACGACGTGCAGATCCTCGCGCAGATGTTCAAGCGGCTGCGTTGGGTGGGGTACATCGACCGGGCCATTGGGTTGTGGAGGCAAGGGGATGAACACATCGCCCAATTTGAACGGGTTGCGGGTGAGCTACATACCGTCATCGTCTCGGGGAATGGCTCTCGGGAAGAGATCAACCGTCTGGTCAAACAGATCGAAGCGATCAACGCCGATCTGACGCCGATCGAAGATGCATTCTCGTACACGCTGGGGGAGGCAGCGCGCTGGCTCAAAAACCTGCTCGTGCAGATCATGTTGCTGGGGATCGCCGCGTTCCTTGGGGCTGGCCTGTCCGTCGCCGTCATCGTCGGGAGACGCCTCACGCGCGAGATTCACACCCTGCGCGACCAAGCGATGCGGATCGCCGCTGGCGATTTCAACCTGACCATCCAGATCGAGTCGAAAGACGAAATCGGAGATCTGGCCAAGACCTTTCAGCAGATGGCGACCCAGCGATGGGAGGCTGAAGCGGCTCTGGTCGCGCGCGCGAGAGAGCTCGATGAGATCAATCAGAAGTTGGTTCAAGCCGAGCGGATCAAGGACGAATTCTTCGCCAACGTTTCGCATGAGCTCCGGACCCCGCTCACCTTGATCCTGGCGCCGCTCGAATCCCTGCTTGCAGGCGAAGCCGGGCGTATGACTTCGGTTCAGCGGAAGTCGCTCGAGACCATGCACAACAACTCGGTTCGCCTCTACCAGATGGTGACCGGTATCCTCGATTTCTCCAAGTTGGAAGCCGGCAAGATGCCGGTGAATCGCGAGCCTACGGACGTGGTCGCGCTCAGCCGTTCCATCTTCGAAGATTTCCAACCGCTCATGAAACGAAAAAATCTGGCAAGCGTGATCGAAGTGGAGCCTTCGACGCAGGCCCCCCAGGCGGTGCAGATAGACCCGTATCTTTATGAGCGTATCCTGTTCAATCTGCTCTCCAATGCGGTCAAGTTCACACTCGAGGGAGGGCGTGTTTCGGTCCGGTTGACGCTCGCAGCCGACCGGCTGCGTCTCGATGTGAAAGATAGTGGGATCGGGATCGCCCCATCCGATATGGCAACCCTGTTCCAGAAGTTTCGCCAGCTCGAAGCGGCATCCACCCGTCGTTTCGAGGGGACCGGTCTTGGTCTGGCGCTGGTCAGGGAATTCGCCGAGCGTCTGGGGGGCGAGGTTTCGGTGGTCAGTAAGGTGGGCGAAGGGAGCTGCTTTACCGTCGAGTGCACGGCGCCGCAGACCGAGCTTTTGGGAGCGGTACTGGGAGCGCCACGCGAGCACACAGTGCAGAAGTATTGGCGCGCTGGCCATGTGGGCTCGGAGCCCACTGCCGCAGAGCGATCGGATCTGCCGAAGGTACTGATCGCGGAAGACAATGTCGAATTGGGGGCATACATCGCAGGGGTGATCGACAAGATCTGCTGCACTCGTGTCGCCCAAGATGGGGAAGAGGCATTGTCGATCGTTCGCGCGTGGGTTCCTGACCTCGTCCTCACGGATGTGATGATGCCCAAACGGGACGGTCTGAGTCTGTGTCGGGAGATCAAGGCGAACCAGGACACCGTCACGATTCCGGTCATCCTGCTGACCGCGCTCACCTACCGCGAAGCCCTTTTGAAGGGCTGGGAGGTAGGCGCCGATGATTACCTGTATAAGCCCTTCCATCCCCAGGAACTACTTACCCGCATTCGGACCCTGCTGGGAATGATCGAGGAGCGCAAACAGGCGCGCCTGTATCGCGAAGCCCAGGAAGCCGTCAAGTTACGCGATGAGTTCCTTTCGATCGCCTCCCATGAGCTGCGAACGCCACTCACGGCGCTTCAGCTTCAGCTCGAAAGCCTAGACCGCGGCACAAAGCGTGTCCAAGGGGGAGACCCAGACGGGCAGCAAAGTGCTAAGCGCGAGCTCGGTGCTGAGAAGATCGCGACCAAGATCGCCCTGGCCCTGCGGCAGACGACTCGTCTGAGCAAGCTCATCGATAGCCTCCTCGATATTTCACGCATTACCTCCGGCCGATTGGAGCTCCAGCTCGAAGAATTCAATCTGGTCGACTTGGTTCATGAAGTGGTCGAACGCTTCACGGAGGAAGCGGCCGATACGGCCGGTCCGATCGCATTGCATAGCAACAGGCCCGTGGTTGGCCGATGGGACCGCCTTCGCTGCGAGCAGATTCTGATGAACCTGCTCTCGAATGCTATCAAGTATTCTTCGGGAAAACCCATCGAAGTCACGATCGGGTCAGAGGGAGGCAGAGCGAAGCTCGTGGTTCGAGATCAAGGCATTGGAATTGATCCCAAAGATATGGTGCGAATTTTCGATCGCTTCGAGCGTGCAGTCTCCTCTCGACACTATGGGGGGCTGGGGCTGGGCCTCTATATCACGCGACAAATTGTCGAGGCCCATGGAGGATCCATTGAGGTCGCAAGTCGCCTGGGCGAAAGCTCAACCTTCACGGTGTGGATGCCGATGCCAACTACCGACTCGCCCCCCAAGGCGAAATGATCGTAGTGGAGGCGCCGGGAGTCGAACGATTTTATACGACCCTCGTCGCACCCACAGCCTCTTGCAGCTCGGACTCGCCTACCTCCGGCGCGCACTCATCGATAAGCCAGCCCTCTGGCTTCTGCTCCACTGTTTCGACGGGCAACTTGAGGGGATGGGTTAGCTAATGGTTATCTTGACCGGCGGTTCCCCCTCACGTGATAATCCCCGGACTCGGCCTGTTCCGCGGGCTCCTGGAGGAAGTTACAATGCGCATTTCGCTGCTTGGGTTCTCACTCATCGCTGTAGGCTGTGGCACGAACTCTGGATCGATGGACGCCGCGCCGCTGGTGGATATGGCGGTAGCCAGCATCGATGCGGCGACCGCACCTGCCGATCTGGCGAAGCCCGACTTGGCCATGCCCGACCTCGCCATGCCCGACTTGGCCATGCCCGACCTCGCCATGCCCGACTTGGCGAAGCCCGACTTGGCCATGCCCGACCTCGCCATGCCCGATTTAGCGAAACCCGATCTCGCGATGCCCGATTTGGCCTTGCCGCCCCCGGATCTCTCACCGGTCTTTGGTCTCTCCGCGCCGACCAACATCACGGTCGGTGCCAATGCCACCGCGGTCGTGACGGCCGACTACAATAACGATACCAAGCTGGATCTGGTGGTCGGAAATGACAACGACAACACCGTCAACATCCTCCTTGGCAATGGCGCGGGTAGCTTTACGATCAGTCAGACCTATGGCACTGGCACCACCGGCGGTGTGGCATCGCTCGCCCTGGGGAATTTTGGTAGCTCCCCACGCGATATCGTGGTGACCAGCAACAACAAGAAGGTCAGTGTGCTCCAGATGACCGGGCAGACCTTGGTAGCGACGAAGGTCCTTTCCTCGGGCCTTTCGACGACGATGCCAGGGATCGGCAAGTTCGATGGCGATGCGAACCTCGACCTCGCCCTGCCCGATGTGAATAGTCCTTCGCTTAGCATCTACTTGGGTGCGGGCGATGGCACCTTCACCGCCGGGCCCGTTTCCACGGTGGGTCCGAATCCCCGCACCGCGATCGCCGGCCTCCTCAACAACGACCCACACCTCGACCTGGTGGTGACCAATTCCGGCGATGGCACGGTCAGCGTGCTGATCGGAAAAGGGAACGGCACCTTTGAAACCAAAGTCGATTACCTCACGGGAGCTAACGCCAACTCCGGCCCCAACTTCATGGCACTGGCCGATCTCAATGGCGATACCAAACTCGACCTAGTAGTAGCCAACGGTTCGACCAACACCATTGGGGTACTGCTCGGCAAGGGGGATGGGACTTTCCTAGCCACGGCCCCGTTTACTACTGCAAACAATCCCAGATTCCCCGTCCTCGTCGATCTGAACGGCGACCAAAAGCTTGATCTGGCGGTCGGCGCCGGAAGCTCCACCAAAGTCCATGTCCACCTGGGCAACGGCGATGGCACTTTCCAGAGTAAACTCGACTTCGCCGCCGGGTTGGCGAGTGTGGGTGGAATCGCGGTGGGCGACTTCAATGGCGACACCCATCCTGATCTGGCAGCCGCCGTCGGCGCTCAGCCCAATGGTACGGTCGCCATCCTGCTGAACACCAGCACCTGGCCTTAGCCCGGTCTGCATGTAAGACTGCCCGACCGTCGAGAAGGGTGCAGCTGCAAGGCGACCAGGAGGAGGCCGAGGGAGCGTACATAGGTACGTGACCGAGACCGACGACGCAGGCAACGCAGCAGATGTACTCTTATCGACGGTCGTGTCGGTGGTGCGGCAAGAGCAGCCGGGTAGTATCGAAATGCAGCGTCACGAGCAGTGTAAACAGCCGACGGCAGGTGGCGTGGTCCGGCTGGAGCGGGCTGCATAGGTGGAGCAAAAGCTCCGCCGCCTCATCGTGGGCGATGCGCTTGGCGATATCGAGCGCTTCGAGCCGTGGCGATTTTACACCTTCGCCCAGCTTGCCCATGTCTTTGCAGATGTCGAAATACTCTTTGAAGTGGGGCGAAAGCGTCTGAAACGGTAGCTCGATGCGCGTGTAGGGTTGACCATCGAGCATCTGGCAGTCGAGCACCACGTTACCACCCGAAACGGTGACCAGGAGGCGCAACGGCTCGGCAGCCTCGACGTGCTGCTCCTCGAGTAGCTCTTTGAGCGCCGTACGCCACTCGTCACGGCGCACCGGGGTGGCCGCTTCCCAGGTGGCATCGTCGATGCGAATTTCCGCGAGCGGCATCTAGTGTCCTGTCTCAGAAATTCGCGCCATATATCGGCGAGGATGTTTCGTTCCTGCCGAGGCGCGAGGAGGGCAAATACTGGCCGTATTTAACCGACGAGCAACGACGGTAGGGACGAAAGGGACCGGCGAGATATGGCGCGAATTTCTGAGACAGGACACTAGCAGGCTGTTGAAAAACTCGGTTGGGCCCATTTTTTCGATCCTCTTGAGTGCCGCCTGCTAGTCGATCTAACGGGGCGTGCCGCCCCGCTCCGTCGGCAAAGCCGCCGGAGCCTCACCCCTGCTCACGCGGCGACTCCGCCGCGGGCCCGCTCTGCGGGCCTAAAAACGACTTTTTCAACAGCCTGCTAGGTCATCAGATGGCCAGGCGCGCCGATGTTATCCCCGCCGACCACCGGCCCGACGGGAACATAGGGTGGTGCAAAGGTAGGGATCGGCCCCTTGCCCAGCACCAGCATCACCATTTGAGACGACAGCCAGATGAGAAATGCCATCGATAGCGTCGTGGCGATGGCGTCGTGCAGCGCCTCGTAGTGCTTGTCCTTGTCCTTGTCTTTGAGACCGCCATCAAGCGCGCTGTCCATCTCCGACTTCAGGGAAAAGGGCGTGGTGATCTCGGTCATCATGGCGGAGACGCAGGCGATGAGCGGCACCGGAATATTGGGCATCGGTGGCGCCATCGGCCCAGGAAATGCCGCAAAGGCGGGATACCACGGCAGGCCCGGGACCATCACCTTGCCCTGCCAATTTTTGAAGCACTTGGAGACGCCCTTGGCCACGGCATCGCGATGCTTGGCCATATTGCCGCTCCAGGCGGCGCAGACCGGATAGTTCTTGATGTTGCTCTCGAGCTCCGGCCCATCGAGGCAACCGGGTGCGCCGATGGCCGATACCGACATCACCTTCAGGTCCTTGAACTTGGCCTGCAGCTTCCACATCGTGTGGGAGAACTTCACCGCGTCGACCATCGTGTCGTGGAAATCCTTCATATTGCCGCCGATGGTATCGGCCGCGTTCTGGTAGTACTTGTTGGGCAGCTCGGCCGCCATGAACCAGGGGGGTATCAGCTTGGGCGGTGCCACCTTATCGGCCGGTTTGAAGGCTTGACCGTACTGCTTGCCTTGGGGGTCGCCCTGGGGATGCTTGAAGTCGACCGGCAACTTCAAATTGTGCGAGAAGAACTTCATGTTGCCCATGATCTTCACTAGGTTCAGCATGCCCATGCAGCTAGATTATCGGAACTTCCTGGCGTTTGGTTGCTAATTTCGGGGACAGCGCAACTCTTGGCGATCGTACGCCAAGCGATCGCCGCCTGCGATGGGGCCGAGCTCGTTGCGCGTGCGCTCTGGACACAACCGCCCCATCGAGAGGCCTGGATCGCCGGCGCCGGCAAGGCGGTCGGTGCAATGGCGCGCGGTGCGCTCCGCTGGCCGGTGAAAGTGGGTCCACTCATCGGCAAGTTCCCGGAACCTGGCCTGCCGATCCAGCTCGGCGGCCATCCACTGCCCGATGAGCGCAGCGTGGCCGCCACTGAGCGCCTCCTGCAATTCCTGGTGCAGCGAACGGCGGATGAAGAGGTGATCTTCCTGCTCTCCGGCGGGGCCTCGGCGCTGATGGGAGCGCCACTGTCGCCCCTGACTCTACCGATGATTCGCCAGGCGACCGAACAGCTCTTACGCAGCGGCGCCTCGATCCAGGAGATCAACACCGTGCGGCGCCACTGGGGCCAGGCGCTCGGCGGGCAGCTAGCACTGGCCACGAGTGCACGCCTCCGCGTGCTGGCGCTCTCCGATGTGGTCGGCGACGATCCGGCGACGATTGGCTCCGGCCCCGCTTCGCCGGATCCCACGACGGTTGCCGATGCCGTGGCGGTCGCCGCACACCGCGGCATTGCGATCGATGAGTTCGCGGAGACGCCGAAGCCCGGCGATCCGCGGCTGGCCCGAGCGTCGGTTGAAATCATCGCCACGCCCGCCTCTCTCCGGGAGGCCGCTGCGAAAGCTGCAGCGGTCCTCGGGCTCGCGGTCTTTGCCGAGTCGACGCTCGTCACCGGCGATATCGACGCGCTGGCGCAAAAATATTTTGATCTCGCCCATTCTTTGCCGGCGCACACGATCTATATCGCCGTCGGCGAACCGACCGTTCGTGTGCGGGGTTCCGGAAAAGGCGGCCGCTCCCAGCAGCTGGCGCTTACGGTGGCTCGGCAGATCGCGGGGCTGAACTGTGCCTTCGCCGCAGTCGGATCCGATGGCAATGACGGGCCCACCGATGCGGCGGGCGCGATCATCGATGGCTCGACCTGGAACAGTGCGTGGACCCTCGGTCCCGACCGTGCACTCGGCGATTGCGATAGCTATCCGCTCCTCGATGCGATCGGCGCGCTCGTGCGCCTCGGTCCTACGGGGACCAATCTGCTGGATCTCCACCTGTTGATGACCTCGCCATGAGGCCTATCACCCGATCGTATGCGCAGGCGATTCCTCGGCGACCGCACTGCCGCCGATACGCCGCTGCCGCTCCGTCGCCAGCGTCCGCGGCGCCGCTTCTACGTTCCGCCACCGATGCGGGCGACGCGCCGTGCTCCTGCTCCTATCGCGGTGCAGCCGCTGGGAGCGATTGCCGCCACCCAGCTGAGCTTTCTCGAAGAGGTCCTCTGGTCGCTGCTCGGCGCACGCGCCACCGTCCTGCCGGCCCTCGAGATTCCCCCGAGCTGCTGGGTCGCCGCCCGACGTCAGTATGATGCCGATCAGCTGCTCGACCTCGTCTTCTCGCGAATGCCGCTCCATGCGTTGCGAATGATCGGTGTGCTGAACGCCGATATGTTTGCTCAGGGCAGAACCTTTGTGTTCGGCTATGCCCATCTTCGCGATGGCATAGGGCTCTACTCCCTGGCGCGCCTGGAAGAGACCTACTATCGCCGGCCGGCCAGCGATCCACTGCTGCGCGGCCGCGTCTTCCGCGCGGTGGCGCATGAGCTAGGCCATACGTTTGGCAACCCCCACTGCGATGTGCCCCATTGCGTGATGCGGGCGGTGTCGCATATCGAGTCGCTCGATGCGCTGGCGCCCAGCTACTGTCCAACTTGCCTGCGGCGGGTGCGACGCGGACTTGTGGTTGGCCCCTCCAGCGCTGAGGGGCTTTTTTCGCGCGCGGGCGCGCTTTTGCGTCGCCACATGCCGGAGCGTGCAGCGGTGCTCTATCGCGAAGCGACGCAGCAAGCCCCACTCGAACCGCGCTATCACAACGACCTGGGCGTGGCGCTGCTCAGCCTTGCCGATCGTACCCGCGCGCGCGTCGCCTTTCTGCGCGCCGCCGAACTCGCGGGCCAGTTTCCGCATCCCTATTACAACCTCGGCATTCTTTATCGCGAGGAGACGGGTGGCGCCGAAGCGGCCGAAGCCTGCTTTCGCGAAGGGCTGGCGCGTGACCCCGACCCGATCGCCGGACATCGTTACATCGCCAAACTCTACGACGAGCTGTTCGGCGATGCGCTGCGTGCCCGTCACCACTACCGTACCTACATCGAGCTCGGGGGAAGCGAGGTCGAGGTGGTGGAGAGAGCACGCGCCCTGGGAGCGTGCCACTAAGGCGCCCGGCCGGAATAAACTGCACAACTGGGCAGCCGAGTCATCCCAGCTCGCCTCGTTGCTTCTCGGTCAAATACGGAGAGTATTCTCCCTCGTCGCGCCTTGCGAATCAGGGCGCCTCGACTGCCGAGATGTGCAGTTTATTCCGGCCGGGCGCCTAACGGTCCCATGCTATGGTGCTGGCCCGATGGCCGATGAGCCTTGGACCATCCTCCGCGTGCTGAACTGGACTCAGCGCCACTTCACCGAGCGCGGCCTGCCGACGCCACGGCTCGATGCAGAAGTACTGCTCGCTCATGCCCTCCAGCGAGACCGCGTGGGGCTCTATACGCACCATGACCAGCCGCTCGACCCGGCTGAGCTGGCCGGCTACCGAGAGCTCATCCAGCGGCGCCTGGGCGGGGAGCCGGTGGCCTATCTTGTCGGCCAGCAGGAATTCTGGTCGCTCCCCTTTTCCGTCGACCGGCGCGTGCTGATTCCGCGTCCCGAAACGGAGACCTTGGTGGAGGTGGCGCTCGAGCTTCTCGAGGGGTGTGCGCAGCCGACCGTCGCCGATATCGGTACTGGCTCAGGAGCGATTGCGATTGCGATCGCCCACGAACGCTCGGATGCTCGAATGATCGCCGTCGACCGTTCGATGGATGCACTGGCCGTCGCGGGTGCGAATGCGGCGGCGAATGGGGTAGAGGTCGAATTCCGCCAGGGCGATCTGTTAAGGCCGCTGGCCGATCTCATGCTCGATCTCGTCGTCTCCAATCCGCCCTATATCGCCGAGGGCGACTTCGTATCGCTACCCGCCGAAGTGAAATGTGAACCCCGAGAGGCGCTGCTGAGCGGCCCCGATGGGCTCGACGCAATTCGGCGTATCGCTGCCGAAGTCTCTCCGCTACTGGCGACTGATGGCGCGGTCGCGATCGAAGTCGGCGCTGGCCAAGCGACCTCGGCGGCAGAGCTGTTTCATCAGCAGGGTCTCACCCATACAACGACCCGGAGAGATCTATTGGGGATCGAGCGTGTCGTCATCGCGCGCCGCTAGACCCCTTTCAGGTTGAAATGAGCGTAACGAGGCGGCTGGAACCGAGGCGAGACGAGGAGCGACGACGCAGGACTACTATCAGTAATCCCAGGAGGAGCGTCGAAGTATCGCCGAAGGGACCGGCCGTCGCAGTAGATCATTTCAACCTGAAAGGGGTCTAGGATGTGAATTGACCGGGACCTGGTCACAGACCTACCATCGGGCGATGGGTCGCTCCGCTACGGTGAACCGGGAAACGAAGGAGACGCATATTGCGGTCGAGCTGGATCTGGATGGCACGGGGCGCAGTGAGATTGCAACGCCCCTGCCCTTCTTTACCCACATGCTCGAGGCCTTTGCGCGCCATGGGCTGTTCGATCTCAAGGTCACCGCCACCGGCGATATCGAAGTGGACGGCCATCACACCGTTGAGGATACCGGACTCGCGCTGGGCGATGCGTTTCGCAAAGCGCTGGGTGATCGACGCGGCATCCAGCGTTTTGGCGAGGCCTCCATCCCGATGGACGAGACCTTGGCGCAGGTGGTAGTCGATTTTTCCGGAAGGCCAGCCCTGGTGTGGCAGGTGGCGCAACTGGATGGACGCTGGATCGGCAGTTTCGATTGCGAGTTGGCGCACGAGTTTTTCCAGGCTTTCGCGCAGCGCGCCGAGTGCAATTTGCATCTGCGACTGCACTATGGTGCGAACGCTCATCACATTACCGAGGCGCTCTTCAAGGCCTTCGCCCGCGCCGCGCGTGGGGCGAGCGAGATCGATCCCCGGCGTGGTAGCGATATTCCATCCACCAAAGGAACGCTGACCGAGTGATTGCACTCGTCGACGCGGGACTAGGCAATCTGCGCTCGGTCGCGAAGGCCCTTACCCACGTTGGGGGTGAAGTCCAGGTCACTTCGGACCCGCGGGTGGTGGAGGAGGCCGATCAGGTGGTGGTGCCGGGGCAGGGTGGCTTTGGGGATGCGAGTCGTGCACTCGGCGGCGGTGCCCCACTGGGGCAGGCGATCCGGCGTGCCATCGAACGCGGTCGACCCTACTTGGGGATCTGTCTCGGACTGCAGATCCTCTTCGAGGGGAGCGATGAGGCCCCGGGCTTGCCGGGCCTCGGTCTCTTCGCCGGTCGGGTCGAGCGGCTCGCGTCGACGATCGATCCTGCGACGGGAGCTCGCCTCAAGATTCCCCACATGGGCTGGAACCTCGTGGTGCCCATTCGGGCGCATCCGCTATTGGCCAAGACAGAACCCTTCTACTTTGTCCATTCCTACCAGGCGGTACCGTGTGACGGATCGCTGGTGAGCGCCACCGCCCACTATGGCGGTGCGGTCACTGCGGCGATTGCACGCGACCGGCTGTTGGCCGTGCAGTTTCACCCCGAAAAGAGCCAACGCGCCGGGCTTGAACTCTTGCGGGCGTTTGTCGCATGGTGATCATTCCGGCCATCGATCTCCTCGACGGCAAGGTGGTTCGTCTGATCGAGGGGCGACGCGACCGCGTCACGGTCTATTCGGATCCACCCGGAGAGCTTGCCCGGCGCTATCTGGACGCCGGAGCGCACCGCATCCATGTGGTCGATCTCAACGGCGCTTTTTCTGGTGCGCGCGAAAACGACGCGGCGCTCGATGCGATTCTACAGGCGGGAGCCTCGGTGCAGCTCGGTGGCGGCGTGCGCGATGCCGCGACGGCCTGGGCGCTCTTGCGCCGTGGCATCGATGCTGCCGTCATCGGAACCTGGGCGGCACGCCATGCCGAAGCGTTTGTGCGCGAAGACCCAGAACTGCTCGCTCAGCTGATCGTTGCCGTCGATGCGCGGGACGGCCGGGTCCACGTTCAGGGCTGGGACCAAGCGACCGATCTCGACGCACAAGAGCTGGCCGTCACCGTGGCGAAAGCGGGCGTGGCGGGCGTGCTCTATACCGACATTGCCCGCGATGGCACCGGGCACGGGCCCAATGTCGCCGTCTCGGCCGCCTTGGCGGGCGCGATTGCACCGGTCGAGCTGATCGCTTCGGGGGGGATCGGTTCGCTCGACGATCTGCGTGCGCTCGCTCAAGCCCGCGTCCCCGCGACTGTGGTCGGGCGAGCGCTGCTCGAAGGCGCCTTCACCCTTCAGCAGGCCCTCGCCGCATGCTGAGTCGCCGGATCATTCCGTGCCTCGATGTCGCGGCCGGGCGCGTGGTCAAAGGGGTGCAGTTCGTGGCGCTGCGGGACGCGGGCGATCCGGTCGAGATCGCGGCGGCCTACGACGCCGCGGGCGCCGACGAGCTGGCCTATCTCGATATCACCGCTTCGCATGAAGGGCGTGGAACGCTGCTTGATATCGTGGCGCGTACCGCCGAACAGATTTTCTTGCCACTCACGGTGGGCGGTGGCGTACGTAGCGTCGACGACGTGCGACAGCTCCTGCTCGCCGGCGCGGACAAGGTCGCGATCAATAGCGCAGCAGTGGCGACACCAGAATTGATTCAGCAGGCCGCGGACCGTTTTGGACGGCAGGCGATCGTCGTCGCCATCGATGCGCGTGCACGATCCGGGGGAGGTTGGGAGGTCTATACCCATGGCGGCCGGCGGCCGACGGGAAAAGACGCGGTGGTCTGGGCGAGAGAGATGGCGCTTCGCGGAGCGGGCGAGCTCCTCGTGACCTCGATGGATCGAGATGGCACGAAGGAGGGATATGATCTCGGGCTCACCCGCGCGATCGCGGATGCCGTCGAGGTGCCGGTCATCGCCTCGGGCGGGGCGGGGCGCCTCGAACATCTGACGGAGGCGCTGCAACAAGGGCGAGCCGATGCGGTGCTCGCCGCCTCGATTTTTCACTTTGGCCCGTTTTCCATCGCTCAAGCGAAGGAGTTTCTTGCTGAACAGGGGATTGCGGTGCGGAGATGAGCGAACGGAAGCTGGTACCCGCGATCGTGCAACATGCGCACACCGGCCAGGTGCTGATGCTCGCCTACATGGATGACGAAGCGCTGCGCCTCACTGAGGCGACGCGCGAAGTGCATTTTTTCTCGCGGTCGCGGCAGCGGATTTGGCGCAAGGGCGAGACCTCCGGGAACGTGCTCGATCTGATCTCTCTGACCCGCGACTGCGACGGTGACGCGCTGCTGGTGCGAGCGGTGCCACGCGGGCCGACCTGCCATACCGGCGCGCAAACCTGCTTCGGCGCAGGCGGCCCCGAGCCGCCGCCGAGCGCTGTCGAAGAGCTGGAGCAGACCATCGCCCTTCGCCAAGCGTTGCCGCGCGGAGCGGGTTCCTATGTTCGCCAGCTCCTCGACGGAGGCTGGCCGAAAATTTTGGCCAAACTGGCCGAGGAGGGCGCTGAACTCGGCGCCGAGCTGCCGACCGGGACACGGGAGCGCATCGTTTCCGAAGCGGCTGATGCGCTGTTCCATCTGCTGGTCGCGCTGGCGATGCGCGGCGTGCGCTGGAGCGAGATCGAGACCGAACTGGCTCGTCGCTCCGGTACCTCGGGGCTCGAAGAGCGCGCGCGTCGCACCACAACGTGATAATTTCCCGCGCATAGGAGGATTTATGAAACAACTGCTGACTGGGATGGCACTGTGCATCGGCTGCAATACCT
This sequence comes from Myxococcales bacterium, assembly GCA_023248875.1. Taxonomy (GTDB): domain Bacteria; phylum Myxococcota_A; class Polyangia; order Palsa-1104; family SHYY01; genus JAHFDT01. Next base: position 10,103 of record JAHFDT010000044.1, on the reverse strand, counting down.
CGACCAGCCCCACACCGAACGACCTGGTCAGCCTATCGCAAGATAGCGCGGTGGCCAGTGGCGATATGGCTGGTTCGTCGACAGATATGGCGATGGTCGCCTCCGCCGACATGAAAATGAGCACACCGTCCAATTTTGCTGGCTGCCAGAACTTTACCGATCTCACGAATCAGGTCGCGCCCATTATCCAGTTCGGTGGGGAGCTCGGCCAGAGCTACTCGCCCAAGTGTGCCATCGTCAGTCCCAGTCAGACCGTCACGTTTAGTGGCAGCTTTGGCGCCCACTCACTCAAGGGGCTCGTCACCAATCCCACCGCCGACATTCCTGACCAGAGCTCGGGGGTCACTGCCAGCGCGACTTTCAAAGTCGTGGGTAACTACGGCTACTACTGCAACACCCATGGAAACCCTAACGGGACCGGTATGGCCGGCCTCATTAAGGTCGTCGCCGCGGAGCGGTGGCGCTAACCGTCGGTAAAGTTCTCGGACCCGACGGCCTGCTCGCACGAGCGCGCTCCGGTTGGGAGCCGCGCACCGCTCAGCTAGAGATGGCCAGCGCTGTATTGGGTGCACTGCGCACCAGCCGGCCGCTCATCGTCGAAGCGCCGACCGGCACCGGCAAGACCCTCGCCTACCTCGTGCCGGCGCTTCTTTCGGGGCTCAAAGTGGTGGTCGCGACGGGAACCAAGAATCTGCAGGAGCAGAT
>JAHFDT010000044.1:0-9388 GCA_023248875.1 Myxococcales bacterium | reverse complement strand
CAGATCCTGCAAAAAGACATCCCACTTCTGCGCGAACACCTGCCGCTCGACTTCACTGCAGTGGGCCTCAAGGGGATCGCCAACTATCTCTGCCGTCGGAGATTCAATGAGTTTGTCGATCAGTCACTGGCCCGTGGCACAGCCTCGCCCGAGCTCGAGCGGATCCGTGATTGGGTCGATCGCACGGCTCGCGGCGACCGGGCCGATCTCGCCGATCTCGCCGACGATTCTCCCCTGTGGCAGGAGATCTCAGCCACCCAGGAAACGCGGCTCGGCGCCCGCTGCCCCTACTTTGACGAGTGCTTCGTCACCCGCGCGCGTCGTGCCGCGCAAAAGGCCGATCTAGTGATCGTCAACCACCACCTGTTTTTTGCCGACCTGGCGCTGAAATCAGAATGGCCCGAAGCAGAGCTGCTCCCCCCCTACGAAGCGGTCATTTTCGATGAGGCGCACCAGCTCGAAGAGGTTGCAACCGACTACTTCGGCCGTTCGGTCTCCTCTCTACGCACGCTCGGTCTCGGGCGCGATCTGCGGCGGGCGCTTTCGGCGGCGCACCTGGATGCGCGGCTTGAGAAAGCCCTGGTCCAACTCGAGGTGCGAGCGGAGCTGTTGTGGAACGCACTGCGAGCGCGCCTCGATCGCGAGATGCGAGTGCCCGCGACCGATGCGCTATGGCGCGGCGAGCCCACGCGTGCTTGGCACGAGCTCGACAATACCCTCGAGGAGATCGAGCACGCCGTCGCAGCGACGCGCGCCGAAACGCCGGAGGGAACTGAGGCGTGTCAGTCGCTTCACCGGCGGGCGCGGGCGGTCCGCGATGACTTGGCGGTGATCGCCGACCGCGCCGAACGCCGCTATGTCTACTGGATCGAGTCGCGGGGGCGCAGTCTTTTTTGCCACGCCTCGCCGATCGACATCGCGGAGACGCTGCGGGAAAAGCTGCTCGGACAGACCGAAGCGGTGGTCTTTACCTCCGCCACCCTAGCCGCCGATGGCTCCTTCGACTACGTCCGCGCACGCCTCGGGCTCGAGGTCGCCGAAGAGGCGCGGCTCAGTTCGCCCTTTGACTATCGTAAGCAGGCGCTGCTCTATTTGCCGCGCGATCTTCCTGAACCGTCGGAGCCGGCCTTTGTCGCGGCCGCGGCGGCGCGTATCGTCGCGCTGGTGGCCGCCTCGGGCGGGCGCGCCTTTCTGCTCTTCACCAGCCATCGCCAGCTGCGCGCGGTGTATGCCCTAGCGGCTGCGCAGATCGCCCAGCCGGTGCTCGTGCAAGGCGAACAGCCCAAGCATCTCTTGCTCGAAAAATTTCGCGAGCGCCCCTCGGTGCTGTTCGCCACAGCCAGCTTTTGGGAGGGCGTCGACGTGGTCGGTAACGCACTCGAGCTGGTGGTGATCGACAAGCTGCCCTTTGCGCCCCCCGACGATCCGTTGGTGGCTGCGCGCTGCCAGCGTATCGAGGAGTCGGGCGCCGATCCCTTTGCCAGCTACCAGATCCCGCAGACCGCGCTGTCGCTCGCCCAAGGCTTTGGTCGCCTCATCCGCCACCGCACCGACCGCGGTGTGGTCGCACTGCTCGACCGGCGCGCCACCACGCGCGGTTATGGTCACAAGGTTCTCGCGGCGCTGCCCGCCGACTGTCCGCGCACCGATTCGCTGGAGGAAGCGAAAGGTTTCTTCGCTCGTCCTAGGATCTAGGGTCTGTCCTCAAAGTCCTCCCGTCGTCGGTCTCGTTCTCGCCGCGGCTCGCTTTGTCGCTCCTCGGTTGCCTACCGCCAGTAGGCGCCCTCGTCGCTCCGCGCGATCCGGGCTACGAACTTCGCCCGACTCGGTCCGGACTTTGAGGACAGACCCTGGCCGGCGGGTGAATAATTGCCTACCATCCGGGCCGATGCACCTCCTCTTCCATCCGGGCTGGGCCGTGGCGCTAGCGATACTAGGCGCCTATCTCATGGGTTCCATCCCCTTTGGCGTGCTGTTCGCTCGTGGGCGTGGCGTCGATTTGAAGAAGGTGGGTTCCGGTAACATCGGCGCCACCAATGTCGCCCGAGCGCTCGGGAAACGGATCGGAGTCGTCGTGCTGCTGTGTGACGCGGCCAAGGGCTTTGCGCCCGTGTTCCTCTGCAAGGTCGGGCTCGAACCGCGCCTGGCGCATGGCACCTGGCTTACCGCGGCCGTGGGGTTCGCCGCATTCCTCGGCCACCTGGCACCGGTTTGGCTGGGCTTTCGCGGGGGCAAAGGGGTCGCCACCGGGGGCGGCATTTTCCTCGCGCTCTCGCCGCCGGCCGTGTTGATGGCGGTCCTCGGCTTCGTGCTCACCTACACGGTGACACGGCTCGCTTCACTGGGCTCGCTGGTGGCCACGACGCTGCTCATTCCCGCACTACACTGGGCCGGTGCCGACGGGGCCTATTTAGCGGACGCGGGGGGAATGTGGCTGCTCATCGTCATAAAACACCGCCCCAACATCGAGCGTCTCATTCGGCGAGAGGAGCCAAGAACATAGTGCGATTAGCTCGCTGGCAGCAGCTCGATCGCAAACGGTTCGAGCTCCTCACCCGCAAAGCTCTCCACTTCGCTCGGTCCGGCCAGCGCCCAAATGCGGGCTCGCCCCGGGCCCGTGTACTCCCAAAACTCCATTCGCCCATCGCGACGCGGCCCCACTTCGCCGCGGCTCGTCACCCTCACGCTCCTCCGGGCCGATTGACGGTAGGGTAGGCCGCGATAGTAGACCGTTTCGGGGCCGTTGATCTCGATCGCCAGATCGCCCGCTCCCTCCAGCCAGAGCGGATGTGAATCGCTGGGGCGGGCACCCATCCACCGTACGATCGCGCCATCGACGAGCCGATAGAGCTGTGTCACGCGACCATCTTCCTCGAACGTGAGTAGGCCTTCGACCACATAGTCCTGATCGCGGCTGACCACATCGCCCGGTGCGAGCGAGTGCAGCGTATGCTCACCGCCCTCCAACCTCGCCACCGCTGGCGGTGCGAGTCGTTGCTCTTCGCGCTGCATGCGGCGCGCCTGCAGGTAAAGTGCGTAAGATGTGACACCGAGCGAAGCGATGGCCGCCAAGAGGATCAGCTCCACGTCCGATCTATAGCACAGCGATTTGATTGCCTCGTCCGCAGCCAGCGCCTATAGTGGTCGGACCGGGAGGTATCTATGCGACGTGCACTCGTGGCTGCGTTTATAGCTGCAGGCTGTGCTGGGGGAGGAGGGGATCACGGCGCCCCCGATCAGGCGATGCAGCTCGATTCGGCGATGACAATAGGCGATATGGCCCCTGCGCAGCCGGATCTATGGCCTCAAGAGCTCGGACTGTCCCGGGACGCTTCGCTAGATCTACCTGCGGCCGATTTCGCGCAAGCGGCGCCCAAGGATCTTTTTATCGCAAGCGATTTTTCGATTGGGAACGATTTCGCTTTGATCCCGCCTGACCTTTCAGTGCTGCTCGATCTTACGCCGGTTAGCGATCTTGCGCCGGTCAGCGACTCGGCGGTTGGGGCCGATTTAGCGTCAGCAGCGGACATGGCCTCGCGGCCCAACTACGTGTTCGTCACCTCCACGACCTACAGCGTGGCGACTTTCGCCGGCGATTTGAAAAATGCCGATGCCGAGTGCAGCAAGCGCGCGCAGGCGGGCAACCTACCGGGCACCTACGTGGCCTATCTATCGATCGCTCAGAATCATGCCTTTTTCCGTCTGGGCGGTAAGCGCGGCTGGATGCGCCCCGACGGCAAGCTGTTCCTCGATCAGTCCACCGACCTCGCCAAGAAAGTCTACTATCCACCCCGGCTCGATGAGTTTGGCAATGATGCCATCGGCTTCAAGGTGGCGACCGGAACGTGGGGGAGCGGCTTCTCGGGAAACCCGAACAACTGCAAGGATTACACATCCTCATCGCCCAACGATTCGATGCTGTACGGATCGCCCTCGGCAGGCGCGGGAAGTTGGGTGAACTTCAGCGACGGCCCCTGCAACCAGAGCTACCACCTCTATTGTTTCGAGGTCGACTACTCGGTCGTTCCAACGCTGCCGAGTGCCACCGGGCGGATCGCCTTTTTTTCCACCAGCGCTTTCAATCCCAACTCCGGCGCCGACTATGCCGATACGAAATGCGCTATCGAGGCGACCGCAGCGAGCCTACCAGGGACCTACAAAGCGCTCCTCTCCAACGCGTCGATGGCGGCCGCCTCTCGGTTCAATACGACGCAAGGCACGCAGCCCTGGGTACGCGTCGATGGGGTCCCGATCGTAAAACAGGCAAGCGACCTCGTGACCGCTAAACTGATCGCGCCGATCAACGTCGCCGTCGATGGCAAGCAGTGGGATGGCCCCTATTACTTTGCCTGGTCGGGCAGCGACAGCCCCAATTTGGCGGGCACCTCTTGCAAAAACTGGACGTCGAATGACCATGCCGATTCGGGCCTGGTTGGTTGGGCGTCGGAATCGAGTCCGGGCTTCTTCGGGGGCGGTAGCCGCGAGTGTGACTTCTCTAACGGACACCTCTACTGTCTCCAAGAGTAGCGTATCCAGCGCCCTTGACTTCCCCGAGGTGACCCTCTCTAATTTCCCGGTTGGATTGGGGAGCAAGCATGCTCATGACCGGACGGCAACCCAGCTCGTCGGAAGATGAGCTCTTTTCGCTGATCGAAGACGATGGTTCCGTCGCGCCGGATGGTCGACCGCCAGTGCTCAGCGAGGTGGATGCACTCCGGCTGTTCCGGGCCCTGTTGCAGGTGCGCCTGGTCGATGAGCGCATGATGAAGCTGCAGCGCCAGGGTCGGCTCGGCTTCTACATGCAGTCGATGGGCGAAGAGGCGACCCATCTTGCCGTGCATGCGCTGCGCCCGAGCGACTGGGTTTTCCCCTCCTATCGGGAGCCGGGCGCCGCATTCTATCGCGGCTATTCGCTAAAGGACTTTACCAACCAGCTGTTTGGCAATGCCGAAGATCCGATCAAAGGGCGGCAGATGCCGGTGCACCACTCGGCACGCTCGGCCAACTACGTTTCGATCTCTTCGCCCGTCGGCACACAGATCCCCCAAGCGGTCGGCATGGCCTGGGCCGCCAAGATTTCCCAGAAGGACGATGTGGCGCTGGTCTACTTTGGGGAGGGGACCACCTCGACCGGCCAGTTTCACGTCGGAATGAATTTCGCCGGCGTCTTCAAGGCGCCCTGTATTTTTTTGTGCCGCAACAATGGCTATGCCATCTCCACTGGCTACCAGCATCAGACGGCATCGCGCAGCATCGCCGTCAAAGCCCTCGCCTATGGCATGCCAGGGGTACGGGTCGATGGCAACGATCTCCTGGCGATGATCTCGGCGACTGAAGAGGCGGTGGCGCGTGCACGTGCGGGTGATGGGCCCACGCTGATCGAAGCGGTCACCTACCGGCGTGCGGGCCACTCTTCGTCGGATGACCCGAATGTCTATCGCGATCCCAACGAGCCCAAGGAGTGGGAGCGACGCGATCCCATCGAGCGATGGAAGCGGTATCTCGTGGCGCGTGGCATCTACGAGGAGGCGATCGAATCGCAATACCGGCAGGAGATCGGCGAGGAGATCGTGGCGGCGCTCGCTCATGCGGAAAAGATCGGCCCGCCAGCGGTGGAGACACTCTTCGACGATGTTTTTTCGGAAGTACCGGTCGAGTTGGAAGGGCAGCGACAGGAGCTGCTGGCGCTGCCACGCTATGTCAGTCCTCATGGAGGATCCTAGTGCCCGTTTTCAATATCATTCAGGCGGTCAACGATGCATTGCGGATCGAGATGCGGCGCGATTCGCGCGTAGTGGTCCTTGGCGAAGACGTCGGTAAGTTCGGCGGCGTGTTTCGTGCCACCAGCGGACTCTTCGAAGAGTTCGGCGGTGAGCGCGTCATCGATACGCCACTCGCGGAGGCGGGGATCATCGGCACCGCTATCGGTATGGCGCTCTACGGCCTGAAACCCGTGCCGGAGATCCAGTTCGCCGACTTCATCTACCCGGCCTTCGACCAGATCGTCAACGAGCTGGCGAAGTTCCGCTATCGCTCGGGCGGGCAGTATACGGCCCCGGTGGTCATTCGTACCCCCTACGGCGGCGGCATCCGTGGCGGCCACTACCATTCGCAGTCGCCCGAAGCCTACTTTGCACACACGCCGGGCTTGAAGGTGGTGATCCCGTCGAACCCCTACGACGCCAAGGGCCTCTTGCTCGCGGCCATTCGCGGTGAAGACCCGGTGATCTTCATGGAGCCGAAGCGCGTCTATCGGGCCGCCAAGGGGGAGGTGCCAGAGGGCGACTACACCGTTCCCATCGGCGAGGCCAAGGTCGTACGCGAGGGGCGCCAGGTGACGGTGCTTTGCTATGGTGCGATGGTCCACACCGTCATCGAGGCGGCGGAAAAAGTGGCCGCCGATGGTTTTGATCCCGAGATCATCGATCTACGGACCCTTTTGCCGCTCGATACCGAAGCGGTATTGACCTCGGTGCGCAAAACGGGCCGAGCGGTGATCGCCCACGAGGCGCCCAAGACCTGCGGCTATGGCGCCGAGCTGGCGGCACTCATCGCCGAGCGCGCGCTGATGCAGCTCGAAGCGCCGATCGTGCGCGTCACCGGCTTTGATACCCCGTTCCCCTATTCGCTCGAGAACGAATATCTGCCTTCGCCCGAGCGGGTGGCGAAGGCGATCCGCGATACGGTGAGGTTTTAGCGCCATGGCGTTTGAATTTCGATTGCCCGATATCGGTGAGGGTGTCGTCGAGGGCGAAGTGGTGCGCTGGCTGGTCAAAGAGGGCGATCACGTTCGCGAAGACCAGCCGATGGTCGAAGTGATGACCGATAAGGCGACGGTGGAGATCCCTTCGCCCAAGGCGGGGCGGATTGCGCGTATTTCGGCGCCGGAAGGGAAGATGTGCAAGGTGGGGCAGGTGATGGTGGCGATCGAAACGCATGGAGCCACCGCACCCGCATCCGTGCCGGTGATAGTACGCACCGAAGCGACCGAAAAAATCTCGACGGTGCCTGTACTGCTGCCCGCAGCTGGCAGCAAGGTTCTTGCTACACCCGCGACGAGAAAACTGGCGCGCGATTTGGGAGTTGAGCTGGAAGGGCTGGCTGGCAGTGGCGACAACGGCCGCGTGACGAGCGAGGATGTGCGGACGGCGGCGGGAAAGCCGGGGGCAGAACCGGCTACGGAAGCGGAAAGCGGTACGGGGACGGACCCAAGGATCCCTTTTCGGGGAGTGCGCAAGAAGATCGCCGAAAACATGGCGCGTTCGAAGCAGACCGCGGCGCACTTTACCTACGTCGAGCAGTGCGATGTGACCGATCTCGTGGCTCTGCGCGAACGGGCGCGAAAGCGCGCTGAAGAGCGGGGTGTAAAGCTCTCGTTTCTGCCCTTCATCGTCAAGGCGGTCGTCGCGGGTCTGAAGAAGTACCCGATCATCAATTCCACGCTCGATGAGGTGCACGGCGAGATCGTGCTGCGCAAGCACTATCACGTCGGTGTGGCCGCGGCCTCTGACGCCGGCCTGATTGTCCCGGTGATTCACGATGCCGACCGAAAGTCGCTGTTCGAGATCGCTCGAGAGCTCGGCGAACTCTCGGAAAGAGCCAAAACGGGCAAGGCGACCCGGGAAGACCTTACTGGCTCGACCTTCACCATCTCCTCGCTCGGCGCGCTCGGTGGCGTGCTGGCGACGCCGATCATCAACTACCCCGAGGTGGCGATTCTGGGCGTCCACAAGATCCAGCCGACCCCGGTGGTGCGCGAGGGTGCCATCGTCATCCGCGAGATGACCAACTTTTCCATTTCGCTCGACCACCGCGTCGTCGACGGCTACGAGGGCGCGCGATTCCTCCAGCATGTCATCGAACTTCTGTCCGATCCCTCTCTGCTCTTTCTCGAGCTCACATGAGGGCAATCCTGTCCTTCTCCACCCTTTCTCGAGCTCACATGACCGCGATAGGGGGGATGGGTCGGGCAGCGCTCGTCCGTCCGTTTGCGGGCGAGTTCCGCAGCCGCCACCGACCATCATGCAAGCACCTGCCACCGTCGGCGAGGACTGTCCGAGCCCGCAAACGGACGGGCGGGGGTAGCTGCCCGACCCATCCCCCCGTTCTGTCATGAGAGGTCACATTCCCATGCTCTCCCAGGATCACCCCGCGCTGGCGATCGACCAGATCCTCGATGAGAAGGGCATCGCCGATCCGGCGCGGGTACCACGGGTGCCGCCCGCCGAGTGGGTAAAGATGTACCAGGGCATGGTGCGCATCCGCGTCATGGACGAACGCTTCATGGCGCTCCAGCGGCAGGGGCGCATCGGCTTTTACGGCGAGGCGCGCGGGCAGGAGGCGGCGGTCATCGGCACTGCCGCGGCGCTCGGCCATGAGGATTGGCTGGTGCCGGCGTTGCGTGAAGCGGGCGCGGCGCTCTACCGCGGACTGCCGATGCGAACCTTCGTCGCGCAGCTGTTTGGCAATGCGAACGATGTGACACTCGGCCACCAGATGCCCTGTCATCCTGGCACACGCGCAGTTCGCTACGTGACCATGTCCTCCTGTGTCGCCAACCAGCTGCCCCAGGCTGCGGGGCTCGCCTGGGCGGCCAAGATCAAAAAAGATTCGGTCGTGGCGATGGGCTACATGGGCGACGGCGCAACCAGTGCAGAGGATTTTCATGTGGCACTCAACTTCTCAGGTGTATTGCGGCTGCCGGTGGTCTGGATCTGTCAAAACAACCAGTGGGCAATCTCCTCGCCGTCGACGGTACAGACGGCTTCACCGAGCTTTGCCATCAAGGCGCTGGCTTACGGCTTCGAGGGCGTGCGCGTCGATGGCAACGATCTGTTGGCGATCCATGCCGCTGCGCGGGCGGCGGTCGATCGAGCCCGCGCGGGCGGCGGTCCAACGCTGATCGAAGCGGTGACCTACCGGGTCGGTGCTCATACCTCGTCGGATGATCCTTCGCGCTACCGCGATGAGCGCATCACCGAAGCCTGGAAGGCCAAAGATCCGATCGCCCGGTTTCGTAACTGGTTACTCCAGCAGGGCTTCATCGATGTGGCGAGCGATGAGCGGCTGCGCGCCGATCTGGATGCCGAAGTGCGCAGTGCGATCGCCGAAGAGGAGCAGGTGGGTCCGCCACCGAACCATTCACTCATTGAGCACGTCTATGCGGAGGTTCCCCGCACACTCGAACACCAGCTGAGGGGCGAATGACTGCATTCCCGCCACTGCCAGGAGTGAGCCACCGGCAATTGCCAACTCGGACGGTCGAGTTTCATGTCGCCTGTGCCGGCGATCCCCAAGCGCCACTCGTCCTGCTACTCCACGGGTTTCCCGAATGTTGGTACTCCTGGCGCGCACAGCTCGTTGCACTCTCTTCGCGCTACTTCGTGGT
>JAHFDT010000228.1 GCA_023248875.1 Myxococcales bacterium | reverse complement strand
AACGGGCATCGCCCACATCCGACGATAACGCTCCTGCTCCGGGGCGGGCAGCGATGAGAACTCGTAGAGGTAGGTATCGCCCTGCTCAAAGTGGACCACCGGGGCTCGCCAGGACAGGGCGCAGTCGGCGAGCTGGTCGGCGACACTGCAGACGATCACATCGCTCGGGGGAATCGCCTCCGACAGGGTGCGCTGCGGTGGCACCTGGATGTAGTCGGCTGCCACCTCGATCCAATCCGGCCTGGGGAAGTAGCTGACGATGTGGACCTCGTGGCCGCGCTTTTGTAGCTGCGCCGTGTGCTCGATGAGCACCTTGGTGCCGCCGCGGATGAGCACATGGTTGAGGACGTAGGTGATGCGCAGGTGGGTATCGCCTGCAAGGGGCACAAAGCTGCGGTCGATCGCCTCGCCGGGCCGCTCGGCGCCATAGCGGCGGAACCAGCGTTCGCGCGTACGCTCCCGCGCTTCCCGGGAGAGGCCGAAGATGGGCTTCGTGGCCACGCTAGTCGCTCATCTGGTTGACGCGCACGCCGATCTCCCCTTCGATTTCGACCAGCTCGCCCCGGGCCACGAGCCGTCCACCGACGGTGAGATCGACGGGGCCGGCCAGCGGGCGACCGACCGGGAGAACGGCGCCCGGGCGGAGCTCCAAAAGCTCCCGGCCCGACATCGTGACGCGCCCGAGCTCGCACACCAGTTCGACCGGGAGTTGGCGCAACAGCCCATCGGTCGAAGCGTCCGAAAGGGGCGCGGATTGAGGATCATCGTTGGGCTTTTCCATGGTTGCACTCCCGAGGCGAAAGGGCTCGAGGATGGTGAGGCCATCGCCGCTCAATTGGGCGGCAAAACCGCCCTGGCCGAGCCGTAGCATGACCGGCCCGCCGAAGGGCGGCCGCGGTCCAAAGTCTTCGAATAGTACCACATCGCGCCGGCCCAGTTCGCAGAGCTCCTGGCGGCCGAAGCGGGCGCGCCCCACCTCCATCCGCAGCGCCACCGCAGCGGTGCCAAGCCGCACCAGCCGCGCCTTCACCTCGGCCTCCGAGTGCGGGGCGGCAGGCTGCATCCGTAGCCGCTCCGGAGCCAGGAGACGCGCCCAACTCTCGCGCCCCCCCCAGCACAGGCGCACCTCTAGTGCCAACACCCAGGGATCGGGAAAAAACCTGGAATATCCATCGGTGGGTGGTGCCGTGGGATCGAAGAAGCCGGCCGGCTGAAAAGGCTGTCCTTCGAGCAGGCCGCTGAGGAGGCCCGCCAGCGCGGCCTGCTCCGCCGTGGTGAGCGGTGCGGGTGCCAGCTCCACCCGGTCGAAGCCGAGCGCTCGGCGTCCGAGCCGCAGCGCCAGCGTGGCATCGAGCACCAGGAGGACTTGGCGATCGGGCGGCGCGGCCATCTGCACCAACGTACCCTGGGTACGCAGGGGCAGCTCTTCGACCGGAAAGGCATAGGCTTCGCCGATGCTGAAGGTCAGCGGTTCGCCGAGCGGCGCCTGGGCGGGCCTCCAGCCGGCTCCTGGTTCCAGAGGAAGGTGGGCCAAGAGCGTCCCTCCCGCCGCCACCTGGCTGCGGGCCAACTGCGGCAGCCGGTCGAAGGGAAAGGGGCGGATGCGTTTCATACAAAACGCACCAGCAGTTGGAAGTGGTCGATCGCCCACAGCACCGCCGCGCCGTAGACCCCGGCGGCGAGATCGTCCGCCACCACCCCCCAGCCGCCGCCGACCTGTTGGTCGACCCAGCGCACGGGCGGTGGCTTCCAGATATCGAACAGCCGAAAGAGCACAAAGCCGAGCGCCAAATTGAGGCCGCTGCGCGGCACGAAGGCGACGGTCAGCAGATAGCCCGCGACCTCGTCGATGACGATCTGCTGGTTGTCGTGCTTGCCGGTGGCGCGGCAGTAGACATCGGCCGCCCAGCTCCCGAAGGCTGCGACAACGACCGTAGCAACGAGAAACGTGGCCTGCCCCAGGCGATCGAGCCCCCATGCGAGCGGCACCGCCAGCAGGGTGCCATAGGTGCCGGGCGCCCCCGGGATGAGCCCGGCGCCGAGCGCGGTGGCACACAGGAGGGCCGGCCAGGGGGGGCGGCGCGATGGCAGGTTCGTCTCCATCCGCCGGGACGATGGCGATGGGGCGAGCGGGCGTCAAGGGAAAACTTGCCGGTCTCCGACGGAACACCTACAATATCCTACATCAGACCCTTGGGAGGCCCTATGAGCCCTGCCGTAGAACGTCGTGGAGAACTGCACCGGATCCGGCTGGCGACCCCATGCAATGAATATATCGGCGACCAGCAGGGCCGCGGGGTGATCCTCGACCTATCGGGGGGCGGGCTGCGCATGCAGCGCCTGGTGCCACCGGGAGCCTCGCGGCGCCTCGGCCGGATCCAGCTGGAGTTCGAGCTGCCCAAGACCAACGAGGTCATCTGGGCGCTGGGCGAACGCTGCTTCGATGCGGTCGATGTGGCACCGTTTGGCGCGGTGGCCGAGCAGCCGGGCACCATCCTGCAGCAGACCGGCGTACGCCTCGTGGCTTGCGCGGATCGGCATGCTCGGCTCTTGCGCGACTATGTGCGCGAGATGCGCCGTGAGCGGCAGCGTCATCTGTTTGCTGAGGCCGCGCTGCTCTTGCGCTCGGCGCGACGACGGCCAGCGTTGACTTCCCTCGCCGGGCCTTTACGATGATGCAATGACCGTCGGGCTGGTGTGTCAAAGCTGTGATGCGCTCAGCCCGCTGCGCGCTTCCGTCTGCATCGGTTGCGGCGCCGCGCTGGCGGCCTCCTCCACTGCCCCCACGATCATTCACTGCGCTGCATGTGGCGCAGAGCGGATCGAAGGACACCGTTTTTGCGGCCACTGCGGCGCGCGCGCAGAGGAGGCCGCGGCCGCGGCTCCAGCGAGTCCGGCCAGCCCGGCCCCGAGCGGCGGTTCGAAAAAAACGCGCTTCTTCAGCTCCCTCCAAGCCCCCGGTCGCGCCAAGCTCATCCTGATCAAGGGCGAGGGCATGGATGGCGTCTCCTACCACCTCGCCGGCACCGAGCACATCGCCGGCCGCAGCGATGGCACGTTGCTCTTCACCGAGGACCCGCTCGTCTCGCCCCGCCACGCCAACTTCTACTACCAGGACGGGCGCCTCATGGTCGCCGACGAAGGGTCGCAAAACGGCGTGTTCTTACGGATCAAGGCGCCGCTGGTGGTCGAGGCGGGAACGCTTTTCCTGGTGGGCGAGCAGCTCCTGCGGATCGACCGATTTCCCGAGTCTCCCGCGCTGCGCGATGACCAGGGCACGTTCTTCTATACCTCGCCGCAGCGGCCCGCACCGCTCTGCGTGGCGCAGATCCTGGTCGGCGGTGGACTGGGGGCCGTGACCATCTGCCCGCGTGCGACCATGACCGTCGGCCGCGAGGGAAACGATCTGAATTTTTCCCAAGATCCCTTCATTTCTGGGCGCCACCTGGAATTGGTCGCGCTCGGCGATGGGCGCTACCAGCTGACCGACCTCGGATCCAAGAACGGCACCTTCGTGCGCCTGCGCGGTCCCCAGCCGCTCCACCACGGCGACTACGTGTTCCTCGGTCAGCAGCTCTTGCGGGTGGAGATCACTTGACTCGCAGCGCTCGCTCGGGCAAGCATCCGCTCGATGTTACCGATCGACCTGCGCGGCAAGCGCGCCCTCGTCGCTGGGGTCGCTGACGACGCCGGTTTCGGCTTCGCCATCGCCAAGGCGCTGGCGGAGGCAGGTGCGACGATTTGCCTCGGCACCTGGCCGCCGGCCCTCGGGATCTTCAAGACCCTGCTCGAGCGCGGCAAGCTGGACGGTTCGCTGCAGCTGGCCGATGGGACGAAACTCGGGTTTGAGCGGATCTATCCGCTCGACGCCGATTTCGATACCGCCACCGAGATCCCGGCCGCGCTCGCCGAATCGAAGCGCTACCGCGACCATGGCGATGTCAGCGTCGCGGGCCTGGCGGCACGGCTGAGCAGCGATTTTGGCGACCCGAGCCTCGATATCGTCATCCACAGTCTGGCCAATGGGCCCGAGGTGAAAAAGCCGCTGCTTGATACCAGCCGCAAAGGCTATCTCACGGCAGTGGGCGTCAGCGCCTATTCTTTCACTTCCATGGTGGCGCGGCTGGGACCGCTCCTGCGGTCAGGCGGCTCCTTCTTGGCGCTCACCTATCTCGCGAGCGAACGGGTGGTCCCGGGCTACGGCGGCGGCATGTCGTCGGCCAAGGCGGCGCTCGAGAGCGATACGCGCGTGCTCGCCTACGAAGCGGGCCGGCGCTGGGGCCATCGCGTCAATGTCATTTCAGCGGGTCCTTGGGCCTCGCGCGCCGCCTCCGCGATCGGTTTCGTCGAGCAGATGATCGATTACGCCCAGGCCAATTCCCCGCTGCCCGAGGCCGTCACGGCGCGCGAAGTGGCGACGGCGGCCGCCTTTCTCTCGAGTCCGCTCGCGACCGGCATCACCGCCACTACGATCTACGTCGACAAGGGCTACCACGCGATGGGCGTGGCGGTCGATCGGAGCTAATGCATGAAACGATGGACACAGCTCTCGGTGGCCCTCCTGCTCTCCGCCTGCAGCATGGGCCGCAGGCCCGGGGAGTCGACCGACGGGGGCCTGGATGCAGCAGGGCCCTTCGACGCCGCGAGCAGCGGCCAGCGCGGTTGTGAAGGCGAGTTGCAAGGCTGCTACACCGTTTACGCCCACAGTGACCATGTGCTCTACCACATCGATCTCAAGGCCAAGCAGCTGGTCACCGTCGGCCCGTTCAAAGCGCCGCTGGTGCTCGTCAACGGTAAGATGGAAGAGGATGTGATCACCGATCTGGCGGTGGCACCCGACGATACCCTCTATGTCATTTCGCGCACCAGCCTCTATACCGCCGACCCCAAGGATGGCCACGTCACTCTGCAGGGGGCGGTCACGGCCTGCGGCGAGCAGGCGGTCGCGCTCACCTTCAATCCGGAGGGGGAGCTGTTCGCTGCCGATTTCAAGGGCGCCTTCTGCCGCATCGATCTATCGTCGCAACCGCCCCAGGTGATCAACGTCGGCATCGTGGGCGGCGGTCTCGCGCTCACCGGCGATCTCGTGGCGGTGGGTGATGGAACGATGTACGGCACGGCCTACAACATGGCCGATGCGCCGAGCAAGGGCACGCAGGCCAACAACCTGCTCATCAAACTCGACCCGATGACCGGCAAGAATTTACAGCTGGTGGGCTCGACCGGTTCGCCCAAACTCTATGGCGCGGCCTTTGCCGAAGGGCAAGTGTTTGGCTTCACCCACGATGGCAGTGGCGATGTGGTGACGATCGATCCCAAGACCGGCAAGGGGAAGCTCTACAATTCGTTTGCCGATCCCGATACGCAGAAGCCCATCTCATTTGCCGGCGCCGGTGTCAACGCGAAGGTCGCGCCGACGATCATGTAGGTCAGGCGCTAGCAGGCTGTTGAAAAACTCCGATGAGGCCATTTTCACATCCAAATCGTTTGCCGCCTGCTAGTCGATCTAACGGGGCGTGCCGCCCCGCTCCGTCGGCAAAGCCGTCGGAG
>JAHFDT010000227.1 GCA_023248875.1 Myxococcales bacterium | reverse complement strand
GGCACCGTGGCCTTCTTGGAGCAGGTGATCGCCGGGGTGCGAACGGCAACTTTCCTGTGCGGCTGCCGCACGCCTGCCGAGCTCCGCCGCGCGCCCAAGGTGCTCGGGGCGAAGCTGCGCACCTGGTTGGAAGAGGCCCGTTGACAGGCCTCGCCACAGGCCGGGCTTCGGGCAAGGTGATCCTGCTCGGTGAGCATGCGGTGGTCTACGGCCATCGCGCGCTGGCCGGCGCGCTCATGGCGGGAGTCACCGTCGAAGCGACCCGGGGATCGGGGTGGCTGCGAGTGCCGGCATGGCAGCTTGCGGTCCGGGGTGACGATCCTCTGCCGATCGCCCGCGCCTATGCCGCGATCCGCGATCGATTCCAATCAGCCGGGTGGCAGCTTCCGGAGGTGGACCTCGCTGCACACTTCGAACTGCCGACGGGAGCAGGTTTGGGATCTTCTGCCGCGCTGTCGGTGGCGGTGGTCCGTGCGCTCGGACAGGCCGCCGGGCGAACCGTCGACCTATCGCTGCTGCTCGAGGCAGCACAGGCCGCCGAAACGGTTTTCCATGGTCGTGCCTCCGGCATCGACCACGCGGTGGCGGCGCTCGGCGGACTCGGCCTCTTTACCCGCGCTGAAGGCTTGCGACCCATTCCCGCAGCGCGGCCGATCCCCCTCGTGATCGGCCATACCGGGCGCGCACGCGATACCGAGGGGCGCGTCGCCCGCGTGGCAAAGCTCATGGCCGAGCGCCCCTCCGAGACCCGCGAGCGCTTGGCGGCGATCGCGATCCTCGTCGAGCGTGGTGCCCAGGCGGTAGGTACCGGCAATTTCGGCGCGCTCGGCGCCGCGATGGAGGAGAATCAGCGCCACCTCGCTGCGCTCGAGCTCTCCTGTCCGGAGATTGAAACCCTGTGCCACCTGGCGCAGGAAGCGGGGGCGGTGGGCGCCAAACTGACCGGCGGCGGCGGCGGCGGCTGTGTCATCGCACTGGCACCGGGCCGCGAGATGGACGTGGCGGGCGCCTGGCAGCGGGCCGGCTTCGCCAGCTTTACCACCGAGGTGGGCGCATGAGTACCCGCGCCGTCGCTGAAGCGCGCACCAACATCGCGCTCGTCAAGTACTGGGGCAAGCGCGACGCGACGCTCAATTTGCCCGCCGTGGGCAGCATCTCCCTGACGCTCGATGGGTTGGCGACGCGCACGGAGGTGGTGTGGGATCCTGCCCAACCGCGCGACCGCTTCTTCCTCCATCACATCGAGCAGTCCGGACGTCCGCTGGAGCGCGTTCTGAAACTGATCGAACGCGTTCGCAGCCGCGGCGGTCGCAGTGCCTCGAGCACCGTCCGTTCGCAAAATAATTTCCCGACCGCTTCGGGCCTCGCCTCCTCCGCGTCCGCTTTTGCCGCACTGGCCCTCGCCGCCGTGCGTAGCTGTCCTCTCGACCTCAGCCAGGATGAGCTGTGTGCGCTGGCACGCTGCGGCTCCGGCTCGGCGGCGCGCTCGCTCTACGGCGGCTTCGTCGAAATGCACCGTGGCGATCGCATCGATGGTAGCGACGCCGTGGCGCGTCCGCTGGCAGAGTGGGACCTCCGTCTCGTAATCGGTCTCGCTGGGGAGGCGGAAAAGTCCACGCTCTCGACGGAGGGCATGTCGCACACCGCCGAAACCTCGCCCTACTACCCTGCTTGGATCGAGCGCCATGCCGCTGACTTGGCAGCCGCGCGGACCGCGATTTTGCGACAGGATCTCGAAGCCCTGGGCGTGGTGGCCGAACGATCCTGCCTACGCATGCATGCGAGCGCCCTCGCGGCCGACCCGGGGATCCTCTATTGGAATGGTGCGACCGTCGAAGCCTTTCACGCCATCCGCAGGCTGCGGCAGCGCGGCGTCGGCGTTTGGTTCACCAATGACGCCGGGCCGCACATCAAAGGCCTGTGTGCACCGAACGACGCCGCAGCCGTGGCGACAGCGATCGGCCAAATCCCAGGGATCGTCCGTACCATCGTCTGCTCTCCCGGTGCTGGTGCCACTCTCCTGGAGCTCGAAACCTGATGGGCGATTTTTTGACCCGTGCGCCCGGCAAGGCGATGATCTTTGGCGAGTATGCGGTTCTCGAGGGTGCGCCAGCGGTGGTAGCGGCCGTCGATCGCTATGTCGCCGTGCGACGCGATCCGGCGGCACCGCCCAGCGACTCCCCATTCGTTCGGACCGCTTGTGCCGCCGCGGGGCAGTCGCCCACCGGCCTGCACATCGACTCCTCGGCCCTCTATGCAGGGGGCGATGGGGGGCGCAAATTGGGCTTCGGATCCTCGGCCGCAGTGACGGTGGCGGTCTACCAGGCGAATCGTCCTGCGGCCCCGAAGGAGACCACCTATGCCGCCTGCAAAGCGGCCCATGACGAGGCCCAGGGACAGGTCGGTTCGGGCGCCGATCTGGCGGCGGCGATCTGGGGCGGAGTCTTGCGCTTCCAGCCCACCGCCATGGATCCCACCATCACTCCCATCGACCCTGCCGGGGGGCTGGATCTCCTTCTGGTCGATACCGGGGAGCCCGCTTCGACCGGCGATCGCATCGCAGCCTGGCGCCGCATCGCGCGCGATCGCTCGCAGGAGGCTCGACCGATCCGCACGGCGCTGACCGCCCTGGCCCAGGCCTTTGCGACAGCCGATCACGCCGCCGACTGGATCGATCTCGCGCGGCGCTGGAATGAACCCCTGGCCGCTTTGGAGGCGCTGACCGACCTCCCGATCCTGACCCTGGCCCACCGGCGCATCGCGGCCATTGCCCAGCCACTGGGCGCTGCTGCCAAACCTTCGGGGGCCGGGGGCGGCGATCTCGCGATCTGTTTCGTGCCCCCTTCCGAAACGCAAGAACTACGTCGCCGGCTCACCGCCGCCGGCTTTCCCCCTTTGCCCCTGCAGATCGGTGCTCCCGGAGTTCATCGGATCCCGCTCGATACGGAGATGGCCTCATGAATCGCTGCTCGCGAATTCCAGGTTTCTACAAGCTCACCCCGGCCGAGCGACGGGCTCGACTGCGAGAGGCCGCCAGCCTCGGCCCCGATGAACTGGGGCAGCTCGAAGCCCCGGCACCGCTCGATTTCAGCACCGCCGACCACATGATCGAAAATGTCGTTGGCACCTACGCCCTCCCCCTCGGCATCGCTCTCAACCTACGGCTCAACCAGCGCGACTACCTCGTGCCGATGGTGATCGAAGAGCCGTCGGTGGTGGCGGCCGCCTCCAACGCGGCGCGCATGGTGCGCGAGGGCGGTGGCTTCTCCGCGGAAGCGGACGACCCTATCATGATCGGCCAAGTTCTACTGAGCGAGGTGGCCGACACCACCCACGCGGCGGAAAACATTGCCTCCCATCGCGAGGAGATCTGCGCGCTGGCCGACGCAGCACAGTCGGGTCTGGTGCGCCGCGGGGGTGGAACCCGCGGCCTCGAGGTCCGCATTCTCGAGCCGGCCACGAAGACCGCGCCGGGGCTGCTGGTGGTCCACCTATATGTCGACTGCCGGGATGCGATGGGGGCCAACCTCGTCAACACCATCGCCGAGGCGGTCGCCGATCGCCTGGCCGAACTGAGTAGCGGCCAGGTCGGTCTGCGAATCCTGTCGAACCTCGCCGACCGGCGCTGTGTGCGTGTGCGCTGCAACGTGCCTCTGCCGATGCTCTCCACCAACGGGCACAACGGCGCAGCGGTGGCGCGCGGGATCGCAGAAGCCAGTCGCTTTGCCGAGCTCGATCCCTATCGCGCTGCGACGCACAACAAAGGGATCATGAACGGTATCGATGCGGTCGCGTTGGCCTGCGGCAACGATTGGCGCGGCATCGAGGCGGGCGCACACGCCTTTGCCGCGCGTTCCGGCGTCTACCGACCACTCGCCATCTGGCGCATGACGGGTGCGGAGCTGGAAGGGTACCTCGAATTGCCGATGCCGGTGGGCACGGTGGGCGGGTGCACGCGCGTTCACCCGGGCGCCAAGCTCTCCCTAGCGCTGCTCGGCGCCGAGAGTGCGACCGAGCTCGGCATGGTGATCGCAGCGGTGGGTCTCGCTTCCAACTTGGCGGCCCTGCGAGCCTTGGCCACGGAAGGCATCCAGCGGGGCCACATGTCTCTCCACGCTCGTACGGTGGCGCTGCGCGTCGGTGCGACCGGCGATCAGGTGGAGCAGGTCGCGCGTGAGCTGGCGGCACTCGGCGAAGTGCGGGCCGACCGCGCTCGGCTGATTCTCGATCGGTTGGTCAATCGCAGTCCTTCGGAGGTACAGTCATGATCCGACGTGCTCCCATGCCAGCATGGACCCACTCTCCCATCGCGGCAGAAGCCTGCTCCACCGAAGAAGCCTTTGCTCACTGCGAGCGGATCGCACGCAACCACTACGAGAACTTTCCTGTCGCCTCGCGGTTTGTCCCGGAATATTTGCGGCCCTACCTGTGGGCGGTTTACGCCTTTGTACGCACCGCCGATGACTTTGCCGATGAGCCGATCCATGCAGGACGGCGCGACGAGCTGCTCTCCGATTGGGAGGAGCAGCTCGAAAGCTGCTTCCACGGCGAAGCGAGCCATCCGATCTTCATCGCGCTTCGTGAGGCGGCCGAGCGGCGCGATCTGCCCATCTCGCCGCTACGCGATCTCCTGACCGCAGCGCGAATGGATCTCGTCACCCCACGCCACCCAACCTTCGAATCCCTGCGCAGCTATTCCACCTACGCCGCACAACCGATTGGGCGTCTGGTGCTGTATATCTTCGACTACCGCGACGCCGGACTCCACCGGGCTTCCGACGACCTCTGCACCGCACTCCATCTCGCGCACATCCTGCAGGATCTCGACCGCGATCTCGAACGCGGGCGCATCTATCTTCCCGAGGAGGACCTCGCCCACTTTCAGGTGCGAGAATCCGACCTCGGGGCCGGACGAGTGACGAGCGCCTTCCGCGATCTCATGCGGTTCCAGATCGCCCGCACCCGCGCCCTGTTCGAGCGAGCCCGACCACTGTGCAGCTGGGTCGGCCGCGATCTGGGTTTCGAGCTGAACCTCATCTGGCAGGGCGGCATGCGCCTGCTCGATAAGATCGAAGCGACCGACTATGACGTATTTCACCGTCGCCCCGTCCTGACTCGTACCGACGAACTGCGCCTGGTCGCCATCAGCGCGGCCCGGCGGTGGCCCCTACTTTATTACCCCTAAGCGCATGAATCCTCTTGCCCGCGCGGAGGCCTATTGCCGCCAAATTGCCCGGCGGTCGCGATCCAATTTTGCCTACGCCTTTCCCTTTCTGCCGCGAGCGCAGCGCCGGGCGCTCACCGCCGTCTACGCCTACTGCCGCCTGGTGGATGACGCGCCCGATGAAGGCGGCACTCCCGCTGAAGTCCAGTCTCTGCTGGCTTTCTGGCGCCGAGAGCTCGCCGCCGCCTATGGTGAATCCTCGCCCGAGCACCCCGTCACCCTGCAGCTTGGCGAAGCGGTGCGCCGTTTTCCGATTCGCCGACCGGATCTCGAGGCGATCATCGAGGGCTGTGAGTGGGACGCAGTGCGCACCCGTTACCAGAGCTGGGAGGAGCTGCGCGGCTACTGTTTTCGGGTCGCCTCGGCGGTGGGACT
>JAHFDT010000226.1 GCA_023248875.1 Myxococcales bacterium | reverse complement strand
TCGCCAACGACGAGAAGCTGGCCTTCCCCGCAGTGGCGCAATCGAGCTTTCTGGTTGACCGGGCGCCTTATAGCGGTGCTCATTCGGATTGATAGGAAGCGGTGCTCGGGCGCGTTCAGCGCGAGCGCGCCCGGACCGAGGCCGAGGAGCATACTTTTTGTATGTGACGAGGCCGAGGGAGGACGTAAGCCGCGATCAACGCGCCCGAGCACCGCGTTAACGCCCGCGGAGTGTGGCCAGGGCTTCATCGAGGGCACGCCGAACCTGCGGCTCTTTTTCCTTCGTACGCAAACGGCGCAGCGAAGCGAGGGTACGGCGATCGCCAAGTTTTCCCAGCACCGAGGCCATTTCGGTGCGCACCGGGACATAGGGCTCATCGGAGATGAGCTCTGCCAACTTGGGAGCGATCTCGCGCGCGGGAAGTACACCGAGCGCGTGCACTACCGCGAGTCGCGTTCGCACATCGCTCAGATGAGCTACCAGGGGTCGCTCAGCACGGCGGTCGTGGCTCTGTCCCAGCGCTTCGATCAGGCGCAGCGCCTGATCTTCACGGTGGGTCTTTTCCAGTGCTGCGGCGAGCAGAGGCGTGGCCTGGCGGTGGTGCAGGGCTGCTAGCGCCAGTGCGATCTCGCCGCGCAAGAAAGGGTCGATCGTCGCTCGCTCAGCGTAGGTAGCGAGCCCCTCCGCGAGTTCCGTTTCGCCCAGGCGCAGCGCCAGTGTGCGCAACCAGGGATCGTCGCTGTCTTGGGCACGCGCGCGCGCGATCGCATCATGGAGCGCAGGATCGGCGGGTAGTGCCAGGAGTGCCTGCGCCGCCTCGATCCGCCTGGGGGGCGGAGCTACCGCCAGCAGCGGTCCCAGTTCGCGGACAGCGCTGCGATCGCCCTGGCGGGCCCGTTCGAGCGCTCGCTGGGCCGCCAGCTCCGAGGGTTCGGCTCCCGTCGGAGCTCGCTCGAAAGCCGCCTGATCGGCGAGCCAGGCGCGCAACTGCGCCTGAAGGTGGCGGGCCCGCTCCTCGTGGGGTGCCCGACCCGCCAGATTGTGCTGTTCGGCGGGATCGCTCGCCAGGTCGTAGAGCTCGCACAGATCGCGGGCCAGATCGCAAATCAGGCGCTCGTTTGCCAGACCCAACAGCTTGTGGGCACCGATTTCGGAAAAGACCGGTCGTAGCTTTGTTTCGTCAGCACCGCCTCTAGAGAGCCACGGCCCCAGATCCTGACCACGCATCTTCGCAGAGGGGGTGATGCCAACCAGGGTGAGTAGCGTTGGCGCCAGATCGACCAACCCCACGGGTCCGCGGATGTGGCGCCCAGCCGGCAAGATCCCCGAACGCTCGAGTGCGACAACAAAGAGGGGTACGCGGATCTGCTCCTCGTAGAGCGTCGTGCCGTGGTAGCGCCCGCCGTGTTCGCCAAACTCTTCGCCATGATCGGCGGCGAAGGCGATGATGGCGCGCGGGCGATGGGTCCGGAGATATTCGACCAGACGAGCCACTTCACCGTCGACGAAAGAGATTTCTCCGTCGTAGCGTTCGTTATCGGACGCCGATGGTGGCACTCCGCCTTCGTGGGACTCATAGGGCTCATGGGGCTCGAAATAGTGTACCCAAACAAAGGCGCGCTGCGGCCGCTCGCCCTCGAGAAATGCGATTACCTGGTCGGTGCGCCCACGCGCTCCAAGGTGCTCGTACTTCACATACTCGAAGCGATAGCGCGCCTCCTCGACCTCCATGAAATGGTCGTGGTCGATGAAAAATACCGATGGTGGAAAAAAAGCTGCGGTCTTGTAACGGTCGCGCTGAAACACTTCGGCGAGCGTTTCGTGACGGGCACTCACTGCTCCCATGGAGGCGAGCGAGTAAACATATTTCCCCGTGAGCAGTGTCGTGAGGGAAAAGCTGGTGTGGGGCACCTGAGCGTAAGCTCGATCGAAGACGACGCCGTGCTCAGCGAGTGCTGCCAAGTGGGGCGTCGTGCGCTGGTTCAGCCGGTCGGCGCGCATGGCATCGACAGTGATGAGAACGACATCGGCATCGGGCACAAGCGGTCCGGGTGGCAACAGGGCGGCTGGGGAAACCGGCGGGGGCGAGGGCAGCGGCAAGTCGCGCGTCCGGCATAGCCCCGCCCCGTGCGAGAG
Source organism: Myxococcales bacterium (assembly GCA_023248875.1). Taxonomy (GTDB): domain Bacteria; phylum Myxococcota_A; class Polyangia; order Palsa-1104; family SHYY01; genus JAHFDT01. The sequence goes on along the minus strand of JAHFDT010000226.1, from coordinate 3,518 downwards.
GTCGAGCAGGCGGGGGGCGATGCAGGCCTGACGATAGGCGGTCGCGCGTAGCGGCTCGTGCATTGCGAAGGCGCGGAGTCCGAGTGCACCGATTGCCACCGCGACCAGCCAAACCCCGAGCGCCGTCCAAGGCTCGGCGACGCGTTTGACCCAGGAGGGACGCTGCCGCTGGGCAAGTAGGTAGAGCCCACCAGCGAATGCCCAGGCACTGGCGAATTGCAGGACTTCGAGAGCGGCGTGGAAGGCCGGGTAGAGCCGCGGCAGAACGCGCGCATCCACGAGCAACAGCAGCACCGTCACTGCCGCCAAGCTGCCCATCAGAAGGCAGGTGCGTACGCGACCGAGTCCGTTGCCCAGTTGGGCCGCGAGGAGCTGGCCGAACCGCATCACCGAATAGATCACGGCGAGTAGGATCAGTCCAACGAATACCACGAGCGCATCGTGCCCGGGTAGGAGCTGCGCTCGCCGGCCCGAAAAGAGCTGCTCCACCACGATCGCCACCGCTGGTATGGCGAGTGCCGTCGCCAACCGTGCCCGCCAGATCGGCTGGCGCACTCGCCGTGCCGAGGCGACCAGGCGGTCGGCTCCAACCTGGAGTGCGCCTAACAGCAGTCCTGCCAAGGCGCCCACCATCGCTGCCAATGCCAGGTCGCAACCGACAAACTGCAGCGCTTCCATCCACCCATCGAAGTCGCCGCGAAATACGGCGAGCAGGCCATCGAGCAGACCCAGAAACACGGCTGCAGCCATGCCGACCACGAGGCCACCGGCGAGCGAGCGCCGTAGCAAATTTCTTCGCTCGAGTAGGCTATGGGTGATCACGGCCGGAGGATCTTCGTTCCGGGTGGCGGTGTGAAGCTGAACTTCCCATCGGGGACCCCACGGTTGGTCGTCGTCTCGCGAAACGTCAAATGGTTGATCCCGCCCTGCGTCTCGTACACCAGCGTCTCTTTCACCTGAGCCGTCTTGCGGTCGACGACAAAGTGGAGATAGCGATACTGTGCGGTCGGCTTCTTGGGCACCAGCTTGAGCACCGCGTCGCCGGCTGTGCCAAGTCCCGGGACTGCATCCGTGGTCACGGTAAACTCATCGCCGAGCTTGCCCTGCCCGAGCAGCACCGACACCGATGAGGGCAGCGTCGCTGAGTTCAACTCCTGACGAAACGCCTGCTGGTCCTCCGGTTCGTAAATCCAGAGCAACTTGCCGTCGGTCACCATCAGCTTTTTCTCCGGCTTGACATAGTCCCACCGCATCCGGCCCGGCCGCTTGAGCCACAGTTGGCCCGAGGCGCGTTTATGACCGCCGGTGCCGGAATCGACCAGCTGCTCAAATTTGGCATGGAGGTCTTGGATGCCTGCGTAGTACTTTTCGACCCGTCCAGCGAGTTGGGTGGCCTCGTTCGACTCGGCGAAAACGAATGCCGGCAAACAGCAGAGAAAAACTAAACTTCGCATGGCGCAACTATAGCAGCATGGAGGTTCCTATGATTCCCATCCGAACACTTGCTCTCCTGACCCTCGCTGGCTGCGGCAATGGCTGGGCACCCGCGGCAGCCGATCTGGCGATGCCTGACCTGGCGCCTGCCTATCCCGCCGGCCCTTTTGGCAATCAGAACGGTCAGACGCTCGGCGATGTGACGATGAGCGGCTATCGGCTGTCGCCGGAGCAGACCGATTCCACCAAGGCCACCTGGGAGAGCAATATCCGCCTCGCCGATTTCCATAACAATCCGGCTTGCAAATGCCTGTATATCGCGCTCGGCGGGCGTTGGTGCGGTGCCTGCCGACAGGAGCAGGGTTCAATGATCGACTGGATCAAGAAGGATCCAAACTTCTGCGTGCTGGGAGTGCTGCAGGATGGCCTCAAAGAGCATGTCGATGCGACCCACGACGACGTTGATAAATGGACGCAAGAGTTCAAGCAAAACTTTACCGTGGTCGCCGGCAGCAAGGCGACCTGGGCCTTTACCGATAGCTATCGCAACCAGAGCAACGAGATCGGCATGCCCTTTAGCCTGGTGGTCAAGCCCAGCACCATGCAGGTGGCCGGGCACGATATCGGTACCTCGCCGCTGCTCTACAATTCGGCAGTGGCAGAGTGCAAGAAGTAACCAGTGTCCGCAGCCTAGCCGGATTGAAACATTCATGCTAGCGTCGCCCACCATGAAGGGACAAACGATTTGGGTACTGGTTACAGGTTTAGCCCTCGGCTTCCTCGGCGGCTACGAATTGGGCCGCGGGCGCGGTGAGGCACCGAGCTCGGGCAGCGCCTCCAAGGTGGAGGCCAACGCCGGTGAAATCCCGGCCGACTGGCTCAAGGAGAGCGACTTCGGTGCCGCCGATAAGTTCGCCGGCCTTACGCCCGAGCAGCGCTTCGTGGCGCTCAAGGTGGTCAACCAGAAGCCGTGCGATTGCGGCTGTCCGCACGGTTCGGTCGCGAAATGCAAGAAGGATGACCCCGGCTGCCCGCGCGCACCGACGATCATCGCTGCTGCAGCGGATCTGGCCAAGCAGGGCAAGAGCTACGAAGAGATCTTGAAGGCGGTAGAAAAGCCGGCCGCCGCTGCGCGAAAGCCACCGGAGGAGTCGCCGCAGAGGATCGAGCTGGCGGCCTGGACGCCCGTAAAGGGGCCGAAGTACGCCAAGGTGACCGTCTTAGAATTCTCCGATTTTCAGTGACCCTTCTGCGGGAGGGTCGGTCCGACCCTCAAGAAGATCGAAGAGACCTACGGTAAGGATGTGCGCATCGCTTTTCGCCACCAGCCGCTGCCCTTCCACGACCATGCGCGCGACGCCGCGGAGGCCACGATGGCGGCCCATGCGCAGGGGAAGTTTTGGGCGATGCACGACAAGATTTTCGAGAACCAACAGAAGCTGGAGCGGGCCGATCTCGACGGATATGCCCAGGCGATCGGTCTCAACATGGCCCGCTACAAGGCGGATATGGAGAGCCACAAGTACAAGGATCAGATCGACAAGGATTCCCAGCGGGGCAACGAAGTGGGCGCCAATGGCACACCGGCTTTTTTCATCAATGGTCGGCCGCTCTCGGGAGCGCAGCCGTTTGACGCCTTCAAGGCGATCATCGATGAGGAGCTCAAGCACGCCGACGAGCTCCTGAAGAAGGGTACGCCGCTCGACAAGCTGTATGAGCAGGAGTTGGCGACGCTGCCAGCGGCGGCGCCGGCGGCCGCACCGGCCGCACCCGAACCACCCAAACATGCCGATGTGGCGGTCGGCGATTCGCCTACCAAGGGTCCCAAGAGTGCGCCGGTGACGGTGGTGATCTTCTCCGACTACCAGTGCCCCTTCTGCTCGCGGGTCGAACCGGCGCTCAAGCAGATCGACGAGGACTACAAGGGCAAGATCCGATGGGCCTGGCGCAACAAGCCGCTGCCTTTCCACGACAAGGCCCATCTTGCCGCCGAAGCGTCACTCGCGGCGCACGAGCAGGGCAAATTCTGGGAATATCACGACAAGCTGTTCGCCAACCAGCAGGCGCTCGACCGCGCCGACCTC
>JAHFDT010000225.1 GCA_023248875.1 Myxococcales bacterium | reverse complement strand
GCCTACGCACGCAAGGAGGATAGCGCGCGGGCGCTCGCCGCGGGCTATCAGCTCCATTCCAGCAAGCCGATTGAGCCGCTGGAGCTGGTTACCCTGGTGGCACAATTGGTAAAGCGGGTGCCCCGCTAGGACCACTCAGTCGCCGAGGAAGTGCGATGTGAGGACGTGGTTCGGATCAAACCGCTCTTTGGCCGCCTTCCATTCACAATAGCGGGGCCCGAAGTGGGTTCTCAAGGTGTCTTCATCGGGCTTACCGAGCCATCCCGATAGGTAGCGCTTGCCACCCGCCTCGATCAGCATCCGATGAACTGCATCCAGCGCCGAGAGAGCGGTCTGTCGCAGTGGAGCAGGTATGCCCGTGGGTAGAATTGCAAACCCCACCACCTGATCGCACGGCGGCGTCATGAAAAAGCGCGGCTGCTGCGAGCCGGCCAAAAACACCAGGCGGTGCCCATCGCCAAGAAAGAGCGGCACCGCATCGAGCAGGCGCGGTAGAAGGTGAGGTAGTGCATCGGCAGGTAGAAAGCACTCGACCCAGGGGTGAGCCTCCTGCCACGCGCCGGTCCGTTGCATCGCTTCAAAGCGAGGTGCATAGCGATAGGCAAAGGTGATCGTGTCGTTATCCTCGACGTGGGTCAGCCGATAGGGGTGCAGACCGGCCAGCGCAGTTTGACGCTCCGGTTCGCCCCCTGGCGAATACTCGAAGGAGGCGTGCAGAACGTAAAACCAATGGGCAAAGGGGCGCCGCCCGATGGGATCGTTGCGCAGGCCTTGGATACTTGCCGAGCAGAAGGCTTCCAGGTAATCGCAGCGATCGGATTGCATCAATCGCTGCTGATCGGCCAGCCAGGGCGCGAGCTTGTCATAGAGAAGGTAGTAGGTGCGAACTCGTGGCTGAAATTTCCGCAAGTACAGGGTGGCGCTCAAAAGGATGGCAAAGCGGCCCAACGCTCCGAGCGTTGAATCAACCGCCGCACGGTTTCGCTGAAAATCGCCCACCTGGTGTTCACCTCGGCCGGTCACCAACTCGACCTTCGCCACGTTGGAGACGATCGGACCGAACCGGTGGCTGGTGGCACCGACACCTCCAACCGCGAGCGTGCCACCAACGGTGAGGTCGAGGTTCAGCGGGACTACCCGGGGGATGAATCCGAAGGGGGCCGTGCGCTCGATGATCGTGTGCCAGCGAGCGCCCGTCTCACACCGGATCGTTTGCGAGATTGAATCGGGCTCATCGACGCGGCCTAGGTGGGATAGGTCGAGGGTGAGGCTGCCCACCGAAACGGACTGCCCGCCCTGGCTGAAACCCCGTCCGCGAGGAGTGAGGTGAAGGCCCTGTGCATTCGCGAAGCCGACGATCCGAGAAATCTCTTCGAGCGTTCGCGGCAGCACGACACCCTTCGGGCTGCCGGTGGTGAGATGGCCAAAATCCTCCGCAGCCTGCTGTCGGTGGGCGCTGTCTGTTAGGATCGCGACGCCCGTCTCCGCCGCGAATCGGGCTAAAGGATCGCCGGAATCCATCTGCTCATGCCCCGGAAGCGTGCAGCCTGCGGGCACCGCGATCTTGGCGAACAATACGCGCCTCTAGCTCATCGACCATGCTCCGCATCGCAGTAAATGAGCGCTCCACGAGGGCTAGCGCATCGGTGCGAATTTCTGATGGCAACTCGACGGCGATCAAGCTCGCGTGCATCTCGCGCTCGAACAGAATGTGGTTCTTCTCGGTTTCATGGTGCGATCGGGAAAAATATTCGAGCTGCGCCGCACCGCGATACCCCGCGCGCTCGATGTAGCCGGGAATGCGGCTGAAGAACACCTCGCCCGTCGCCTCCAGAACCAAAAGCAGTACGATCCGCAAGCGATCATCGTTGGCCCGGATCACCTCCGAGAGCAGCGCGTAGGATGCATCTCGCGTCGCCGCGTGCTCGGGTCCGAACAGCCAGCGGATGTCTCGTTCCGTTCCGAGTTTCGCCATATCGCGCAGAAACCACTGTTCATGCCCCTGATCCTCGAGACGGTGGTGGCGGGCAATTCTCAGGAGCGCGGGGTCGCTCACCCGCACTTCGTTGATGCGCAGCATGTCCTGGAAAGCCATGACAAAGAAGGTGAGCCCCGGCACGAACGCCAGCGCATGCTCCATCGGCCCCTCCTGCTCGAGGCGCCGAAAGAACGGCTGTTGGGCGAATCGCTGTTGCTGGCGAAGGATCTCGTCTTGAACCGATTTCATTTACCCCTCCGTCGGAATCGAGTGGACTCTGCGCCTACAGGCGGCAGTCGCCTGGGCAGTTATGGGTGTCCTCCTCCTGCGCGGGCTGGCAGACCGCATCGCCGCATTGAGGCCGGCAATCGCCCGCGCAAGTGGAATAGCTCTCGCCGCGGCTGACTTCGCACACGCCATCGCCGCAAGAGGGTGCCGGCAACGGTGGGGAGTTGCTCCACAGGGAGGGCTCGCCCTGATCCCCAAGGACAAACGGAAACCAGGTGGTCAACACGAACTGCGTGCGATCGAACGTGTGTTCATAGCCGAAGGGCAGGAGCCCGCCGCCGAGAGGGGCAATGGTCTCGAGGCCGAGCAGATCGGTCACCGATCGGTCGGCCACGTAGGTCAACTCCACCAGCTGATTTAGCCTATCATACAATAGGCGCACACCGGACAGCCCGCGCGCCTGAGCGTCGTTTGCGATCGATGGCCACTGGACTTCCAGAAACTGACGCTCGTGTCGGTGCGCATCGGAGTAGCGTTCGGTCCGAATGAGGTTGTGGCCCAGATGGACGTCGCTGAAGTCGCGCGCGCCGATTACGCTCCAGGCATGACACACCGGCCCTAGGAAATAGGGGCGGTCGAAGAAGTGGACACCATCGAGCACGTAGGAGTTCGTCACCCAGTCGAGATAGGTTGTCGCCTGAGCGTGTGTCTGAAATAGGTAGCGCCCCCCGGTCGTAATATTTCCATTCGATAGATCGACCAAAAACGGAATGTACTTGCGCTGCATCCCGGGCTGCGCTGCCATGTACATCCGGTCGCGCTCGATGATCGGCCCGATGGTGTTCGGATCCATACTGGCCGGGAGTTCGAAGTCGCAGCTCATCGCGCCGCCAGCGCCGAGCGATCCGACCAGAGCCGGTGCGATCTGACCCAACGAGGGCGCTTCCGTACCACATCCGACCATCCCCGACAGTCCCAGGAGCAATCCCCCTTGCCACCACCTATTGCTATGCATGAAGTTCAGCCCTCCCCGCTCCCGCCTTCTTCACGAAGCTGGCCAACTGAAGGGCGAACGGCGTAGTCGTCCACACCTACATCGGGGCCCGCCATCAAGAACCCCACAGGCGACCAGCCGTTCGGGTGAAGTTTGTCACTCGACCCGCTGGTTCAGCTCCTGCCAGGTAAACTCACTACCGAATTCGCTGTTACCCGTCGGGTACACAGGCGTTACCGAGAGTTAGCGCATTTGGGTAGAAAACGTAACAGTTGCCCCCAAGCCCTTTAAGCACCACGCAGTTTCCGCTTCTCGGCCCCTAGATTGCGTAGTACAATTAAACGGAATGATCCATTCCCTGAAAGGTGGAGCACACCCGGCCGAACCCCCCACCGCCGGTTCGCCGCTCGATATCCTGGTGGTCGAGGATGATCGGGACACAAGGAGCTTCATCCAGGCCGCGCTCTCGGCGCAGGGCCATCGCACGACCTTGGCGAGCGATGGCGAAGTCGCGATGGCAGAGCTCGACGCGCACGTCTTCGACCTAGTCATCTCCGATGTGCAGCTGCCGAAAATTGATGGGTTCGCGATCTTTCGGCGCTTGCGAAGCGAGATGCCGAGCACTCACGTCATCTTGATGACCGCCTACGGCAAAGTCGAAGACGCCGTTACTGCCATGAAGGAGAAGGCGGCCGACTACATCAACAAGCCGTTTGACCTGGAGACGCTGGAGCAGGTGGTCGGACAAGTGGCCGAGCGGCTTCGCTTGCGCTCGGAGTTCGGCCAAGCGCAGGTGCAGCTGACGGCGATGGGGCCGGAGTCTTCGACGATCGTCGGTGAATCCCCCCTGATTGTGGGGCTGCAGAAGCGCATCGACCTGATCTCGCACAGCGATGGGCCCGTGCTTATCACCGGCGAGAGCGGGACTGGAAAAGAGCTGATCGCGCGCGCCATCCACGACCGGAGTTCGCGGCGTGGAAAGCCCTTTATTGCCGTCAATTGTGCCTCGTTTCCCGAGACGCTGCTCGAGGCCGAGCTGTTTGGCCACGAGCGCGGTGCGTTCACCGGGGCGTTTCGCCGACGCGAGGGGCGCTTCAAGGCGGCTGACGGCGGCACGCTGTTTCTCGATGAGATCGCGGAGATGGCGTTGCCCTCGCAAGCCAAACTGCTGCGGGTTTTACAAGAGGGATCCTTCGAACCGATCGGCACCAACGTGACGGTCAAGGTCGACGCACGGGTGATCTATGCGACGAACCGCGATCTGAACAAGATGATCGAGGCCGGCCGGTTTCGCGATGATCTCTACTACCGCTTGAAGGTGTTTGACTTCCATGTTCCCCCGCTCCGGGAGCGGCGGGCCGACCTGCCGATCTTGATCGAGTACTTCTACAGGCAGTTCAACCCGGGCAGCTTCGACCCGCCCCACCTTTCGCCTGCCGCGTGGGCAGCGCTCAGTCAGTACTCGTTTCCGGGCAACATCCGCGAGCTCGAGCACATCGTCGAACATGCGGTGGTCTTTGCCCGCGGGGAGGAGATCGACCTCGAACACCTGCCCCAGGAGGTACGCGGCAATGGCGTAGGCCGCACCAAGGCCGCCGTCGGACTGCGGCCACTGGCCATCGCGGCCAAGGAGTTTGAGCGGGAGTACCTCTTACATGCCCTCAGCATCGCCAAGGGCAACAAGACCCGGGCTGCAGAAATGTTGGGGATCTCGCGGAAAGGTCTTTGGGAAAAACTAAAGTCGCACCGGGTTCCAGAGCCGGAGCCAGAAACGTCAGAGAGCTAGTTTTTTTCTCACCATACATCCGCAAGGAGCAGGATGTCCAAGACGCTGTTGATCGTGGAAGACGATCGAGATCTCCGTGAGATGTTCGACCGCATGTTCCAGGAGGAAGGTTACCGAGTATTCACAGCGGAGCAGGGGCAAGCTGCCCTAGCCACGCTCGGGACGATGCCGCGGCCCTGTGCCATTCTAATCGATCTGTTCGCACCCTCGATGGATGGGCGCGGTCTTTGGGCTGCTCTTCAAGCCGATCGCGAGCTAGCGAAGATCCCGGTCCTCCTGCTTTCAGCCAACTGTGATGACGCCCCTCCCACTGCGAGTTGCCTCTTAAGAAAACCGCTCGATCTGGATCAGTTACCGGCAGTGGTCGCCACGCTGGCTGCCCAAGAACGACGGCACGATTCCCGTTTTCCAGTCGGGTCGCGAATAGCAGTCACGCTATTGGGCAAGGCGTCCTGGGCACTGAACTTGAGCCGAACTGGGATCATGGTCCATGCGGAAGCGCACCCGAGGATAGGGCAGCGGATCACTCTAACGATTGCACTACCGAACGAAGAACAATTCACTTGCGAAGGAGAGATTCGCCACGTCGAACCATCCCTGGAAGGTAAGTTCTGCACGGTTGGCGCAGAGTTCATGGCGTTGGACCCAGAGCGCCGAGGTCTATTGGACAAGCTCCTACGAGAC
>JAHFDT010000043.1:18393-23813 GCA_023248875.1 Myxococcales bacterium | reverse complement strand
CGCCCCATCCAATAGAGCGTGCGGCCTGCGTCCCACCAGCCACTCTCGTAGGGCACTTTGGAGAGCGATCGCTCCAGCCACTTGCGCGCCCCGGCCCCATCTTTTTTCTTCCAAGACTCAAAGAAGAGCCGAAACAGCGCTTCGCTGCGGACATCGCCTTCGGGATAGCGGTCAGCGAGATCGCCGAGTAGCGTCTGCTCCTGGGCTTCGTAATCGGCGGGAGCCAATCCCCCGTCGACAGGGCGCTGTGCAGCCTTGGCCAAGTCGTGGCAGACCTCGGCAGCACGAAGCCGGGCGTCGTCAGCGTAGCTGTGCTGGGGATGGGCCGCCTCGGCTTGGGTAAAGCAGCCCAGCGCTCTGGGTAAATCGCCGCGCGCTGCATGGCAGCGGCCCGCCTGGTAGAGCGCCTTCATGTGTAGATCGTCGTCCTTGGCCATTGCGCAGACGGTGACGGCATCATCGAACAGCGGTGCGGCGCGGGGACGATCGCGCTGCTTGAAGACACTTTGCGCGAGATGATATGCCGCCCGGCAGGTCGACTTTTCATCGAGAGTATGGCTGCTGAGTGCGGCACGCAGCTCCGCCTCCGACTCGGGATTGCGCATCTCGGTAAAGAGCGCCAACCCACGTTCCAGCCGCTCCGCGCCCGTCAGCTCCAGCGCCGGAAGGTCCCGCGCCCGCAGCTGCTCCGCCGCCCGTTCGGCCGCCTTGTCCGTTGGAAAATGGATATAGAGCGAACGGTAATGCGCGCGCGCGCCGGCCCAATCGTCGAGTGCTGCTTCCGTCGTTGCGAGGCGCAATAGGGCATCGGCAGCGCGCCAAGAATTGGGATAGGTCGCAAGGTAGCCGCGCAGAACTTCGACGGAGCGCGCCTGGCGACCGAGATGGCCGAGCGCCTCTGCTTCGAGGAGTCGCGCTTCGCCATCGAGCGCCGACGCGGCGGGGATCTTCGTGGCCCGCTCGAGGGCAGCCTGCCAGGAGCCCGCGGCGAGGAGGGCGCGGGCGGCGAAGAGACGGTGGTAGTCGCTGAGCAGCGGATAGTGCGAAACCAGCGAGTCGAAGCGCTGAGCCGCCTCGCGAAAATGGCCGGCGCGTGAATGCGCGTAGGCAGCCAGGAAGGCCGCCTGTTCCTGGTCGGCAGCATGCGAATGGCGGGCCGCATAATGAGAAAAATCGGCCGCGGCACCGGCCCAATCGCCCGCGCGAAAGCGGTGCATGGCGGCCGCAGCGGGCCCTACGGTGAAGTAGGGATCGAGCGCGGTCGATGGTTCGGCGCTGGCTGTCGCTGCAAGAACCGTCAGGATCACCGTTCCAGCGCTGAAACGGTGCCGCCGGGCAGCGGAAGCGTGGAAAGCGTCGACACGCATTCGGGAAACGGTAGCAGTCGGTCGCGAGGACGGCAAATGGCGTGCCCCTTGCTCCCCTTCCAGGCGTGACACGCTGGTTGGGCGCCATCGCGCTCGTCTGCAGCGCGGCGATCTCGTTGCCGTGGGCAGAAGAGCTGGGAACGCCGTCGCGGCTGCGGGCGCGCGATGCCCATGGACACCTGTTCGACATTGCGGATTTCGATGGCCAGGTGGTGGTACTGACCGTAGCGTCGCGAAAGACCGCGCACGAAGCGCGGACCATCAGCAGTCGATTGTCGTCGGTGGTTTCCCCAGGACGGGTCGCAGTGGTGGCGCTCGTGAATCTCGAGAGCGTGCCCTGGTTTGCGATTCGCTACGCCAAACGTCGGGTGGCAGAAGAGGCAGCCCATTCACGCTTCATTGTGCTTCCCGATGAAGGGGGAAGGCTGTGCCGGCGCCTCGCCGTACGCGGGGCTGAGATCTTGCTCTTCGATCGACGGGGACAGCTGCGCTATCGCTTTCGTGGAACGACCGAGCTTGAACAGGCGCTGCAGACCGTGGAGGAGTTACAGCAAGAGTCGTTGCCAGTGCCTCGCTAAGGCGCCTAATGCACGATCACCCGATTGCGCCCACTCTCCTTGGCGCGATAGAGCGCCTCATCCGCTGCGCCGATAAAATCAGTGGGGGTGAGTAACGCTGGGTGGGGGAGTCCTGCCACGCCGATCGAGACGGTGATCGAGATCGCCTGATTTTCATACTGCAGGGAAGCGGCCGCCAGCGCTTGCCTCACACGCTCGGCAAAGAGCGCCCCGCCGCGAGAGTCGATGCCACGGCAAAGGATCGCGAATTCTTCTCCGCCGTAGCGGGCAAAAAAATCCTCTTTGCGAATCATGCGGCTGACCGTGGCTGCCATCGATTGCAAAGCAAAATCCCCGGCAAGATGGCCATACTGATCGTTGATTTTCTTGAAGTGGTCGATGTCGAGCAGCAGCAGCGACAGCGGCGTTTGATGTCGAAGCGAGTAGGAGAGCTCGGACTGCAGACGGTCGTTGAAGTGTTTTCGGTTGAAAATCTTGGTGAGCGCGTCGTAGAGCGCCGACTCGTACATCTGGCGCTGAAACACTTCATCGAGATGGTCGTGGTAGGTAAATTTCAGAATTGTGGTCTGCCCGACCTGGATCTTGTCGCCATCCTGAAGGCGATGGCGGGTGATCCGTTCCCCATTGGCAAACGTGCCGTTTTTCGAACCGAGGTCCTCAATGAAGAGCATCCCGGCCTCTTGGACGATGCGGGCATGCTGGCGCGAGATGCCCTCATCGACCACTCGAATACCCGCCTGGGTACTGCGACCGATGATCGCTTCGCCCTCTAGGATCTTGAACATTTCGCCGACGCTGGTGCCCGACAAGACAATCAAGTAGGCACGATCGCGGTCCGGGGTTCCACTGAGCGCAGCCTCGGTGATCTTGGTATCCTCCTCGCCCCAGTCGGCCATCCGCTACTTCTCGGTCGGAGGTTCGAAGGGCGCCGCCACCGGTTCCCCATCACCGCGGGTGAGGATCTCAACGCGCCGCTCCGCCTGGTCGAGAATAGCCGCGCCTCGCCGAGAAAGGCGAACTCCCTCCTCGAAGGCGGCGAGCGACTGCTCGAGCGTCAAACTGCCAGTTTCGAGGGTCTCGACTACTCCGCGCAACCGCTGCAACACACGATCGAACCCCTCCTCACTCACCGCTTCGTCCTTCACAGATGGAGCCATCCCCAGAATGTATCGGGCTCTAGGAAACGGGTCAATGTTGCTTGACAGCAACGTGGGGCCGGGCCTTGATCTGTTCGTGCCGACCCATCGCACCGGCAGTCCCCCACTCGCCTCTGCGTCCCATGATCTCGAAAGGCTGAGGGGACGTTGGACCGACTATCTCCGCCGCAACAGTTTGAAAACGACTCAGCAGCGCGAGGTGATCGTCGCGCAGTTTTTGCAGCTGCAGGGTCATGTTTCCATCGACGATCTCCTGGCCCGGGTGCGCAAACACCAGAAACGCGTTGGCTACGCGACCGTTTATCGAACCCTCAAGCTCCTCACCGCATCCGGTCTCGCGACGCCCCGCCAATTCGGCGATGGACAGACACGCTACGAAGTTTCCGATGACGAGGCTCACCATCACGACCACCTCATCTGCCTTCAGTGCGGTCTGATCCTCGAATTCGAGAATGAGGAGATCGAAAAGCTGCAGGACCAGATGGCGGCTCAGCTGGGCGGATTCAAGGTGGTGCGACACAAGCTTGAGCTGTACGGCGTTTGCCCCAAAGCGATGGGCCAAAAGGGCGGCTACTGCCCGAACGAAAGTTGACTCTCCTGCAATATGGCGTTGCCTTCGCGCTGCTCGTCTGGGCGGGCGTGGCGCACGCCGATGATAATCTCGCTCGCCTGGCCGCGCTGATTGACTATGTCGCTGCCGACTATCCGGGCGCGGTGAAGGACGGGAAGGTGGTGGCGCCGACGGAGTACGAGGAACAGCACGCGCTCCTCGGCGACGCAGAAAGGCTGGTTGGCACACTGCCGGACGGCGACGCCCGGATTGCGGTCGAGTCACAGGTCGCAGCCCTCGCTCGGGCAGTTGCTGCGCGGGCCTCAGCAGAGAGCGTCGCTGCCCTGGGTCGCTCGGTGCGCACCGTGCTGGTCGACCAGCTGGGGCTGGTGCTGGTGCCGGCTGCGCCCCCGTCGCTCGAGAGGGCTCGTACGCTGTATGCGTCGTTGTGCGCCCGCTGCCACGGCGCCGATGGGCACGGCGATACTCCGGAAGCCAAGCAGCTGAAACCGCCACCGGTTTCGTTTCACGAGAGCGAACGGATGGCGCGCATTTCGCCCCAACTGGCGTTTCATGCGCTCACGTTTGGCGTCCCAAACACCGGTATGGCGGCCTTCGATACGCTCTCGGCAGCCGATCGTTGGAGCTTGGCCTTTCATGTGATTGCGCTACGCCACGCTCGCCGGATCGACGATGAACGGCTCTGGAAGCGGGCGCAGACGCAGCTCTCACCGACTCCTTCCCGCTTGGCGGGGCTTACCGATCTCGAGCTCGATCAGCTACTCGCGGCATCGTTGCCGCAACCGATCGAGCGGGCGCAGGCGCTCGCCTACCTTCGGCATGACGTGACCTTTGCCCCCGAGGCAGGAGGAAAATTCACCGTTGCGCGGCGTCTGTTGTCGGCGATCGGGGCCGCGCCGCTCGCCGAGCGTCACGACTTGGCGGTAGCGGCCTATCTCGAAGGCGTAGAACCGTACGAAGCGGCGCTGCGGGTGCGTGATCCCCGGCTGGCACAGCGGATCGAAGCAGCCTTTCTGGAACTGCGACGTGCGATTGACCTTCCGCGCCAGGAGGACGCCGCAATCGATCCCCACATCGCCGCACTGCTATCGCTGCTCGATCGCGCCGAGGAGCGTCATTCCGGCCCTGGGGTGGCCTTTATCGCCTCGTTGACGATCGCGCTGCGCGAGGGGCTGGAGGCGGCGCTGCTGATTGGCGCGCTCTTGGCCTTTCTCCGCAAGAGCGGCAGGAACGATGCGGCACGGCTCGTCCATTTCGGGTGGCTGGTCGCAATACCGGCCGGACTCGTGACCTGGTGGGTGGCTCGCACTCTCGTGGCTGGGGCACGGCGTGAGCTGGTCGAAGCGGTGGTGACCCTGGTCGCGGCAGCGCTGATTCTGCTGGTCAGCCACTGGGTACTGGGACGGCGCGAGGCGCGTAGCTGGCTCGGTTTTCTCGAGCGCCACATCACTTCGTCGGCGCGCCAGCAGCGGCCTTGGCTGCTCTTTGCCATCGCGTTCATCGCCGCGTATCGCGAGGCTTTCGAAATCGTGCTGTTCTACCAGGCGCTGCTCCTCGACGTGGGCGAAGCACGTTCCGCCGTTGCGCTGGGCGCGTTGGTGGGCGCGATCGGAATGGTCGCAGTGGTCTGGATCATCGGCCGGCTGGGGCGAAAACTGAACCCCCGACCGGTGATGCTGGCTTCGGGCGTGCTGCTGACACTGCTGGCGGTGGCACTGGTAGGACGGGGGCTCCGGGCGCTCCAGGA
>JAHFDT010000043.1:0-18383 GCA_023248875.1 Myxococcales bacterium | reverse complement strand
GCTTCGTCTCATTGACCCCCCTGCCCCTGCCCGATGGGTCGGTGGTCGGACTCTACCCGACGCTGCAGGGACTGCTGGCGCAGTCCGTCACACTATTGGCCGTGCTAGCGCCTTCGCTGGTGGCCCGCGCCAGACCGCTTTCACGTTGAAATGATCGGCTGCGGCGACCGATCCCTTCGGCGCTGCTTCGTCGCTCCTCCTAGCGTTACCGCTAGTAGCGCGTCGTCGTCGCTCCTCGCCTCGCCTCGGTCTCGACCGCCTCGCTCGCTCAGTTCAACGTGAAAGCGGTCTAATTCTTTTCGCAGCGCAGGCAGATGACGGTGATGTTGTCGACGCCGCCATTCTGATTGGCGGTATCGACGATCGCAGTGGCCATTTTTTCGAGGTCATCGCCCGCTTCGCGCACGAGCTGCCCCATGCGCACATCGTCGATCATCCCCGAGACACCGTCGCAGCACAGCAGAAAAGTATCGCCCGGAGTGATCTCGTATTTGCGGACATCGACCTGCACCGAATCGCGCATGCCGAGCGCTCGGGTGATCACATTCTTGTGCGGGAAGTTGCGCTGCTCCTCCTCGGTCATGTCCGGCTTGGCCTCTTTGTAGTCCTCGAGGAGCGAGTGGTCGCGGGTCACCTGCTTGTTGGTGCCATCGGGCTTGACGAGGTAGCCGCGTGAATCGCCGACCCAGGCAAAGTAGGCTTTGGCCTCGTGCACCAGACAGGAGACGATGGTGGTACCCATCCCCTTCTTGCTCGGATCGCGCGTGGACGCTTCGAAGATGCGCCAATTGGCCAGCTTGATCCCGCAGACGAGCCGATTCTCCACGTAGGAGAGCTGGCGATCCATCTTGTAGGGCCAAGTTGCATCTTCATCTTTGGTGCGGCTGTAGAACTCGTGGATGGTATCGGCCGCCATCTTGGAGGCAACCTCACCGCTGGCATGCCCTCCCATGCCATCCGCAACGATGAAGAGCTGCTCGTCCGGCAGGGTGGTGAAGTAGTCCTCGTTGTGGGTGCGCTTCATCCCTACATCGGTTTTTGCAGCGTGGCGGATTTTCATCGCGGACTCGTTGGGCGGGAAAAACTGTATCAACTGGCCGCCGATTGGTCAAACGGGCAGGCGAGATGATACATTCGTGACGATCCATTGAAGATTCTTATGGCTTCCACCCATCTCTTATAGTGGGGAGGTACTCCGTGGCCAGAAAGTTGTGCTTCGCCCTGGTTTTGGTGGGGTGTGGCCTGGGCGATAGCACCCTGGAATCGTTTCATTGTCAGTCCGCCGCCCAGTGCTTCCTCGAGGGGGTGGAGGGGCAGTGCGAGCCGGATGGCCGGTGCAGCTTCCCGGACCCGGGCTGCTCTTCCCGACGGCGCTATGCGCGCTATTCAGGCGAGAGCCGCTGCGTCGACGATCCCAGCTGCCGTGACGGTGTCCGCAACCGCGACGAGGCCGATGTCGACTGTGGCGGCGCGCTCTGCTCTACGCGATGCCATGCAAGCAGCGGCTGCGAGAAGGGTACGGACTGCCAAAGCGGGGTCTGCACGGCAATGCAATGCGCCCCCCCGAAGTGTGACGATCAGTTTCTCAACGGCCGCGAAACCGATATCGATTGCGGCGGCGAACTGTGCGGAAAATGTGCGGATAAGAACCACTGCTTGACCGCCTTCGATTGCCAGAGCGGCGTCTGCCAGCAGGGGCAATGCGTGGCGGTCTCGTGCCTCGACCAGACCAAGAACGGCAGCGAAACCGACGTCGATTGCGGCGGCGCCTGCGGCGCCTGTCCGGACCATTTTCGTTGCGGCGCGAAGGGCGATTGCCAAAGCGGCGTCTGCACCCAGGGGCGCTGCACAGCACCGAGCTGTAGTGATCAGGTCAAGAACGGCAGCGAAGCGGATACCGATTGCGGTGGCACGTGCGCCTTGAGGTGCCCAGAAGCCGCTCACTGCAATGTTAACCAAGACTGCACGACCGGTATCTGTGACGATGTCAGCCAGAGCTGCGCGGGTCCCAAGTGCGGGGATGGCGTGCGCAACGGCGACGAGACGGGCGCCGATTGCGGCGGCCTGGTTTGTTTGGCCTGTCCCGCTGGCGAGGCCTGCAAGGTCTTGGGAGATTGCCAAAGCTTGGTTTGCGTCGCCTCGATCTGCCAGTTCCCTACCTGCGGCGATGGAGTGCGCAATGGTCTCGAATCGGATATCGATTGCGGCGGCAGCTGCATGAGCAAGTGCGCCACGTTGAAAAAGTGCAAGTACAGCACGGACTGCATCAACAAGTTGTGCAGCGCCGGAAAGTGCGCGGCCCCGAGCTGCAGCGACGGCATCAAGAACGGCGACGAGCAGGGCAGCGACTGCGGCGGCTTCGCTTGTCTTCCCTGCATCGTCTTTGGCAATCTGGTCCTGTACGACACGCGAAGTGCGGCCGGTATCCAGGCCATGGCCGTCGCCAATCAGCCAATGGCACTCGCGGTGGCGGACATCAACCTTGACGGCAAGCCGGATGTGGTGACGGCGAATCAACAGGATAACAACCTCACCGTGCTGCTCGGCCAAGGGGATGGAACCTTCGTCGTGCCCGGACAGCTTTTTACGGCCACCCTGTTTGGCAGCCCCCATTCGGTAGCCATCGGTGATCTGAATGCCGATGGTAAACCCGATCTAGTGACCGCCGGCTGGGCTGCTCCGGGAGCGCACTATTTGCTCGGAAATGGGAACGGCACTTTTCAGGGGGTGGTCTTTGTCGACAACCAGATCGACTTTCAAAATCAGCCGGGCGCGGCGCTGATCGCCGACTTCAATCACGACGGTAAACCCGATTTCATGGTGGCCAACACCCAGATCGCCGCCGACACCATCGATGTCTATCTCAACCAGGGCGGGGGGAGCTTCGCCAAGGGGCTGAGCTCCTCCGCCGCTCTGTCGCCAGGCTCGGAGGCTGCGGGGGATTTCAACCGCGATGGCCATCTCGACCTCGTGGTGTCGAACCTCACCCTGAATCAGGTAAGTGTGCTCCTAGGCAATGGCAATGGGACGTTCAAACTGCCTCAGGCCATCGCGGTTGGATTGAGCCCGCGCGGCATCGCAGCGGCCGATCTCAACGACGATGGCAAACTGGATCTAGTGGTGCTCAACACCGCGAGCAGCACTGCCAGCATGCTGCTCGGCAAGGGCGATGGCACCTTCCAAAATGCCACCACCGTGGCCCTCGGTGGTTTGGGCATGAACGTGGGCAATCCGGCGCTGGTCGACATGGATCGCGATGGCGTGCTCGATCTCGTGACCGCCCTGCAGGGATCGACTCAGGTGGCGGTCCTCCATGGCAATCACGATGGGACTTTCGGCAAACCGGTTCTAATCAGCGCAACGGCCTGCGATGGCTGCAATGGGCTGGTGGCGACCGATCTCAACGAGGATGGCAAACTCGATGTGGCGCTGGCGTGCAAATGGGCGCCGGGGCTGGGGGTGCTGCTCAATGTCTCTCCCTGAGGCAGAACCGGGAGGGGTGGGGGAGCAGCGGCGCCTCGGCAAGTACCAGCTGCTCCGCCATCTTGCGACCGGTGGGATGGCGGAGATCTATCTTGCCCGCACCACTGGATTGCAGGGGTTCGAAAAGATCGTCGTGATCAAGCGGATGCTTCCTCGCTTGGCGGCCGAGAAGGAGCTGCGCCAGCTGTTCTTAGATGAGGCACGGATCGCTGCGACCCTTCAGCACCCCAATGTCGCACAGGTCTACGACGTCGGCTGCGTCGACGGCAGCTACTTTTTCGCGATGGAGTTCGTCCACGGCGAAGATCTGCGCGCGATCGTTCGTGCACTAGGGGCCCAAAATCGCATTCTGCCCCTCGCCGAATCCCTTTCGATCCTCCTCGGGGTGTGCGCGGGTATCCACTATGCACATGAAAAGCGGGATGGACAGGGCGCGCTGCTCCAGCTGGTTCATCGCGACATTTCTCCCTCGAATATCTTGGTCAGCTTCGACGGTTCGGTGAAGTTGATCGATTTTGGCATCGTCAAGGCCAACAACCGCTCCCAGGAGACCGACTACGGCACCATCCGCGGCAAGTTCGACTACATGTCGCCCGAACAGTGCCTCTCCGAGCCGCTCGATCGCCGCTCGGATCTGTTTTCTCTCGCGGTGGTCCTCTACGAAGTGACGACCGGCACTCGGCTCTACAAGACCAACAACGACTACAACACACTGCGGAAGCTCATGGACGAGCCGCCGCCGCTGCCGTCGACGTTGCGGCCCGACTATCCGCCCGAGCTCGAGCGCATCGTGCTCAAGGGGCTCGCGAAGAAGCGCGAGGATCGCTATGCGACGGTGCAGGAGCTGCAACTCGATCTCGAGGCGTTTGCTCGCGATCAAAAACTCGCCATCTCATCGGTCACTCTGGCTCGTTTCATGGAAGAGTGCTTTGTCGCGAAGATCAACGCCTGGCGACAGCTCCTCGAGGGGGCGAACTCGCTCAGCGAGCAGCTCGCCGATACCTACGTGAGCGTGCCCGGCTTTGGGACGCTCTCGCTGGCGGATTCCAATTCCACCCTGACGACGGGCGAAGCAGCGAAGCCGGAGAAGGGGCCAGCACCCTCGCAGACTCCTTTGGCACCTGTGACCGCGACGAGTCCGGTGCCGGCGGATCAATCCAGGATGGTGCGGGTTCTAGCGCTGCTCGTCTTGGTGATGGTCGCTGCGATGGGAGTGGTCCTGTGGCAAGTGCGCGACCGCGCTCAGCCGGCCGCTCCCGTAGTCGTCGCGCCATCGTCGGTGCCGCCGGCTTCGTCGCCATTGGTCCCACCGGTCGTGCCGCCCGCTGCGGCGCCCCCGCAGGAGCAGAAGTCGGTGCCGGTCGCCGTACCGGCCGAGCCCCAAGCAGAAGTAGAATCCAAGAAGTCACGCAGTACCAAGCCCCACAATCTACCGCGGCCGCCCACCAAACACCGGGAGTCGTCATGGGATCCAGAAGGGTTACTGCCGGAATGAGGCTTTGTATCGCAGGGGTCCTGCTGCTTTTCTGCAGCGCGCCGGCCAGCGCCAAGAAGCTGCCGACTCAGGCCGTGGCCGCCCAGAAGCAGCTCCAACGGGGCCTGGAGCTGTATCAGCAGCAGCGCTATCCCGAGGCGATTGCGGCACTGCTGGCCGGACAGGCGATTTCGCCCGCACCGAACTTTCTCTACGCGCTGGGACAGGCGGAGCGCCACAGCGGCCACTTCGCCAAGGCGGTCGAATACTACGAGGCATTTCTCGCCACCGGTCCCTAGGCCAAACAGGTGGCGCTGACCCAGGCGAATCTCGCCCTCTGTCGCGCTCGTCTACCCGCCGCCGAAACACCACCCGCGGTCAAGGTCGCCGAACCAGCACCGGTCAAAGTTGCCGAACCGGTCGCGCCCCTGCTGCCCGTGGCGGTGGCCCTGCCGGTCGCCCCACTCCCTGTGCCTGCAGCTCTTTCGCCCGCTGTCGATCTTACCGTGCGCAGGCCCCGCTGGTATCGCGATGGCGCAGGCGCGGTGCTCCTCGGCAGCAGCCTGGCAGCGGCGATCATGGGGGCCGTTCTCGTTGGTGTTGCAGAGTCCAAGATCGGCGACCAACAGACGAGCTACGAGCACTTTCTCGACGCTCATAGCAGCAACACCCAGGCCAGTTTAGCAGTCGGTGCTACCGCGCTGACGGTGAGCGGCGTACTCTTGATTGCTAGCGCCGCTCGTTACTACTGGAAAGCTCGTCGAGCGCATTGAGGGGGATCGAATGATGCGGCCGATCGCGATCGTCCTCCTGATCTGGTCAGGCTGCGGCCGAGAGACCCACCAGGTGGGTCTCTATACCTGCAGCGCGGAGGCTCCCTGCCACGCCGGAGCGAACTGCGAAGCGACCGGCTTTTGCAGCTTTCCGGATCCGAGCTGCCCCTCGCAACGACGCTATGGCAGCTTTTCTGACGAGCATTTTGGCGGCACCTGCGTCGAGCTCGCAACTTGTAACGATGGCCTGAAAAATGGCGACGAGAGCGACGTCGACTGCGGCGGCAGCGTCTGCGCCCCCTGCCGCGAAGCGCGAGGCTGCTCGATGCACGAAGAGTGCGAAAGTCGGGTTTGCAGCGGGATGAAATGCGCTGCCGCTACCTGCAGCGACGGCGCCCAAAATGGCCAGGAGACGGACGTCGACTGCGGTGGTGAGCTGTGCCCGGCGAAATGCGATGAAAAGAGGAGCTGTCTGGCCTCGGTCGATTGCAAGAGTGGCCTTTGCAAGATGAACCAGTGCGTACCCCCTGCCTGCCTCGACCAGCTCAAGAACGGCCCGGAGAGCGACATCGATTGCGGCGGTAGCTGCCCCCCCTGTTTCGACAACCTCACCTGTAGCCAGGGGAGCGATTGCCAAAGCGGTGTCTGTAGCGACAAGAAGCGCTGTCTAGCCCCCAGCTGCACCGATCTGGTGAAGAACGGCCAAGAGAGCGATATCGATTGCGGTGCGAGCTGCGTAAATCGCTGCCCGAATGGCAAAAGCTGCGGAGGCGCGGGCGATTGCGCGATGGGGATCTGCGATAGCGGCCACCACTGCGTAGCGGCGACCTGCCTCGATAAGGTGCGCAATGGTTCCGAGACGGGCGTCGACTGCGGAGGAGGTCAGTGCAGTCTCTGCTCGGCAGGCCAGGGATGCCTCGCCAAGACCGACTGCCAGAGCGGTGTTTGCTACGCCAAGGTGTGCCTCGCGCCCAGCTGCTTCGATGGCGTGACCAACGGAGGCGAAACCGATCTCGATTGCGGTGGGAGTTGCGCCCAAAAGTGCACCGACAGCAAGGGTTGCGGCGCCCATAGCGACTGTGGCAGTGGCGTTTGTGGCAACGGAAAGTGCCAAGTTCCCACCTGCAGCGATGGCGTGAGGAATGGCACCGAGACGGGGACCGACTGCGGCGGCAGCTGCTCGGCGAAGTGCATCGCCTTCGGCAGTCTCACGCTATACGACACGCGGAGCGCCAACGATATTCAAGCCCAGACAGCCTCGAACCAACCGGTGGCACTGGCCGTGGGCGACCTCAATCTCGACGGCAAACCGGATGTCGTGACGGCCAATCAGATCGACAACAACATCACCCTGTTCATCGGCAAGGGGGATGGAACGTTCACCGCTCCCGGCCAGGTTTTTACCGCGACCCAACAGGGTTACGCCGATTGGGTCGCCATCGCCGATTTAAACTCCGATGGTAAGCCCGATCTGGCCACCACTGGTTGTGGGGATCCTGGCGGCGACTACCTGCTGGGCAACGGCAATGGCACCTTCCAGGGGCTAAAGTTCGTCGAGTATGCGATGGGCTATCAGGAGAATCAGACGATTTCCTTCGCGGGCCTGGTCGGCGATTTCAATCAAGATGGTCGGCCGGACTTCATGGTCGCCAATGGCGATGCTTTGGCCAACACCCTCGTGGTTTTTCTCAACCAGGGGAGCGGCACGTTTGCCAAGGGGATCGCTTCGCCCGCTTTGACCGGCCCCTGTTCTGACACCCTGGGGGACTTCAACCGCGACGGCATCCTGGACCTCGCGGTGACCAGCATCGAATTAGGTCAGGTCGGGATCCATCTCGGCAAGGGCAATGGCACCTTCAAAGCGCCGCTGGCTGTTTCGGTCGCGGCCGCGCCCTGTGGCATCGCCACCGGCGATCTCAACCAGGATGGCAAATTGGATCTAGCGGTGACCAACCCCGGCACCACCACCGCCAGCGTGCTTTTGGGCAAGGGGGATGGCACCTTCCAGAACGCCACTACCGTCGCAGTCGGAGGCACGCCGGTCTATCGCCAACCCCTACTCGTCGATCTGGACCGGGATGGTGGGCTCGATCTGGTCACCGCCCTGCAGGTATCGACCAAGATCGCCGTTCTCCACGGCAACCACGATGGCACGTTCGGCAAACTGGTTCTGATCAGCGCGACCGCTTGTGCGCCCTGTTCCGGCTTGGCAGCGACCGATCTCAATGGCGACGGCAAACTCGATCTAGCGCTGTCCTGCAGGGATACGCCGGCGATGGGAGTGCTACTCAATACTTCTCTTTAGCTTCCTTCAGCTCTTCTTGACAGCTCACAGGGCGGCCGTTAGGGTACTGTACAAATGTATACTCCCGTCCGTGCAGAGATCCTCACCATCGGCGATGAGGTGACACGCGGCGAGATCATCAATACCAACACGGCCTGGCTGGCGGAGCGGCTGACGGGGCAGGGGCTCGACGTTCGCTGGCACACCTCGGTCCGCGATGAGCCGGGCGATATTTCGGCGGCGCTCGGCCGTGCGGGCGAACGTGCCGATTTGCTGCTGGTGACGGGCGGTTTGGGGCCGACCGACGACGATCGCACGGTGGACGTGGTGGCGCAGCGGGTCGGGGCGAAGGCGGTGATCGAGGCGGAGCATCTCGCGCGGATGGAGGAGCGATTCCGTCGGCGCGGCCTTCCGAGTCCACCCAACAACTACCGCCAGGTGCGCATTGTCGAGGGGGCCTTTGTGCTGCCCAATCGGGCGGGTCTGGCCCCCGGATTTCGGCTGCGGATCGGCCGCGCCGATGCCTATTTCCTGCCGGGCGTACCGCGCGAGATGAAGCAGATTTTTACTGAGGAGATCGTCCCTCGCCTGCCGGGCAGCGAAGTGGTGACGGCGCGTCGGGTGTGGCGCGTCACCGGGATGGCCGAGGCGATGGTCGACCATCGCCTCGAGGGGCTGATTGAGGGGATCGCCGATGCGACGCTGCACTTTCGCATCGCCTTTCCGGAGATTTTGGTGACGGTGGTGGTACGGCGGGCGACGCAGACCGAAGCCGACGCTGTGCTCGATGGGCTCGATCACGAGGTGCGGCGGCGGTTGGGGGAGGCGGTCTACGGTTCGGGAGACGCGACCTTTCCTGCCGTGATCGGCGCGCGGCTGCGCACGCGGGGCGAGACGCTGGCCGTGGCCGAGTCCTGCACAGGGGGCCTCATCGGCGATCTCATCACCGATGTGCCCGGCTCTTCCGACTATTTTCTCGGTGGTGTCCTGGTCTATTCGAATGCGCTCAAACAGTCGCTGTTGGGCGTGCACGCGGAGACGCTCGTCTCTCATGGGGCGGTCAGTGAGCCCTGTGTTCGCGAGATGGCGGAAGGGGTACGACGCGTCGTCGGTGCCAACTGGGGGCTGGCGGTATCCGGCGTCGCTGGACCCGGCGGGGGCAGCGTCGAGAAGCCGGTCGGACGCGTCCATTTGGCCGTCGCCAGCGCCAACGAAACTCGCAGCCACAAGATCGATTGGCCGAGTGAACGCAGGTTGCTCAAGCAGGTGGCAGCCTACGCTGCACTAGAATTGCTATGGCGACAGGTGAGAGCATGAAAATTCGATCCTTCATCGCGATCAATTTCCCCGTGGCGACGACGCGCCGGATCGCCGAGGAGATCGGCAAGCTTTCCGAGGAGGCGCGCACAGTGGGCCACGACATTGCGTGGGTGCCCGCGGCTAACCTCCATCTGACGATGAAATTCCTTGGGATGATCGAGGAGGAGTCGGTGGCGGCGATCGTCAGTCGTCTGCAGCGCGAGTTGGTAGCCCGCACGCCGTTCGAGCTAGAAGCCCGGGGGATTGGCGTCTTCCCAGAGGGCGCTACACCGCGCGTACTGTGGGCCGGGGTCAAGGCGTCGCAGGCATTGGGTCTGCTGCAACAGGATCTCGAGCGCTGGCTGGCAGAGACCGGCTTTCCGCGCGAACCCCGCGCCTTTCATCCGCATGTGACCATCGGCCGCGTGAAAACGGTCGGGACGACGCCGCTGGCGCCACTGGTTCAATCGCGCAGCGAACTGGTACTCGGGAGTGGACGCGCCACCGAGCTGGTGGTCTACGAAAGCCGTACCCGTCGGTCGGGCAGCGAATACATCGCGCTCGGCCGCGTGGCAATAGGTAACGCATCATAAAAAGGGGAGAGCCCATGGCCGACGTGATCAAGAGCGAAAAGTCGAAGGAAATTCAGGTGAGGGATGATCAGCGGGAGAAGGCGATCGAGCTCGCAGTGTCGGGGATCGAGAAGCAATATGGGAAGGGCGCGATCATGCGGCTCGGCGATGAGCAAAAGGCGCCCGAGGTGCAGGTGGTCCCTACCGGCTCGCTGGCGCTCGATATCGCGCTGGGGATCGGGGGGCTGCCGCGCGGCCGCATCGTCGAGATCTATGGTCCGGAATCGTCGGGCAAGACGACCTTGACGCTCCACGCGATCGCGGAAGCACAGCGGCGCGGCGGTATCTGCGCCTTCATCGATGCCGAGCATGCACTCGACGTCAGCTATGCACGCAAATTAGGCGTACGCACCGACGATATGTTGGTCTCGCAACCCGACCATGGGGAGCAGGCGCTCGAGATCGCCGATATGCTGGTCCGTTCGAATGCCATCGATATCATCGTCATCGACTCAGTAGCGGCGCTCGTGCCCAAAGCGGAAATCGAGGGCGAGATGGGCGATTCCCACATGGGCTTGCAGGCGCGCCTCATGTCCCAGGCACTGCGCAAGCTGACGGGGACGATCGCCAAGTCCAATACACTCCTGATCTTCATCAACCAGATCCGCATGAAGATCGGCGTCATGTTTGGCAATCCCGAGACCACGACCGGTGGCAATGCGCTCAAGTTTTATGCCTCGGTGCGTCTCGATATCCGGCGCATCGGTGCCATCAAGCAGGCGGAAAAATCGATCGGGAACCGGACCAAGGTGAAGATCGTCAAGAACAAGATGGCGCCCCCGTTCCGCGAGGTGGAGTTCGATATGATGTATGGCGAGGGGATTTCGAAAGAGGGCGACGTGCTCGACCTGGCGGCGGAGCAGGAGATTTTGGAGAAGTCGGGCGCTTGGTTCGCGTTCAATGGCGAACGGATCGGTCAGGGACGCGAGAACGCGAAGGACTATCTGAAAGCGCATCCGGAGGTGCTGGCCGAGATCGAACGGCGCGTCCTCAGTAAGATGGGCATCACGCGGGTGGGCGATCCGCTGGCAGCGTCGGTGGCGGCGGGTGCAGCGCCCGCCTCGGACGAGCGGGCGCGGAAACGCCCCGATCCGCCGCGCGCCTAGTTCCTGTTAATCCGCCGGAGGACGGTGTCGGAGACGGTGTCGGGGACGGTATCCGAGACGGAGACAGAGACGGTATCGGAGACGGCATCGGAGACGGAGACGGTATCGGAGACGGAGACGGAGACGGAGACGGCATCGGAGACGGCATCGGAGACGGAGACGGAGACGGAGACGGAGACGGAGACGGAGACGGAGACGGCATCGGAAGCAGGCCGCGATCCAGTGTCACAGAACGAGCGAACCTTGTGGGACAGAGCGCTACGCTTATCCTCATTCCAGGGGGAACTGGAGGTGGGCGATGGGGTGGCAGTTCCTGGGATGCATAGCACTGTTCTGTGCGGTTGCGGGTTGTGCCCAAAGCACTGATCAGGGCTCGGCGGCCGGGGGATTCGCAGAGGCCAAGGGAGAGGACGGGAGCAGCGGTGTCACTTGGCAGGATGGGGGCTACTCAGCCGACCTCAATTGCCAGCGCCTCCAATGTGAGTGTCACGCCGACTGCGATTGCGATCCGAGCAACGGCTGTGAGTCCGATCCGCAGAGTGACGATAAGAACTGCGGTGAGTGTGGCCATCGCTGCAAGGAGGCCGAGTTTTGTGAAGCGGGGGTTTGTGTCCCCTATGCCTGGATCCCTGGATAACTGAAGAGCATGGTTAGCCCGGTCGCAGAAGAGCGTCCAAGGCGGCCTCCACATCGCGCACTCCCACCAGTTCCAGGTCGCCGCGCACCGATGAGCGCTCGGCATTGGGTGAGGGGAGCACGCAGCGGCGAAATCCGAGCTTGCAGGCCTCTGCCAGGCGTAGGTCTGGCTGCGCAACGGCGCGCACTTCGCCGGCGAGCCCCACTTCGCCGAAGCAGACGGTCCGCGGATCGACCGGCCGCCGGGCAGCGCTGGAGGCGATGGCGGCAATCAGTCCCAGATCGGCAGCCGGCTCGGAAAGCCGAACGCCCCCGGCGACATTGACGAACACGTCCTGACCCAGCACATCGATTCCGGCCCGCCGCTCGATCACCGCCAGCAGCAGTGAGACCCGGTTGGGATCGACGCCGAGCGCGGCGCGACGGGGAAGCCCCGCCGCAGTGGCCACCAGCGCCTGAATCTCGACCAGGAGGGGGCGCGTCCCTTCAAGGGCCGCGATCACCGCTGAGCCGGATGCACCGATCGGTCGCTCGGCCAAAAACAGCGCCGATGGGTTGGCCACTTCGCGCAGCCCTTCGCTCTGCATCTCGAATACGCCCACCTCGTTGGTAGAACCAAAGCGGTTCTTGGTCGCGCGCAGAATTCGGTAGGGGTGGCCCGCCTCACCCTCGAAATGGACCACCGTATCGACCACATGCTCGAGCGTTTTGGGGCCGGCGAGGGCGCCATCTTTGGTGACGTGGCCCACCAGTATCGTCGCTACGCTGCGCTCCTTGGCAAAGCTGAGCAGCCGGCCGGCAGCCTCGCGCACCTGGCTCAGACTGCCAGGCACTGACTCCAGCTCGGGCGCCTGCACCGTCTGGATCGAATCGATCGCCAACACGACTGGGGAGAGCCGCGTCGCTTCGGCCAAAATCGCATCGAGCCGCGTCTCCGAGAGCACCAGCAATGACGGGGCAGTGGCGCCGAGCCGTCGCGCACGCAGCGCGGTCTGTCGCACCGACTCTTCGCCAGAAACATAGAGCACAGGCTGTTTTGCATCGCTCGCAATGCCCTGGAGCAGCTGCAGGAGCAGGGTCGACTTGCCGATCCCCGGATCGCCCCCGAGCAGCACCAGCGATCCAGGCACGAGACCGCCGCCGAGCACGCGATCGAGCTCGCCGAGGCCGCTGCGAATTCGCGCCACCTCCTCTTGTACAACTTCGCTGAGCGCTACCGCCTGGCTGGCTCCGACCGCACTCGCGCCCGCTTTTCGGGCCATCTCCTCGACCAGCGAATTCCATCCCGCGCATTCGGGGCAGCGGCCCAGCCACTTGGGTGAAACATAGCCGCAACTTTGACAGACATATTGGGCTCTGAGCTTGGCCATCGCCGAATTATCGCCAGTTACAGCGAAAAGTTGTGGCTAGAACTTCACCACCAGCCGTGCTTGCAGCGTCTGCGCCGCCTCGGCGTCGTGGCCGAAGCGCGTGCCGAAGATATCGCTGCGGAAGTTGAGCGCGGCGAAGGGAAACAGCACGCCGTAGGCGAGGCCTGCGTAGAAGCCCTCTTTGCGGTTTTCGTACATCACGTGCGCATCGATCTCGAGGCCGAGGTTGGCGGAATTGCCGGGATAGGCGACCGGCACATTGGCGAGCGAGTAGATCACGTCGACCTTGGCCGAAAGATTGTTCCGGTTCAGCGGATCCTGGATCAAATCGTAGGCGATGCTCGGCTTGACATAGGTCGCGTTCGATACGGTGCCGAGTATCCGTCGGAACAGGATGAGGTCGACATGAAAATCGGGATCGAACATGAAGTTGCTGATGCGGTTGCCGACAGGCAGTCGCTGCGCGGTGGCAAAATGGATCCGGCCGTTCTGGTCCTCGGCGGCGTCGCCGGAGGCGAAGCCGACGTCGAGGGCGAGGTGCAGGGCATCGTGTAGCAACTTGTAGTCGGCATGCGCGACGCCGCCGAACTCGAGAATATCGAGCGGCTGGGTCTGGGTTTTTAGCTGGTCGCTGAAGGAATTGATCTTGCCGCCGAGCAAGGCTGCTTCAGCCTCGAGGTGCAGCTTGCCGTAGTCGAGCCGAAACCAGAGGTCGGGCAGAACCGCCCAGGCGTCGCGCGGCACGAGCGCCGCAGAGAGCGCACCCGAGGTCGTGCCATTGAGAGCGCCACCTGCCATGTTGGCGCCGGGACTATTCGTCAGATCCCACTCCTGCTTGCGGTAGGTTACATAGGCGCCATAGTTGATCACCACGTCGCCGCGCTGCACCCGCTCGCGGATCTCGCGATCGGTATGCTTGCGGCCGAGCGCGATGCCCCACTGCGAAACATCGTCGAGCGGATCGGCGTTGTAGGCCGGCCCGGAGAGCTGGTTGGCGGTCAGGAGCCTCGTCGTCGGCCCGGTCGCTACCCAATCCCATTGCAGGGTGAGAAAGTAGTGGCGAAGCCGCTCGCCGCCCGCGGTAAACATCACGCGGTCGGCGTTCTGCCCATAGTCGCAGTCGAAGCAGTCGCCACCATTGACCAGCATGCCGGTGCCCCAGTGCGAAGGCATCCGGCCGAAGCGCAGCTCGCCGATGGGAATGCCGACTTCGGCCCAGGCGCGCTTGACCCGGATCGCCGATTCGATCGAATTGCGCCCCGCTTCGGGCGGCCCCTGCGTGCGTGAAAAGGCCGCTAATGAGGCGTTCTGCGACGGGCTGAGGCCGTTGAGAAAAAAGCCCTCGGGCGTGGAGCCGAGCACCATGTTGTCGAAGACATCGATCTGCGCGCGAACGCGCACCTTGTCGCCGATATTGATAGTCGGTTCGAGTCGCAGGCGCATATCGGCGGAGGTGAGATTGTCGGTGCGGCAGGTCTGGCCGGTGCGCGCCGCGCAGGAAGCGGGATTGCCGGGCGCGCTCGGGTTGCCGGGGTTGGGCGCGCCAAATTCGGAGTAGGGGACATAGAATGGCGGCACCGGTCCCGACGGCAGCTGCGGGATGCCGAGGCTGAGATTGTGATAGAGCGAGGCGCGGCCGCGGAGGTAGCCGTCGAGCTGGAAGAACTGCAGCTGCTTCTCACGCTGGCCCGGCCATTCTGGCAGCGGCTCCAGCGCCGGCTGCTGCCCCGGCGCCTCGGGAGCGGCTTCGGCCGGCCCCTCCTCCTCCTTTTTTTCGGGACCTGGTTGGGGGCCGCCCGGACCCCCCATCGGCTGCATGCCGCCGCCCGGACCAAACTGGGCCCCCGCGGGCACAGCCAGAGCGATCACAAGGAGAGCGCGTTTCAACATGGCGCGACTATAGGAATGGGGGAGCGATAAATCAAGAACGGCGGATGGCTACTGTGAGCAGCCCTGGCTGGTCGAGCCGCCATCCAGCACCGCCTAATTGCGCAATCGCCGGCCCCTTGTCGGTGGCACAAGTTCTGCTTACTGCGGCGTGTCAAACCGGGAGGCTACTATGAAGATTATTTCCTCGATGATCATGACCAGCACGTTCCTCATGGCCACCGCGGCGGGGGCCTACCCAACGCCCGTGCAGAAGGCCGCCCAGAAAACCATTGCCCAGTATCTTCGATCGCAGACGGGCAAGGGCGGGCAGCTCGCGGGGGTGAAAAAGGGCAGCATCAAGTCGCAGAACATCAAGATCGTTGGTAGCCTCAAGGGGCCCATCGGCCCAGATCACGGATCGAGCGCCAAGTTCACGGCCTTTGGGCTCGAGCGCCGGCTTTCCGGACTTCCCCGAGGCAGCTTTGAGCTTCTCACCGTAAAGGGCGTCGATGTGACCAACTCTTTCATGGGCCCCTACGTCAGGATCGACAAGGTATCGGTGCTGCACGCTCCGCGCATCGCACTTCATCGTTAAGCTTGAATCCGGCGCCCGTTTAGGCACACTGCTGGGGCCATGGCGCCCGCTGTAGCGTTCGACGACCGGGGACGTGGCGAGCCGGTGGTGCTCGTCCACGCCTTTCCGCTCGATCGGCGCATGTGGCAGCCGGTGGTCGCTGAGCTTTCAACGGCGCGGTTCATCACGCCGGACATTCGCGGGTTTGGCGCTGCGCCGCTCGGTGCTCCCTGGTCGGTCGACGATGCGGCCGACGATCTCGCGGCGCTGCTCGATCGTCTCCATCTTCCTCGTGCCACCCTCGGCGGTCTGTCGATGGGCGGCTATATTGCCATGGCCTTCGCTCGGCGCCATCCCGACCGTCTGGCGGGGCTGATTCTCGCCGATACGCGCATGGGGGCGGACACAGCCGAGGCACGTGCAGGTCGCGATCGCGCGATTGCCCAAATCGCCGACCGCGGTGTGCACTCTTATGTGGAGGAGTTCGTGCCCAAGCTCGCAGTGACGGCCAAGGCGCGAGAGTATGCGCTGGCGATTGCAACGCTACAGACTCCGACGGCCATCGCGGCCGCTCTGGCAGCGCTACGCGATCGTCCGGACGCCGCCGAAGGACTCGCGGTGCTCAGAGTGCCGGTCTTGGTCATGGTCGGTGCCAAGGACGAATTGACACCGCCGGCCGAAGCCCAGAAGATCACCGCTGCGGTGCCGGGAGCGCAGTACGTGGAAATCCCCGAGGCCGGGCACCTCGCCTGCCTGGATGCGCCCGGCGCATTTGCTCATGCCATCAAAAACTTCATGAGGAGTTGCGGATGAAGAGAACGCTGTTTCTGCTGGTGAGTCTATTCGGAGAGGTCGCAGGGGCGCAGCAGGATCCCCTGGAGGCGATCTCGCTGCAGCAGGTGGCGGCGCAGGCCCCGGGCGCAACACTGGTGGCCCCTTTTCTCAAAGGGGCGGCACCCAAGACCGACTGGTCGCTCCTACTGACCGCGGGCAACTGCTACTGGTTCTCGGCGGCTGCGACCGCGAATGTCGGAAAGATCGCACTCTTTCTCTGGGCGCCGGGTAAATTTCTGCGCGTCGCCGATGCCAAGTCGCCCTCTCCACTGCTGACCATGGCTCACTGCGCGACCGTGACGGGGATGTACCGGCTAGAGGCAAAACTCGCTGGCGCCGGTCTCGTCAACGTTGGCGTGTTTGGTCAGGTAGCGCCCGCTGGCCCACCGCCCGTTGCGCCGCCCTCGTTGGGCGCGATGTGCGATCAGACTGCCGCCGCTTCTGGTCCTGGCGCCACACGCGTCGGCGACTATCTCAACGGCGCAGGCGATCGTGCCGACTTCACGATCATGATGGAGCCCGGCCGCTGCTATTGGGTGGTGGGCTGCGGTGAACCCAGCGTACACGCGCTATCACTGTTTCTCTGGGGCCCCGATGGCAAACGGCTCACCGAGGCCAAGCCCGACAACTCCAGCCCGGTGGTCGGCCACTGCCCAGGGATGAGAGGTATGCACAAGCTACAGGCCAAAGTGCACAAAGGGGGCGGGCGCTATAGCGTGGGTGTTTATGTGAAGTAGAATGGCTACGATACCATCCAGGTGTCGCCCGCGTGGAGTAGCTTCTTGAGATCCCCTTTGCCGCGCGTCTCGATGTGCGTGGCCTCCTGCGCCATGGCGAGCTGGTCGTAGGCCGGGCGCTCCACGTTGCGCAATACGCCGAGGGCAACCGGGTAGTCGGGCAGCGCGAGCTGCGAGAGCAGGAAGGCAAGCCCCGAATGGGGCGCCTTTTCGTCGTGCACGAGCAGGTCTGCTTCGGTGATGCCATTTTCGCCCACGGTGACCACCTGGGGGTGGAACATGCCGCTCAGTTTGATGCCGCGGTTGCGGTCCTTGCCAAACAGCATGGGCTTGCCCTGCTCGAGAAGAAGCTGGTGGTCCGCTTTGGTGTTCTTATCGGTGACGTTTTCAAAGGCGCCGTCGTTGAAGACGTTGCAATTCTGGTAGATCTCGACGAAGGCGCTGCCCTTGTGTTGCGCGGCGCGCGCGATCACTTCTTGGAGATGCTTGGTTTCAGTGTCGATGCTGCGTGCGACGAACGAAGCTTCGGCGCCGAGCGCCACGGAGATGGGATTGAAGGGGTGATCGATCGAACCAAACGGCGTCGATTTGGTCTTCTTCCCCAGCTCCGAGGTGGGCGAGTACTGCCCTTTGGTGAGGCCGTAGATGCGATTGTTGAAGAGCATAATCTTGAGGTCGACGTTGCGGCGGAGGGCATGGATGAGATGGTTGCCACCGATCGACAGTCCGTCGCCATCGCCGGTGACGACCCACACCTGCAAATCGGGGCGTGACACTTTGAGGCCGGTGGCGATCGCCGGTGCGCGCCCGTGGATGGTGTGAAAGCCATAGGTGTTCATGTAGTAGGGGAAGCGACTGGAGCACCCGATCCCGGAGATAAAGACGATGTTCTCGCGCGCGATGCCAAGCTCCGGCATCACTTTCTGCACCTGCGCCAAAATGGCGTAGTCCCCACAGCCTGGGCACCAGCGCACATCCTGATCCGAGACGAAGTCCTTGCGGGTGAGCTTTACGAGCGGTGTGCTCTCGCCGTTGTGACCGTTGCCATTGGTGGTCATGCGCTGATCTCCCGGTTGGCCGAGCGGCTGCTGCAGAGTCCTTCGATCGCGCCCCGCAGCTCCGCCACCTTGAAGGGCTTGCCCTGGATTTTGTTGTAGCCATGCGCGTCGACGAGAAATTCGGCGCGCAACAGTTTGAGGAGTTGACCGTTGTTGAGCTCCGGCACGAGCACCTTCTTGAAGGAGCGCAGCACCTCGCCCAAATTGGATGGAAAGGGGTTGAGGTACTTCAGGTGGGCGCTCGCGACCGAGAT
>JAHFDT010000224.1:3200-5675 GCA_023248875.1 Myxococcales bacterium | reverse complement strand
TTACCGAGCTGGTACTTGATCGCAATTTCCCAGGCACTGGCCGTCGACAGAAATAGGTGAGTCTTGGGATCTGCCAAGAGCTCGAGGGTGACCGGCAAGAAGCGCTCTGGACTAGCCAGCAGCCAGAGCCAGCACTGCGTATCGAGAAGAACTTTCACTCTTCGAACGTGCGGAGCAGCCGGTCCGAGAGCGGTGCATCGAAGTCCTTCGGAATGGTGAGCTTTCCCCGGTCGTGGCCGAATTCACGACGAGGCGCGGATGGCTCGAAGGGCACGAGACGCGCTACTGGGCGGCCGGCGTTCGCGATCACTACCTCTTCGCCCTTGGCCACGCGCGCCAGCAGACGAGAAAGCTGAGTTTTGGCCTGGTGGATATTCATCGTCGTCATAAATATGAAGAATAGACTTAGCTAAGGACTAAGTCAACAATCGTTCACCGCCGCAGAAATCGCTCCGCATCGATCGCCGCCTGGCATCCCGTTCCCGCTGCGGTCACCGCCTGACGATACACCGAATCGGCAAGATCCCCGGCCGCGAACACACCAGCGACCGAGGTGGCTGTTGCCGCCGTCTGTCCTGCCCGGTGGCCGACGAGAACATGATCATTCGGATCGAGCGCGAGCTGGCCCTTCAGCAGATCGCTGTTGGGTTCATGGCCAATTCCGAGAAACAGCGCCTTGCACGATAATTCCTGCGCCGCCCCAGTCTGCACCTGGCGCAACCGCACTCCCCGCACTAGTTGCTCACTATCGCCCAGAATCTCTTCGACGGTAAATGGCACCTGCCAAGCGATGTTGGCACAACGCCGCGCGCGCGCTAGCAGAATCTTCGATGCTCGAAACTCTTCCCGCCGGTGGATCACCGTCACGGTACGACAGAGATGCGAAAGATAGGTCGCCTCCTCCATCGCGGTATCACCGCCCCCCAGCACGGCGACATCCTCCCCTTTAAAGAAGGCGCCATCGCAGGTCGCACAGGCGGTGACACCTCGCCCCCACATCCCTTCGGGTGGCTCGCGCTCGCCGACGAGACCCAATTTGCGCGGCCTCGCGCCGGTGGCCAGGATCAGCGCTTCGGCCCGAAATTCGAATCGGTCGATCCCCTGGCCCTCGATGACAAACGGCCGCTTCCCGAGATCGATGCGCGTGACATCACCGATAAAGAACTCGCTGCCAAAACGCGCCGCCTGTTCCCGCATTGCCTGCATCAGATCGGGGCCCAAGATCCCCTTGGGAAAGCCGGGATAGTTCTCTACCTCACCGGTAAGCACCAGCTGCCCCCCAGCCGGTCCGCCTGCCGCGATTCCCTCGATCAGCAGCGGTGGAAGCCCCGCCCGCGCAGCATAGAGGGCTGCGGTCAATCCGGCGCAGCCGGAGCCGATAATAATGATCTTCCGCGCGGCTTCAGCCACGCGTCCAGCTCCCGGAGCGGCCGCCGCGCTTCGCATCGAGCCGAATTTCGGCAATTCTCATCCCGCGATCGATCGCCTTGCACATATCGTAGATCGTCAGTGCCGCCGTCGAAACTGCCACCAGCGCCTCCATCTCCACGCCGGTGCGGTCGTGCGCCTTCACGGTCGCACGGATCACGACGCGCGGCGGCTGGCGCTCCAAGAAAAACGAGATATCGACACTGGTGACGCGCACCGGATGGCACAGCGGGATCAGCTCGGCGGTGCGTTTGAGCCCCTGGATCGCCGCGATACGTGCGACGCCCAGCACATCGCCTTTGCCGATCGTACCGGCGGCGATCTGCTCGAGCGTCTCGACGGCCATCTCGACCGCGCCCGAGGCTACGGCTTCGCGTTCGGTCTCGACCTTCTCACCGACATCGACCATCCGCGCGGCCCCTTCGGCATCAAAATGGGTGAGCTCCCCCATCAGTCGAGTCGCGCCAGAATGTAGTACTGGTTCATCGGCTTCCCGAGTTTGGTCGCACTTCCGATCACCACCTCCCGCGACACGCGACGGTTATGGTCGTGCAGGTTGTGAAACACGAAGCGGGAAATCCATTGGCTATTGGATCGGGGCGCCGGCCACCCTTCCGGCCCGCTGGGGGGCACCTGCGTGTAGTCAAACAGCAATTCGTTGGACCGTCCCTCGACTGGACCCGTGCAGGTAAAGTAGCCGGGACCGGTCGCAAACGACATCGTCTGAACATTGATACCGACCACCTGTCCAGCGCAGCGAGCGAAATGTTTTTCGAAGTACCTCAGCGCCGGAAGCGAGTTTTTCCCAGCATAGCGAACCGTTTTCCCATCGCTGACGAGATCGTCCGCACGCAGCGGGCCGGCCGATTCCGCGAGCGCAAAAAGCTTTGCCAGCTCGGCGCCGGAAAGCGCTCGGCACTCCCGAATACGCGCCACAGGATCCAGTCCATCGAGATGGCGCTCGATCGCCTCGAGCGCCGAGCCAACTCTTACCTGCTCCGCGAGTGTCATTCGACCGTCACGCTCTTGGCGAGGTTGCGCGGCTGA
>JAHFDT010000224.1:0-3190 GCA_023248875.1 Myxococcales bacterium | reverse complement strand
CCCCGGTGAGGCGAATGGGGTGGCATAGCGGAATCAGCTCGGCAGTTCGTTTGGCCGCCTGGATCCCGGCCAAACGAGCAACACCGAGAACGTCGCCCTTGCCAATCCGACCAGCGGCAACCATGCGAGCCGTCGCTTTCGCCATGACAACCTGAGCCGACGCCACCGCGCAGCGCACGGTCTCCGGCTTGGCGCCGACCTCGACCATGTGAGCTCGTCCGGCATCGTCGAAGTGAGCGAGCCCGGTCGCCCGCCGTGCCGAAGGCATCACTCCACCGTGACGCTCTTGGCGAGGTTGCGCGGCTGATCGATATCGGTGCCCTTGAAATCGGCGATGTGATAGGCGAGCAGCTGCAGCGGCACCACCGTGAGCAGCGGTGCCAGTGGCGCGGGCGCCTCGGGAATGAGAATGACCTCGTCCGCGATCGCGCCGATATCCTGGTCACCGCGGGTCGCCACGGCGATGATCTTGCCCTCGCGCGCCTTGACCTCGGTAAGGTTCGACATCACCTTTTCGTAGCCCGGTCCCTTCGGCACCACCACCACCACTGGCATTTCCGCGTCGATGAGCGCAATTGGACCGTGCTTCATTTCACCCGCAGCATAGCCTTCCGCATGGATGTAGGAGATCTCTTTGAGCTTGAGCGCGCCTTCGAGCGCGATCGGATACTGCGTCCCGCGCCCGAGAAAGAGAAAGTCGCGGGCGTGGCCGTAGCGCCGCGCAATCACCTGGATCTGCGGCGCTAGCCCTATGATGTCGGCCATCTTCTGGGGGAGCGCCATGAACTCGCGAATGAGCTCGGCCGCCGCATTGGACGAAAGTGTGCCTGACCGCCGGCCGAGATGGATCGCGATCAGCACCAGCGCCGCCAGCTGTGTGGTAAAGGCCTTGGTCGAGGCGACGCCAATCTCCGGCCCGGCGTGCGTATAGAGCGCATGGTGGCATGCGCGCGGGATCGACGAATCGACCACATTGGCGATACAGAGCACCTGCGCGCCCTTGGCCTTGGCCTCCTTCACCGCTGCCAGTGTATCGGCGGTCTCGCCGCTCTGCGAAATCGCCAGCAGCGTATCGCCCGGTCCAATGATCGGATCGCGGTAACGGTACTCCGACGCCAGATCGACCTCGACCGGCACTCGCGCGATCTGTTCGATCAGAAATTTTCCGACGAGACCGGCGTGATAGGAGGTACCGCAGGCGATGAGGGTGAGCTTCTTCAGTGTCTGGGGATCGAGCTCGATCCCATCGAGCAGCGCATCGGCCTGTTCGATCGACACCCGGCCGCGCAGCGTATCGGTGACCGCGCGCCCCTGCTCATGGATCTCCTTGAGCATGAAGTGCTTGAAGCCGGCCTTTTCCGCCATCACCGCTGACCACTCGATGAGGCGTGGCTCGCGCCTCACCGGCCTGCCGGCGAGATCGATCACCTGAATGCCATCGCGGCGCAGCTCGGCGATCTCCCCCTCTTCGAGAAACATCACCCGCTTGGTGTGAGGCAAGATCGCCGGCACGTCGGAGGCGACGAAATTCTCCCCCTCACCCAGGCCGAGCACCAGCGGCGAGGCATTCTTGGCGGTGACCAGGACATCGGGCGTCCGATCGGAGAGGACCACGATCGCATAGGCGCCCTGCACCTTGCCGAGTGCACGTCGGGTCGCCTCCCGCAACCCCACTTGCGGCTGAGCCTTCAGCTCTTCATCGATGAGATGGGCGACGATTTCGGTATCGGTCTCCGAGGAAAAGCGGTGGCCGCGCCCCGCCAACTCAGCGCGCAGCGCCAGGTAGTTCTCGATGATGCCATTGTGCACCACCGAGACCGAGCCATGCTTGTGCGGGTGGGCATTTTCATCCGATGGGCGGCCGTGGGTGGCCCACCGTGTGTGGCCCATCCCGACCCGACCAGTGGGGCGCGCTTCCGTGAGTAGCGCCTCGAGATTCGCCAGCTTGCCGCGGCAGCGCACCACGCGCGTCAGCAGGCTCGACTCGCCGGCAGCGGACTCGAGCACCGCGATCCCGGCCGAATCATAGCCGCGGTATTCGAGGCGACGGAGCCCTTCGATGAGGATCGGAGTGCACTCCCGCTCGCCGATATAGCCCACGATGCCGCACATGGTCGCCTCCCTGAGGCGCATATCCTAGGCGCTGGGAGCCGGCGAGGCAACCGATGGTGCCCAACAAAATTCCCGCAACAAAATTTTCGTCATCCAGCGTATCTTCCAGCGAAATTGACCTCCTTACTAGGAGCTTACGCATGACGACCTATCGCTGCCTTGCTGCTCTTCTGCTCGTCGCCTGCGGTTCGAACGGCCCCTACTACTCCGGTACTCCGCAGAAAAAAGACCTGGGTGCTCTTCCGGATGGGTCGCTCGAAGATGCCGCCCCTGTGACGCCGCTCGATTTCGCCAGCAGCACGCCGCCCGATTTCGCCAAGAGCACCCCGCCCGATTTCGCCATGATCCCACCCCCCGATTTTGCCAAGAGCACGCCCGATTTCGCCAAGAGCACGCCCGATTTCGCACTGCCTAAAACGGATCTGGCAAAGCCGGTCGCCGATGGCAACCTACCGGCTTGCAGCCAGGGGATATGTGCCCATTCGCTCTGCACCACGGGCACCAAACTCACCTCCGGCTGTGATCCCTCGGACTGTGCCACTGCCGTCTGCGCCTTTGACCCCTACTGCTGCAACAGTAGCTGGGACAGCATGTGCGTCGGCTATATACCGACCCAGTGCGCCAACCTTTGCACCTGCACTTAACTTGCACCGCAGACGTGGCGCCCCCGAGCTTGACATCCGCCCGCCCCCTAAGGTATCGTAATAAAATGGCGCCTTGTTTCGGGTGCCGGACAAGGGGAGCGCGATGGCAATGAGGCTTTATGTGGGCAATCTGCCGTACGATGCGGATGAGCAGTCGATCCGGGCCTTCTTTGGCGATGGTGACAGCCGCCAGGTCAAAGAGGTCAAAGTCATTACGGATCGGGACACCGGTCGCCCGCGCGGCTTTGCCTTTGTCGAGATGTCCAACGATGACCATGGGCGCTCCGCAATTCAGGAGTTAAACGGCCGCGAACTCGGCGGTCGAACGATTGTCGTCAATGAGGCGCGAGAACCGCAACGCGGCGGGGGCGGCGGCGGCGGGGGCGGCGGACGCGGCGGGCGCGGCGGGGGCGGACGGGGCGGCTATGGGGAGG
>JAHFDT010000042.1:20288-23835 GCA_023248875.1 Myxococcales bacterium | reverse complement strand
TGGATATTGAGAGTCGCTTGATTACTGAGAGGGCGGCGGCCATTCATGCTCGCAGACGTAGGTGTGCTTCGCCCAGCAGTCTTGATCCGACCACAGGCCGGTCGCTTGGCTTTCCACCACGCAATCCGCACCGCCTGGCGACCCACCGGCCCAGTTGGTGTAGAGATCAGCGAGGTACTTACTACCCGCTTCGAGCCATAGCCAGGTCCCCTTGGTGTACTGATCGGTCAATCCGATCCAGGCGTCCGGCGTCGGAAACTTGATGGCGCCCTTGATCGCGTTGCTCTCCAATAGCGAGGACGCGCTCGCCGGATGGGCCTGGATCAAGGTGCAGGCCGCGGCCGCATCCTTCCATGAGACAGGGGTAGAAAACCAGGCATAGCAGTGCCCAGCGGTGGCCGAAGCCGCAGGGGAAAAGGCGTTGTTCTGTCCGATGAGACACTCTTTCTGACAGGTCGCCGAACACCAATCACCGGCCACGGTGCTGCCATCGTCGCACTGCTCGGTGCCGGTGCCCTGATACCAGACATAACCATCACCGCAGCCGGCATTGGCGCAGTTGTTGAGGCAATCGTCATTGTTCGAAGTGTTGCCATCGTCGCACTGTTCAACGTTCATACGGACGAATCCGTCGCCGCAGGTGGCGTTCTTGCACTGATTGGTGCAGTCATCGGTGTTGACCTTATTGCCATCGTCGCATTGCTCCACTCCGTTCCAGACAAAACCATCCGTGCAGGTGGCGATCTTGCAGCTGTTGATGCAGGCGTCGTTGTTGTTGGAATTGCCGTCGTCGCACTGCTCGATGGCCCCGGCCCCGGGGGTATTGGTCGTCACGAGATGCGACAAGCCATCGCCGCAGCGCGCCAGCAGGCAGGTGTTCGAGCAGTCATCAGTGTTGTCGGGATTGCCGTCGTCGCACTGCTCACCCGTCTGCATCTTACCATCCCCGCAGGAGGGCAACTTGCAGGTCAAGGTGCAGGTGTTGTCGCTCACCCCCGGCTTGCCGTTGTCGCAGCCCTCGACACCGGTCCACACAAAGCTATCGCCGCAGGTGGCCAGTTTGCAGCTATTGAGGCAGGAATCGTTGTTGCTTTGGTTGCCGTCGTCACACTCCTCGAACGGCATGGTCCCCTCTTTGTGGACAAATCCATCGCTGCAGCGCGCCTTGAGGCAGGTATTCAAGCAGTCGTCGAAGTTGTTCGCATTGCCATCGTCGCACTCTTCGCCCTTCTGGAGGATCCCATCGCCGCAGGTGGGCAGCTTGCACGCGCCGGTGCAGCTGTCGTTATCCATCGGCAGCCCGGCCGGCTTCCCACCCGCGAGCGGCTTCTTGTCTCCCGAGCAGAGCGCGATGTCCTTACACGCCAATCCGTTGTCGCAAGCCTCGGCGCCCTTGCGCATGAAGCCATCGCCGCAGAACGCCTTGCGACAGGTCGTCGGGCAGGCGTCGGTATCGTCGGCATTGCCATCGTCGCACTCTTCGAGCGGCGAGGTGCCATGCGTTTTGACGATCCCATCGCCGCAGGCGTTCAGCCGGCACTTCACCGTGCAGTCGTCGTCGTCGTAGGTATTGCCATCATCGCACTCCTCACCGATCGATTTCTGTGCCAGCGCATCACCGCACTTGGCACTCTGGCACTTGGTCGTGCACGGGCTATCATCGTTGTTCTGGGCGCCGTTATCGCATTGCTCTCCCGATTCGACGATGCTGTTGCCACACTGAGGGGGCGAACCGCAGCCGGAAATCACTATCGCCAACAGCATGCTCGAACGGATCATGGCTCCTCCCAATAGGTGACCTACCAAACGACGCTCTCCACCGAGTTGGTGGGCGAATTGCCCGACATACCGCCGACCTGGAAAAGATGCGCGCTCTCGACCGCGCTGCCCTGCAGATAGCGCGGGATGGCGAGCGAAATTCCGGCGTTCCAGTTGCCAATGCCCGGCTGGGGATTGTCCAGTAGCCCGGATTTGCTGTTGGTCGATGGCGCTCCCTGAAAACCGCCGAACGCGAACAGCTGGTCAGAGGCCGCCATGTAACCGTAGCCCGAGTAGTTCGTCAGTTTCTGTGTCGAGGACCAGACGGTCAGCGCGCCCCCCGTCTGCACTTGGGCAGCGTCCACATTGGAAACGTTCCCTCCGCTGGCGCTTTGACCCGGGCCGGCGTAGACCCACTGCTCGGTGGGGCCAAGATGGCTATCCACCGCGCTATTGACAGCGAAAGCGCCGAGCTGCCAGCGACCGCTCGAAAGGAGATGCGTCGAATCCTTGATCCAGCTGTCCATCGTCTGCGAACTTCCCGTTACGGTGATCTTCGCGTACTCATAGCTCGTCGGGCAGGGCGTGCTCACGTCCTGTCGCCCCCCGATCGCGTAGAGGTAGTAGGTGTTCGCGAGGACGGGATCCTTACCGAGCGCGAGCCCCAGCCCTTCGCGCGATATATTGAGGGAAGCGAGCGTAGCCCAGTTGCCAAGATCACCGCTCTGGCGCGGCACCTGCCCCC
The DNA here is from genome assembly GCA_023248875.1 of Myxococcales bacterium. Lineage (GTDB taxonomy): Bacteria > Myxococcota_A > Polyangia > Palsa-1104 > SHYY01 > JAHFDT01. The sequence continues at coordinate 21,332 of JAHFDT010000042.1, read as the reverse complement.
CCGAGACGCCCCCCACGTCCACGTAGGTCAGCGTGTTTCCGTCGGGGATCACGGCCAGCCGCTGGGTGTCACTGGCGGTCAGGTTAGGCGTGGGCGTACGGTAGACATAGTAGCCCGCGGCGCCCGGAACCAAGGTCCAGCTCAGCGTCACGGAAAGCGGCTGCGGTAGCCCGCTCGGGATCACCACCGCCTGCGCATCGGCAGGCAACCCCTCGCCGTTGGGATTATTTGGATCGCCCGGCTTCATGTAGGCCGCCACCCGGTAGTACCAGATGCCTGGTGCGGGGCCGCCATTGCCGAACTCGAGCAGTAGGTCGTTGATCTGCGGCGCCTCTTTGGGATCGAGAATCTTGGTGCGGATCACGCTACCCAGCGAGCTGTTGCCGCCGTTGCCACCGACCACATAGATAAAGCGGCCCAGCACCTGTCCTGCCGCCAGAGTGCGCCCTTGCGGCAAATTCACGGGCAGATAGCGCCACGATTCGAGCGCGCCAAAGCGGTCGAGATGAGCGGCTTCAATCGTTCCGATCGTCCCGATGAGACCCTCGATCGACACGGTGCCATTATCGCCACCGATGGCGTAGAGAAAGCGTGCCGCTTGCGTGGTGCGTCCCGCCACCGCCACCGGAGCGCGCCGTGCAGTTTTCATATTCGACTGCGGGGTAAACGCCGTCAGATTGAGAGAGGGGTTGGTAATGGCGAGCGCGGCGAATTCCGCAAAGGCCTGGTCGGGGTTCTGGACCACGTAGACGCACACCGAACCGGCCATAAGGCCGCTGGTCGGGGCGGTCGTCAAGAGCTGCGTCGGCGTCGCGCTATTGACCGTCACCGGCAAGCTCATCAGCACGCCGTTGGGATCCTTGCAGTCCATCCGCGCGGTCGCGCTCAGCGAGAAGTTCGCGCCGCTCACGGTCACCAAGGTATTGGCGCTGTTGTCGGCCGAACCAGGGGCGATGTTGTCGATCGTCGGGGGTGCGTTCTTGGTCACCTTGAAAGCGGCGGAAAGAACACCGACTGCACCGTTCGGATTGACGGCAATCACAT
>JAHFDT010000042.1:17670-20278 GCA_023248875.1 Myxococcales bacterium | reverse complement strand
GACGGCGTTGACCAGTCCGGAGTTGACGAAAGCCACCGCGCTCGCCGCGGTGGAAAGGCCCCCTCCGACCGGACTGAAATAGACATGCACGCCGTTGGCGAAGGGCTCCTGCCCAAGTGGCACTGGATTCTTGGTGCGCAGATCGACCGCCGTGTAGGTATTCTCCTGGCCAAACGGTGGATCGATGCTGCCGAGCGCCAAGATCTTGGTGGCCGTCACCTGAAGCTGCCCCTTGAGCGATCCGGTACAGTCATCGGCATCGGCGACGAAGACATCATACGGCCCTGCGGAAAGTCCGTCGGTCACCACCGCCTGAACCTGACCGGGACGGTTCTGCTTGTAGGTGAAGCTGAGCGGCTGCGCATTGCCTGATAATCCGCTGGCGCGCAGCCAAACGTTCTTCACGGCGCCCCCGTTAAGGCCGGATAGATAGAGGGTCACCTGCGTCTTGATCCCGCTATAGACCACCGGTGGATCGACAAAAAAGACGAACGGTAGCGCCAAGACATCGATCGCCTTCTTCGACGTCGTTTCGCAACTCTGTCCGTTGGACACCGTCAGGTCATAGCGGTCGGGCGCGGGACGCGGAAAGGTTGCGATCAGCTGATTGGGCGAGCTTTGCGGCGGTGAGACGGGATTGATTTTCGGCCCTCCCTTGTTCGGAGTGAGCCAGGTCTGCGTGGCCTGTACGAAGCCGCTGCCCAGAATCGTTTCGATGAACGTGGTCGACGGGGGCTGAACGACGCCATTGGGATCGAAGGGGGCGGGCTTTTCGCATACCCGTGTGGGACTATTGCTGGAGATGGTCGGCGTCTTGCCGACGCTGAACACGGTCTGGGCCTCGCAGCCCTGCGAGACCGGGTTTTTCACCAGGATGGGATAGTTCCCCTCCGGCATGTTGGGTAGATCGAACTTCGCACTGGTGCAGCCGGTGGCGGCCACGAGCGCCCCGTCCACCGACGAGCAGCCCCAGAGCATGAGGTTCTGGGCGGGTAGTCCGTTGAACAAGATCGTCGGTGGCGTGCCATCGACCGTCAAGAAGCCGTAACCACTGCCGGTGAGCGTCAGGGTGGGCGGCAATTTACCCGCGCAGGCGGCGGGCGCTACCAGGCTGACCGAGAAGTCCTTGCACCAATCGAAGCTCTTGCAGTTGCTGAGACAGCCATCGGTGTTATCGATGTTGCAGTCGTCACACTCCTCCACGCCCGCGAAGGTCTGGCAGTCGCCGCAGCGGGCGGCCACGCAGCCCGGAAGGCAGGCGCCGCCGAGAGAATTCTGCGCACCGTTGTCGCACTGCTCATGGCTGATCCAGACGAAGCCGTCGCCACATTGCGCGCTCAAGCACAGGGTGGTGCAACCGTCCTGGTTCGAAAGGTTGCCATCGTCGCACTGCTCGTGGCCGGTCCAGGTGTAGCCATCGCCGCAGCGGGCACCTTTGCACTGGGGCGTGCAGCCCCCGCTCGGGCTGTTCGAGGAGCCGTGATCGCACTCCTCGCCAAACTGGAGAATGCCATCGCCGCAGCGGGGGAGCGTACAGCTCGACGTGCAGGTGTCATCGCTTTCGCCCGGCTTGCCGTTGTCGCACTCCTCCTTGCCCAGCCAGACAAAGCCATCGCCACAACGGGGAGCGAGGCAATTGTTGAGACAGGAGTCGCCGTTCGAGTGGTTGCCGTCGTCGCACTGCTCGCCCTTATCGACCGTGCCATTGCCGCAGCTAGTCAGAATGCAGGCGAGGGTGCAGGGATCGCCCGCCTTGCCATTGCTGGCTCCGTCGTCGCACGCCTCGACGCCGTGCCAGACCACACCATCGCCGCAGCGGGCCGCCTGGCAGGAGGGCAAGCAAGCATCGGTAGCATCCTGATTGCCATCGTCGCAATCTTCCCAAGGCGCCGTTCCGAGCGCGTGGGTAAAGCCGTCGCCACAGCGCGCCTTGAGGCAGACGTTGAGGCAGTCGTCACCGTTCGAGCGATTGCCGTCGTCGCACTCTTCGCCGGGCTGCAAAAGGCCATCGCCGCAGGTGGTGAGCCGGCATTCCTTGGTACAGTGACTCGCCTGGGTACCGTTCTTGTCGCCGTCATCACACGCCTCGACACCGGTGACCCGCAGGCCGTCGCCGCAGCGCGCCTTTTTGCAAAGGCTGGTGCAGGGGCCACTGTCATCCAGCTGCCCGTCGTCACACTCTTCGCCGGCCACCTTCTGCAGTACGCCGTCGCCGCAGCGCGGCAACCGACACTTCGTGGAACAGGCGCCATTATCCGAATTGGCCGCCCCGTTGTCGCAATCCTCGCCCCTCGTTTTCTGTGGAATGCCATCGCCGCAACGCGCCAGCGCGCAGCGGGTCGTGCACCCGCTATCGTCGGCATTGGCCGACCCGTTGTCGCACTCCTCACCCAGCTCGCGCGTACCATTGCCACACACCGGCGCCGGCTGGCAGCCCAGGATCCCCGCGACCGTTACGGCCACCCATAGGCGGCTCAGCCATACGAGAGGCATGGGCCGATTGTAACGGCAACATAGCGGTAGCTCCACAGCTTATTGCCCCCTACTGAGATCTATTGGTTATTGATAATGGGGGGACATTCAGAAAAACTTCTATCTGCCGGCAGGG
>JAHFDT010000042.1:1142-17660 GCA_023248875.1 Myxococcales bacterium | reverse complement strand
AACGGCAACATAGCGGTAGCTCCACAGTTTTTTGCCCCTCTGGTGAACTCTATGTTTATTGATACATGGGGGTACATTCAGAAAAACTTCTATCTGCCAGCAGGAGTCGGATACTAAGAAACATGATCCCGAGCACACTTTTCCATCCGCTGCCCCCCGCCCAGCTGGCCGAACTGGCGGAACGCCACGCCCGGCAGTGCAGCGAACGCGGTGCGGTAGTGCGCAAACCCGACGGAACGATCGCCCCCATCCCGCCGCTCCTGACACCGCGTGTTCTGACCCGTGCACAGAGAACGGCGATGGAGGGGGCGGCCCATGCCCTGGTCGCGGCGCTGACCCGTGTCAGCCGCTGGCTCATGCGGGATGCCCAGGCCGAGCTGCGCGAACGGCTGTTCCATAGCTTCACGCCGCTCGAAGCACGGGCGCTTTCCAGCTATCGATCGGCCGAGAATCTCGCCACCGCGCGGGTCGATTTTGTCCTCGATGGGGCGGGCCACCCTCGTGCCCTCGAGGTGAATGCCACGATTCCGGCCATGCAAGGCTACGCCGATATCGTCGCCGAATCCTTCCTCGAAACCGTCGGCCGGGCGCGGGGCAAGAGCCATGAAGAGATCGCCGCGCTCGTGGCAGCGAATGGACGCAACACCGATGATCTCTTGGCCTCGCTCTTAGGGCACTACCGACGGCTTGGCGGCGACGCGCCCGTGCCCAGCATCGCCATCGTCCACCGCCCTGGAGACGCGCAGCTCGGCGAACTCGAGCACTATGCCCGCCGCTGGAGCGAGCTCGGTCACCCGACTCTTCTGGCGACGCCCGAAGAGACTTGCCTCATGAACGGTCGCCTCCAATTTCGCAGTGAACCGCGCGACCTCGTCTACCGGCATGTTTTTGCTCGCCGCCTCGATCCAGAGTGCGACTTCGCGCGCGCCTGCTTCACTCCGGAGCGCCACTACATTCTCAATCCCATCGCCAGCCACCTCGAGGTCAAAGGGCTGCTGGCACTCCTCTCCCAGGCCGCCGATCGCCCCCAACTCGCCACCGAGATGGATCTCGATGGCGAGATGGTCACCGCGGCCGCCCAGACGCTGCCCTGGACGCGCCTGCTCGATCGGCAGACCGTCGCCGAAACCCTCGCCCATCCGGAGCGCTACGTGATCAAGCGCAGCTGGGACTATGGCGGACGTAGCGTCTTTCTGGGATCCGACTTCGACGAGGGCGATGCCCGCCGCGCCGCCGATGTGCTCGACCGCAAGGAGCCGCTCCGCTGGAGTCAGCTCGTGGAAGCTGCCGCCCAGGATCCCCGCGATCTGTGGGTCGTGCAGGAGCGGATCGTCTTTCCACCCGAACAGCATTTGATCGCGACCCGCGAAGGCCCCCGCTCTTGCCAGGTCTACCTCGACTGCTCCATCTATACCGACCTCGGTGTTGCGGTGCACCCGTCGGGCGGAGCCGCACGCGCCGCGCCGGGAAAGATCGTCAATAACCTGGGCGGCGGCGGCCTCGCACCGCTGATTCTCGACGAAGTCGTAGCCGCGCTGCTAAGCCCATAACAGCAGCCAGCACCAAGAGCTGCATCGGAGTGTTCCTCCTGGTACCCAACTGGCAACTACAACCGGCTGCGACCTGTGGATTGGGATTCGCAGCCGCATCGGCGGTCACGAGGGCAGCATCGCTCTTCGGTGAGGCCGCATCCACCGTCAGGGCCGCATCCGTCGTCCCCATCGCTGCATCGACGAGGGCCACACTGGCATCGACGGGTGCCATGGCCAAATCCACAGGTGCCGCCGCCATGACGCTGACCGTCGCCGTGGCGCTGTTGCCGAGCGAGTCGACGACCTTAAGGGTGTCACTGACGCTACCGGTGGGCCCCGCGGTGTACTTGCCCGTGGAGGCCTCGATGCTACCCCCGGAGTTATTGGTGAGAAGCGACCAGTCGTAGCCCGATCCGCTGCCGCCGGTGGCCGTGAAGCTCAGCTTGCCAAGCGGTGCGGTGGTGGCCGAAGGGGGCGTGATGCCCACCTTGGCGCCGACGACAATGACGGTCGAAGCCATGTTTCCCAGCGAATCGGTGACCTTCATCGTGTCGGTCACGTTTCCTGCCGATCCGGCGACATATTTTCCCGTCGTCGCGTTGATCGTCCCGCCCGAATTGTTCTTGGTGAGCGCCCATAGGTACCCGGAACCGCTGCCCCCCGTCGCGGTGAAGTCGATCGCCCCCATGGGTGGCGTCGTCGGTCCGGGCGGCGTGAAGGTGATCCCCGGCCCCACCATCGCCGACGTAGTCGCCTCGTTGCCCAGCGAGTCCACCACCTTCACGGTGTCGCTTACTTTTCCCGTGGGTCCGGCGAGATAGCTGCCCGTCGAAGGATCGATCAGTCCCCCTGAGTTATTGACGGCCAGCGACCAAACATAGCCCGCACCACTGCCATCGGAGGCGATGAACTGCACCGCTTCCTTCGGCGCCACCGAGGGCGCAGCGGGCGCAATCGCTACCCCCGGGGTGACCGTAACCGTCGCGGTCGTCATATTGTTGAGCGAATCGTACAGCGTCACCACATCCGACACGCCGCCCTTCGAACCCGCCGTGTACTTGCCGCTCGAATTGATCGTCCCGCCCGAGTTCTTGACGGTCAGGGTCCAGGTGTAGCCCATCCCGCTCCCGCCCGAAGCGACGAAGCCAATCGATCCCTTGGGCGCCGAGCTCGGAGCCGCGGGAGCAATCTTGAGCTGTGCGTTGGCCGTCACGGTCACCATCACGGTCGCCGTGTTGCCGAGCGAATCGACCACTTTGAGCGTGTCGGTGACATTGCTCGTCGATCCGGCGGTATATTTGCCCGTCGAAGCGTCGACCGTTCCTCCAGAGAGATTGGCGACGAAGCTCCAGGTGTAGCCAACCCCGCTACCACCGCTGGCGATGAAATTGATCGTCCCCGTCGGCGCACTGCTCGGCGCAAGCGGGGTAATGCTGATCCCCGCCGTCACCGTGACGATCGCCGTCGCGGTATTGTTCAGCGAATCCTTCAAGGTGATGACATCGCTGACGCTGCCCGTAGTGCCCGCCTGGTAGACACCGCTGGTCGCATCGATGGTGCCAGCCGAATTGTTGGTGCTGATCGTCCAGCTATAGCCGCCGCTGCCACCGGATGCCGCAAACGTCTGGCTTCCGCGCGGCGGTAGGGTGACCGACCAGGGAGTGATGACGAGCGAACTGGGGGCGGTGATCTTGGAAACGAACACATCGTCGCCTCCGGCCAGGTTGGGCTGGATGGGGTTGGGTTTGATCGGGAAGTCGCCGGAAGCGGTTCTCCCGGTCACGTAGGCCGCGCCGACAGAATCGATCGCGATGCCCCATCCCGACTCAAATCCCGTGCCGCCCAGATAGCTGGAATAGACGAGTGTGCTGCCAGTCGAAGCCAGCTTCATCACCCATGCGTCGTCCTTACCCAGATTGCTGGGTTGAAAAGCACTCGCCAGAGGGAAGTCGGACGAGGCGGTCGTGCCCACCACAAAAGCGGCGCCGCTCGTATCCACCGCCACATCCCCGCCGGAATCGTTCTTGCCACCGCCAAGATAGGTGGAGTAGTCGAGCGCCCCCCCGGAAGGCTTTAGCTTGGCCACGAAGGCGTCCATCCCCATGCGGCGGGTAGGCTGGTAGGGACTCGCGGTGGGAAAATCGTCCGACGACGTGCTCCCCACCACGTAGGCCGCACCGTTCGTATCCAGGGCGATGCTTGCGCTGTTGTCCGTCGAACTTCCCCCGAGAAAGGTCGAATAGACCAGCGAGCTGCCCGACGACGCGAGCTTCGTAACAAACGCATCGCTCATGCCGCCGTAGAGCGGCTGAAACGGGCTCTTGGTGGGAAAGTTGGACGACGAGGTGATACCAACCAGGTAGGCATTGCCCGACGAGTCGACCGCGATGCGCCCCGGCCATTCGGTGTCGCTACCGCCGAGAAAGGTCGAATAGGCCAACATATCGCCGCCCGGCACCAGCTTGGCCACAAAGGCGTCCTGAATGCCGCCGAAGCTAGACTGGTACGGCGTTTGGGTCGGAAAGTTAGGCGACATGGTTCTGCCGCTCACGTAGGCTGCGCCGTTGGTATCGATGGCAATCCCCCAGCCGCTGTCCGCGCCAGTGCCACCGAGGAAGGTCGAATAGACCAGCGCATTGCCCGCGGGCGCCAGCTTGCTGATGAAGGCCTCCTCTCCGAGGAGAGTCGACTGAACCCCATTTTTGAAGGGGAAGTCGCTCGACCAGGTCGAGCCCGTCAGGTAGGCCGCACCGCTCGAATCGACCGCGATGCTCTGGCCTATGTCGACGTCGCTCCCGCCGAGATAGGTGGAGTAGACGAGAAAGTTGCCGTTCGGCGAAAGCTTGCTGACCAGAACGTCGAAAAAGCCCTTCAGATTGTTTTGGTACGCGCTGACCACTGGAAACATCGTCGAGATGGTCCGGCCCACAACATAGGCCGAGCCGCTGGAATCGACCGCAATGCCCTGGCCCCAGTCCGTACCGGTACCGCCGAGATAGGTCGAATAGAGGAGCACCGGGTCGATCACCAGCGGCCGCGTGCGGTCGTAAGCTGCGACTGCAAAGCCGACGCGCGACCTGCCCAGCAGGCGATAGCGCCCTGCAACTTGCTGCGGCTTGCCATCGAGGACCTGGTACACCTTGGGCGGTAGCTGCCGCACGGTCTGTCCCCCAAGTTCGAGCTCGAGCGAGCCATCGGCTGCAAGACGCAGTCCATCGGTCCCCTCCAGGTCGAGCGATACGTTGGGGGACGCGCCCGGTGCCACCAAGAAGTCATACTCCAGCCGCTCTTCGCCGGAGCCGTGATAGACGAGATCCACGCCGGGACGAACTCCTCGGTAGGCGACTTCTGCAAAGTTCGGCACATCGGTGCGCCACTTTTTGGGGTCGCCGCCGATGAAGTAGTTGCTGCGCGTGATGAGCGGCTGCCCGGCCTCGATCTTCGCCGGCTGCCCCTCGTGCACCCTCAGGGTCACCGTCCTACCCGGCAGCGCCATGACCGCGCCCGTTTCGGTAAGAAACAGTGCCATCCCCCCCGAACGGGCGACATAGCGAACGCGCTCGTCGAACTGCCCCCGGTTCTCCTCGAACCGCAAGGGCAACCGCCCCCATGGATGGGAGATCACGGGCCCCGTCTGCCCCGCCGGTCCACGGCAACCGAGACCCAACAGGAGTGCAACTGCCAACATGGAAGATAGTTTCATGCGCGACACCATAGCGCATTGTCCGGGGCTCGGACAACGTCCGGCTGCCGGACAGATTCTCAGGAGATCGTGCCGAGATCTCTTGATTTGATCAGTCTCGGCCGTAGGCACAGGAGCTGCTAAGCGCCCCGCTCACGGAGGTGCTCATGCGCACATCGCTCATCCTGCTGCTGCTCGGTGGCTGTTCCGCCGCGCCCGATGTCCCCGATCTCGATCCTCAGGATCGGGCGCTCGCCCAACTCGAGGCCGACACGCGCACTCGCTGGCACGTGCGCTACCACGATGCTCTTCACACGCCAGCCTTTCTGGTAGGGCGAACCGCGCCGCTCCTCTCGCCGGGCGTGACGGCGGCCCATGCCGCTCGCGGCTTTCTCACCGCCTACCGCGAACTCTTTCGCATCGCAGCCCCGGACCTGGAACTCACTCACGATGGCACCGACCTGGATGGGCTAGGCATGTCGCACGCACGCTTCCACCAGCATCAAAGCGGTGTTCCGGTCTGGAACGGCGAGCTGAGCGCCCATTTCGACGCCCACGGCGCATTGCTGAGAATTCATGGCCGCTACTTCCCGTTGCCGGTGATTGATCTAACGCCGGTGACGACCGGCGCCCAAGGCACGGCTCGGGCCATCGCTCTGGTCTCGCCCGGCCTGTCCATCGCTGCGCGGATCACCACCAGTCCGCCGCAGCTGGTGATCGATCCCCTCCCCCTACCGGGAAGCCCACCACGCCTCGCCTGGCGCATCGAGGTCGCGATCGAAGATGCGATCAGTCCTGCCGCATACAGCGTATTCGTCGATTCGGTCTCGGGGCAGCCCTACCGAAGCGAACAGCTGCTCGATGATCTGAGCGGCTCGGGCAGCGGCGTCTTTGGCGCGATCCAGACGCTCGAAATCGCTGAGCGCCATGGGCGCTTCTACCTGGAAAACTCCGCGGCCGGCTCCTACCCCCAAAAAACCTATAGCGCGGCCGGGGGCGCCCGACTACCCGGTCGAGAACTCTCGAGCGAACGCGCCGACCGCTGGGACGAGGCCGATCCGGGGCAGGGTGCAGCGGTGGATGCCCACGCCTACGTCACGGCCACGCAGGACTATTTTGCGAAGGTACATGGGCGCGATGGCTGGGCCGACCGCGGCCGGGGAATGCGCTCGGTGGTCCATTTCGGACAGCGCTTCAACAACGCCTTCTGGGATGGCAAGCAGCTGGTCTTCGGCGATGGGGATGGCAAAACATTTGCTCCACTGTCGGGGGCACTCGACGTTGTAGCTCACGAGTTCACCCATGCGGTGACCCAAGCCTCGACGCACCTCGGCCATCAGGCCGAGTCGGGTGCGCTCAACGAAGCGATCTCCGATCTGTTTGGCTGCTTCATCGAGCGCCGAGTCCACAGTACGAGCTCCAACTGGACGGTCGGGGAGCAGATCTACCGGCCCGGCTACCACACCTCGCTGCGCGATCTATTGGATCCCCACCACACCGGCAACCCAGCTCACATCATCGAGCGGATCGCGACGGAAGGCGACCGGGGAGGCGTGCACATCAACTCGACCATCGCCTCGCACGCGGGCTATCTCATGGCTGAGGGCGGGACCAACTCGGTGTCGCGTGAACACGTCAAGGCGATCGGCTCGGGAGCCACCGAGCTCATCTGGTACCGAGCGCTCACCACCTACCTCGGCCGGACCTCCGGCTTCCGGGATGCTGCCGATGCCACCATCGCCGCTGCGGTCGATCTCTTTGGTTCGGGAGAGAAGGCCGTTGCGGTCAAACAGGCCTGGCACGCAGTAGGGATATCCAATTGACCAATCGGCAACCACACGCCAAACTCCGTCGCCATGTCGGGGGGAGCGCGCCCATCAGTCGTCGCCCATGCGGCACTTTGCGGTGCCCTCGGTGGAGCCCTCGGTGCGATGGCGGACTACCTCCTGGCCCGCCCAGGCACCGCACAGTTTCTTCCCGATGGATCGCTCCGGCTGTGGCTCTTTCTGACCACGCTCTACACCGGTGTCGGCGGGCTAATGGGCTTCCTGGTAGGAGCGCTCTTTCTTCTCCTGGCCCGATGCAGCGACCTTGGATCTCTGGCGAAACAGGCGCAGAACCGGCCGGCCGGTCGCTGGATCGCCTATGGCCTGGCCGGCACCTCCGGGGCGATTGGGTTCGGTTGGGGGGTCCATCAGATCGCACTGATTTCGCTGCTTCGCTTCCATGGCCACTTTCTCATCGCCGCCTTGGTCGGTACTACCGCTGCCATGCTGATGATCCCCATCAGTCTGGCCGTATTTCTGCTCGCACGGCTGCTCTCGCCGCTGCTGCCGTGTGGCCCGCGCCCGACGTTGCGCCTTTCGTCACCGATCGCCTGGCTGAGCGGCTGGTGGCTCATCGGCCTTTTCATCGCTGCTGCGGGCACGTTCGAACTGGTCGAACGAATTCAGGGAGCGAAGCGAATGACCGCGCCGATACGGGCACTGAATATCGGCCTGTGGGCACCGCCGATCTGCATCGCAGGGTTCGCGCTGGCTCACGTAGTGGGCCGGATCGTCTGGCGGCGTTGGGCTGAAGGGCGCATGGCCATCCCTCTGCTGAATCGCCCGCTCTCCGCCGTCATCACAGCCGCGGCGCTGCTCCTGCTGGCGGCAGGCGTCGGAGTGGCCGCCACCTGGCCGCTCATGAAGCTCCTGCCGTGGCCAGCCTTTGTCGTCAGCGGGATCGCTCTCGCTACGGGAATGCTGGCAGGTGCCGCCGGACTCGGATCCAGCCTCGATCGACGGCCCCCCTGGCTCCGCGGAGGCCTCCCTCTGACCGCCGCTCTGGTACTGATTGCCGCCGGACTCTATCAACAGAGAGTCGAACGGGTCCGCAAGGCAGCGGTCGTCCACGCAGCTTTGGCGGGGCCGCTCCTCGAAACCGCACGCCTCGTGTCTGATTTCGATCGCGATGGCTATTCCGGGCTGCTCGGGGCTGACTGCGATGACTTCGATGCCGATATACATCCTGGGGCAATCGACCTGCCCGACGATGGCATTGACCAGAATTGCAACGGACATCAGGCGACCGCGCATCCAGCGCCACACCCGCCCTTTGTGCCCCTGCCCGCAACGGTACCCAAACAGCCCCATGTCATTCTCATCACCATCGACGCCGTCCGCGCCGATCACGTGGGAGCCTACGGCTACCCGCGAGCTACCACGCCGCAGATCGACACCTTGGCGCGCGACGCAGTCCTATTCAAGAACGGCTGGGCCCACTCGCCATCGACGCGCTACTCGGTTCCTGCGATCCTGACGGGACGATATGAATCCACCATCGCCTGGGGCTCGCCGGCCCAGCATTGGCCCCCCCCGGTGCTACCGAAAAACCGGCTACTCGCCGAGATGCTGCACGAAAGGGGTTACCGCACGGCAGCCCTTCTCCCCTACCACTACTTCGAGCGCGCCTGGGGCGTCGACCAGGGCTTCGATGATTATGACTACTCGCTATCACGGCTCCACTCCAATCCCTTCAACGGCGATCCGGCGCGCGCCGCGGGCTCGTCATCCAAGGAGATGGCCGACCTGGCCATCTCTTATCTCCAGGAGCACCGTAGGCAGCCTCTCTTCCTCTGGATGCACTTCTACGACCCACATTATCTCTACGAGCGCCATGTCGAGGTTCCCGCGTTCGGCGAAAGCGAGGCCGATCTGTACGACGGCGAGCTCCGTTTCACGGACCTACACGTGGGGCGTGTTCTCGACACGCTGAAGCAGACCGGGCTCTGGGATCAATCCATCATCGTTCTTACTTCGGATCACGGAGAAGGGCTGGGCGAGCACAACATCCGCCAGCACGGCTACCACATCTATGTCCAGCAAAACAAAGTGCCCTTCATCGTGCGAGTGCCCGGTATTTCGCCGCGTGTCGTCGATGAACCGGTGGGCCACGTCGATCTGTTTCCCTCCCTTCTCAATCTACTGGGCGCGCCCGATGAACCCCAGCTGCTCGGACGTAGCTTCGTCGATCTGATGACGGGCAGCGCTCCTTTCGCTCCGCGGCAGGTCTTCGGTGAAGTGGAGTACGAAGGGCCAGTGGTCCGCAAATCGGTGGCGACGAGCGTCTGGCACCTCATCGCCAATGTGGTGCCGGACCACACCTTTGAGCTGTACCATCTCGCCAGCGATCCCGAAGAGGCGCACGATCTCGCCGGATATGGCCATCCCGAGGAGGCACAGCTCACCCAAGAGCTCGCCGCATGGATGGATCAAACGGCCCTTCCGGGCGATGGCGTACCGAGCCTCCCGGCTAACCTCGCCCCTCACCCCTTTCCCTACAAAGAGGCGATCGGTAGCAACCTGGGCCAGCTACTGGAGATCGATGGTGCCACTGTGCCAACCTCCGTGCGCGCGGGCGAAACGCTCACGTTCGAACTGATCATGCACGCGCGCCGACCGATCCCGACCGGATGGCGCCTCTTCACCCACGTAGTCGCTGAGGATGGGCGCTTCCTCAACGCCGATCATCAGCCGGTGGCAGGGCAGCTTACCTTGCAGAAGATGCGCCCAGGGCAGTATGTCCGCGATCCGATCGAGACGGCCGTTCCTCGCAATTGGCCGCCCGGTTCACTCACGATTCGGGTCGGCCTTTTCCGTGGCCCCGAGCGTGCGGTGGCCACCGGACCGCGCGCGGCAGACGACCACATCGCCGTCGCAACCCTCCGCGTGGTGCCGTGAGAATCGCTGCAGCTCTGATCGCTGCGAGTTGGTTCCTCCTCGTCGCGTACATTTTCTCTCAGCGCCTGCTCTTCCCCTTCGACCTCGAATGGATGGAGGGCGGCGTGCTCTGCCACTCCCTCCGCCTCCTCGAGGGCCAACCCATCTATGGTCCTCCCTCGGTCGATTTCATCCCTTTCCTCTACACTCCTCTCTATCCTGCGCTGCTCGCGGCTCTCGCCAAAGTGGTGGGGCTAGGCTACACAATGGCCCGCTCTATCTCCATTGCGGCCTTCGCGGCGGCTACCTATGCTGGCTACCGGTTTGCGGCATGCGCCGGAGGATCGCGTCTAGCCGCTGCGATCGCGATGGCCCTGCCGGCAGCCGCCTTCGTCCGCACTGGAACATTCTACGATCTTGCGCGGCCCGATTCGCTCTGGCTGGCCCTGGTCACCTTGGGGGTCATCACACTCTATCGGTCGGCCCGCGATTTCAACGGCCAGCGGCGGAATGACCGCAATCGGCACGCCTTGGCGGTCGGAGCGGGCCTATGGCTGGTTGCCGCCTTCTTCACCAAGCAGACCGCCAGCCCCTTCTTGGTCGCCTCGACACTGGCCCTGGCGGTGCTCGATTGGCGCCTGCTGCCGACCTTTCTTGCCAGCCTCGCGATTACCGGCCTGCCCATGCTGTGGCTCCTCAACCACACCACCGATGGCTGGTTTTGGACCTACATCTTTCGTCTCCACCAGTCGCACGATTTTTACACCCATCGCGCTTTGATCGAGACTCCCCTCCATCTCGCAGCACTCCTCGGCCCGGCGCTGATCCTCGTAGTGGTCGCTCTCATACGGCGGCCCACGGCAGCGCTCGGCTACACCGCCTGCCTCGCCGTGCTGGGTGTCGCGATCGCCTGCATCGGCTTTGGCACGCACTGGGCCTACCCCAACGCCTACATCCCCGGTATCTTTTTCCCCGCCATCGCCATCGGTGCTGCGGCTGGACCACTGCTCACCTCTCGAACATGGCAATCCGGCGTCTACCTCATGCTAGCGCTCTCGCTGCTGCTCCGCCTGCCCGACTACTTCGGCCTGATTCCGCACCAGCCCCTCGTCCTCGCCCACCGCGAAGAGGACGTGCCGAGCATCGTGCGTCCCATCGTCCCTTCAGCGGCTGATCGCGAGACCGGAGAGCAGCTCATCGATCGGCTGCGCCAAGTTCCCGGCGAGGTGCTCATTCCCTTCCACCCCTTTTACGCGCACCTCGCCGGAAAGCGAACCTATCTCCACAGAATGGGCGTGCTCGATATTCGGCAGGCGGCGCTCGGGCCACCCGTCGGATTGGTCGAGGCGATCCGCAACCACCGCTGGGATCTGGCAGTGTTCGACGACAAGATCGCCGGAACCTGGGGAGATTGGCCGCACTTCCTCGAGGAGTATAAGATCGACGTGTCCCTGGTCGGCCCATCGGTCGTATCGGGAGCAGCCACCCATCCGAACGTAGCGCTCGTCCCTAAAGGCAGAGGCGATCGGGAGCCATGAGACATCGGGTACTCCTCTTCGCTGCCGGGTTGGCGGTAGTCTCCGGCATCGAAACGGCCCGCGCTCTCTTGGCTGGTCGCGCGGTCGCCACGCCCGAGGAGTGGCAAGCGGCGACATCTCAGGTGCGTGCGAACCTTCAGCCGGAAGACTTGATCGTATTCGCGCCCCGCTGGGCGGATCCCATCGGTCGCCTCTACCTCGGGGATCGGATCCCGGTCGAAATGGCCGCCCGAGCCGATGCGGCGCGTTACCGCAGGATCTGGGAAGTCTCACTGCGGGGAGCGCAAGCTCCGGAAGCGGTAGGCTCCCACCCGGTCTCGACGACCCATCACGGACGAATACGGGTGACCCTGTATCAGAAAGTGCCGATCGAGGTGGCTTATGATTTCACATCGCAGCACGGACGAGCCCATGCCAGCGAGTTCCCCACCGATGGCCGCGGCAACGAGGTAGCCTGTTACTCTGAACAAAGCACCCTGCACTGCCCAGAGACTCGCGTTGAGCCGCGGATCCTCACGGTCGATTTCCAACCTCGACGCGGCCTCGAGTTCTCCACCAGTCCGAGCCACACTACCCGGCTGGAGTTTCCCGAAGCGCGGCTGGGCAAGGTACTCATCATCTACACTGGCGCAAGTGAATACGACACACGCAAACACCTCGATGCGCCGATCCATATCGAGGTATCGATCGATGGGTTCCGACTGAGTGAAATCCGGCACGCTCCCGGCAACGGCTGGCAGCTCACCTCCGTGGACACTTCACGCTGGGCGGGCGTTCGCCACGTCGTGCGTTTCGAAGTCGCAGGCGCCCCGGGCGGCTGGAGAAACCTCGGGTTGCATGCGGAGGCGCGACCGTGATCTCCCTTGGACGCATGGCCCTGTGGTTAGGCCTGATGGCAACGGCGAGCCTCGCGCTGGGCGGCCGCACCGAAGGGTTCAATCGCGACGAAGCCCAGTATTTCGACGCCGGCGAGCTCTACAGCCAGTGGTACGGCGAACTAGGTGAGGCCATCGCGTCAGGCCGCTTCCAGCGGGTCCGCGCCCAAGTGAGTCCCGAGGCCATCGATCGCCGCTTCAGCTTCAACCACGAACACCCGGCGCTGATGAAAACACTGTATGGGTTCTCCTGGCGCCTGTTCCATCGCACACTGGGATGGCTGAGCGACGCCCAGGCGATGCGGCTGCCCGCCGATCTGGCGGGCGGGCTGTTGGTCGCTCTAGTCTACCTGTTTGGTGCCCAAGCCTGCTCCCGGCGTGCTGGCTTGGTCGCTGCGCTGCTGACCCTCGGCGCCCCCCGGCTGTTCTTCCATGCTCAACTCGCCTGTTTCGACGCGCCCATCGTGACCGCCTGGCTAGGCACTATCTACTGCTACTGGCGTTCCCTCACAGATCGCCGCTGGGGATTTTGGACCGGCGTCGCTTTTGGCCTCGCCCTCGCCACCAAGCACAATGCTTTCTTCCTGCCGATTCTCATCGGGGGGCATTGGATCATCATCGCGATCGTCGCCGGGCGGCGTGTGGAGGCACTCCCGAGCGCGCGCCCCCTCGTCTGGATGGCCCTCTTGGGTCCTGCGATCGAATACGCTCACTGGCCCTGGCTCTGGTACCACCCGATCGAACGGTTCCGCGAGTATCTCAATTTTCACCTGCACCACGTGCACTACAACTTTGAGTATTTTGGCAAGAATCTTAACCAGCCGCCCTACCCGTTCAGCGAACCCTTTGTTCTGACGGGCCTGACTCTGCCGGTCACCACGCTCCTCTTGGGGCTGGGAGGATTCGGTCTGCTCTTCTGGCGCTGGTGGCGAAAACAGAGTGCTGGCCGTACTCCCGCGCTGCTGCTCGCGGTCAACGCTCTGTTTCCTCCGTCGATCATCGCCTTTTCCGGCGCACCGATCTTCGGCGAAACCAAGCATTGGCTCGCCACCGTTCCTTTCCTGGCGATCGCCGCTGGCATTGGACTGGACCTACTCTCCCATCGCTGCATCGAAGTGCTGTCGCTGCGCGGCCGATCGGCCCAGGCGGCTCTTGCCCTGCTCGTCGTGATGGCAGTGGCCCCTGCGCTTGCCGAAACTTGGCGCGCCCATCCCTATGCGCTCACCCACTACAACCTCCTGGCCGGGGGACCGGCGGGAGGTGCCGATCTCGGCATGAACCGCCAGTTCTGGGGCTATTCGGCGCGCGGCGTCTTTCCGTGGATCAACGCCCACGCGCCGCGCCACGCCGGCATCTACTGGCACGACGCCTCTCCAACCCTCAACATATCGGTCCGCGAGGGGCTCTTGCGCGCCGATCTGCATGATACGGGACTGGAGGAGCCAGGCGTGAGGCAGGCCGACCTTGGCCTCGTGATCCACGAACTACACTTCAATAAGTACGAACACTGGATGTGGGACTTTTACGGCACCACCCAGCCGTCGTATGTTCTCGCCGACGAAGGGGTCCCCTTGGTTACGGTTTACGAGAGGCGTAAGTGAAATTTTCCCGCAATGTCCGAACCGCTATCGCCATCTACTTGGCGGCACTGCTCGCTTACGGGGCAGCCTCTGGCCAGAGGCTGCGTGGCCATACCAACGACAACCACTATGTACGGCTTGCGGATGGCTGGCTGCACCGCCGCCTCGATCTCGGTGCGGCGCCCGGAACCATGGACGACCGCGCCGACATTGAAACGCTTTGGCTCAAAGATGGGCGCGTCTTGCGCGGCGCCATGGTCTTTGGCACCAGCCAAGCCTTCCGAACGATGCGCGATGGCATCGTCAATGTAACCCCCGAGGAGATCGAAAGACGGCAAACCCAATACTACGTCTCCTTCCCGCCCTTCCCCGCTCTCCTCATGCTGCCCTTCGTCGCCCTCTGGGGTCTCGAAACCAACGACGTGCTATTCAACATTCTCATCGCAGCGCTAGCTCCAGCTCTTCTATTCTTACTGCTACGCCGGCTGCGCACACGCGAGGCTTCCCAGCGAACCTTCTGCGAAGATCTCTGGTTGACCGCACTCCTCGGCGTCGGTTCCGTCTTCTACTATTCCGCCGTGATCGGGCAGGTCTGGTACACCGCCCACGTCGTATCGGTGGTACTGGTGCTGCTCTATGTCATGGCAGCGCTCGATGCCCGCTATCCCTTTGCCGCAGGACTCTGCCTCGTGTGCGGCTTTCTCTGCCGCCCAGAAATCCTGTTCGCCGCCCCCCTGTTCCTGTGGGAGCTCGCCCGCGTCCACTCGCGCCCTCGAGAAGGCGAAGCACCCCAGGGGTTCCTACCCCAACTACGCGACCGTTGGCACCGTTTCGACCGCGCCGCCGCCCTTCGCACTCTGCTGCGGTTCGGCGCGCCGATTGCCGTCGTTGGACTGGCTGCTGCAGCTCATAACATCGTCCGATTCGGACGGCCCACCGAATTTGGCCACACCTTCCTCAACGTCCGCTGGAAGGAGCGAATCCAGCACTATGGACTCTTCAACTACACCTTCCTCGGCCGCAATCTCGCCTGCATGTTGGCCCTCACCCCCAAGATCATCGCCGGCTGGCCCTACGTACAAACCAGTCATCACGGCCTCGCGCTCTGGGTCACGTCTCCCGCTCTCCTCTACCTGCTGTGGCCCCAGGTCAAAGGGCCGCTACACCGACCGCTCTGGCTCACCACTGCCTGCATGGCGATCCCCGACCTGCTTTATCAAAACTCAGGCTGGATCCAGTTCGGCTACCGCTTCAGCCTCGACTACATGGTGCTCCTCGTCTGCCTGCTCGCGATCGGGGGGCGGCCCATGACCCGCTGGTTCAAGTTCTGGATTATCGCCGGGGTGGCCGTAAATCTTTTTGGTGCCATTACCTTTGGCCAGGCGCCGCAGTTCAGCTTTGAAGGCTACTTCCCGCCAGGAATAGAGTAGTGTCCACCTCTTTGGAGGTTCCCATGGGGCTCGAACAGGAGCTGAGCGATCTACTCAAACAGGCGATGCGCGATAAGGACCAGCCGACCATGGATGCGCTGCGCATGATTAAGACGAAAGTGATGGAGCGCCGCACGCAAAAGGGTTTCACTGGTGTAGTCGATGATACCCTCGTCCGCGATGTGATCGGCGCCTACCGAAAACAGTTACAAAAAGGGCTTGAGGAGTTTGTTGCCGCGGGTGAGCGCGGCCAAACGCAAGCGGACCAGCTGCGCTTTGAGATCGGGGTGTGCGAACGTTTCTTACCGAAGGGTCTTGACGAAGCAGCCCTGCGTGCAGTGGTGAAGGAGCGCATCGCGGCACTGGGCATGACCGACCCCAAACAGACCGGCCGCCTCATCGGCGACATCATGAAGACCCACAAGGGGCAGGCTGAGGCGAACGAGATCAAACGCATTGCCGAGGAGTTCTTGTCCCTGAAATAAGTTACGGGGAATCTTTTACGGGGAGACAGTATCGGTATTGGTTACCGATCCCCTTCGGCGGTCGGACGAGGCGACTCTCGCAAACAATCCGCCGAGGGAACGAAGCTGACATGATGCGGGCGGATCCAGGCGAGCTCGCCCACTTCGTAGCCGAGTTGTCGACGGCAGCGCCAATGAAAGGTCGAGCGCCGGGGATAGCCGAAATAGAACGCCTGCCCGAGAAAGAGTGGTACACCGAGCCGGTCGCTGGTAACGATCTCGGCCACCCGGAGCCCATACTGCAGCATGATTCTCCCCGCGTTGCGCAGGTTGGTGGTCGAATGACGGGCGCAGGGCTCCAGCAGAATCCGCTCCGGAGCAATTCCCATCGCCATCAGCGCCTCGCGCATGAGAACCGCTTCGTTGGCAGCGCTGTGCACGGCGCCGCCTGATACGATCGCCAGCGGCGCCAGCTTCTGCTTCAAATCGGTGGCCGCCAGCTCGCACCGTCGGAGTGCCTCCGGATGGATCGAGCGCCGCCCACGCCCAAGCAGCCGCGGCGTGTAGCCCGGAACGATCAGACAGTCGACGCTAGTCCCTTCGCCCTTCAGCGCAGGGAGCTGCTCCACTGCCGAGGAGTTGATGGCACTGACATCCACCGGCCGCCCCCAATGGAGCGGCCGACAACGACACGGTCCGGTCGACTGTCGATGG
>JAHFDT010000042.1:0-1132 GCA_023248875.1 Myxococcales bacterium | reverse complement strand
GGTCCGGCTTGCGATCGAAGTGATGCTTGGCGTCGATAAACCGCACGGTCCCCGATTTGGAGCGCATCACCACCGAGTGGGTCGTGGCTCCGCCGCCAAAGAAGTGCACGCCGCGCAAAAAGGCGCCATCCGTAACGCCGGTCGCCGCGAACATGACATCGCCCTGTGCCAGCTCGTCCACGCGATAGACGCGGTTGTGGTCCTTGATCCCCATCTTCTCCGCGCGCCGCTTTTCATCCTCGTTGCGATACTTGAGCCGACCCTGCATGTCGCCGCCCACCGAGCGCAGCGCCGCTGCCGCTAGAACGCCTTCCGGCGCACCCCCGATACCCAACAGGATGTCGATGCCCGTTTCGTCCTTGCAGGTCGCGATCGCCGCCGAAACATCGCCATCGCTGATCAGACGAATCCGTGCTCCTGCCTGGCGGACTTCCGCAATCAGCTCTTGATGGCGGGGTCGCTCGAGGATGATCGCCGTCAGCTCCTCCACCTTGGACCGCTTGGCCTCCGCCAGGGCTTGCAGGTTCCAGGTCGGCGAGCGATTGATATCGATCACCCCGCGCCCCACCGACCCGACTGCGATCTTATCCATATAGGTGTCCGGAGCATTCAGAAACTTCCCGTCCTCCGCGATCGCGATCACTGCGATCGAGTCGGGCGATCCCGTCGCACAGAGGTTGGTGCCCTCGAGTGGATCGACGGCGATATCGACCTTCGGCGACTCCCCATCGCGCTTCCCCACCCGTTCACCAATGAAGAGCATGGGCGCCTCATCGCGCTCGCCTTCGCCGATCACCACCGTGCCATCGATGCGCACGGAGTCAAAGGCCCGCCGCATCGCATCTACCGCCGCCTGGTCGGCGCCCTTGGCATCGCCTCGCCCCATCCACCGCGCGCTGGCGATGGCCGCCGCTTCGGTGACACGCACCACCTCGAGCGCTAAGTTCCGATCCATAGTCGTCTCCTCTGTGTTGCGCAGAAGCTTAGTGAGTCGCTGATGGAATGTCTACCTTAGTACTACCTGATCTGTTTATCACGGTTCGCAACACGTCACATTCGCGAGGGCGCTCGGGGTAGGGAGCGGGCGTCTACGGGCCTTGCGCAGAGCGGGCACCACCCGATTCGCTGCAGC
>JAHFDT010000041.1:2629-24220 GCA_023248875.1 Myxococcales bacterium | reverse complement strand
TCGTGCAGACCGAGCCCGATGTGATAGGGCTTGCTCGAAATCGGCTCCAACTCGCCCGTCAGCGACGACCACTTGCCTACCTGCGGCACGGCCGGGGCGGGGCGCATCGGTACGCAGGCGTGGTGCGGATCGCCTTGAGCGCCGCCGATGCCACCCAGCGAAAGCCCGAGATTTTGCGTCACTTCGGCGTAGTTTCCCAGCACCGACAACAGGTCCATGCCGGCGTGGGTGCTGGGCGAATATTTGCCGAGCGCCTTGCCGATATCTGTCTTCCCCTGTACGCCGATCTCCTGCAGACAGCTCCCTTGGCGCATGCACAAACCGTTGGTGCATGCGTCGGCAAAGCTATCGCACTCATCCTTGGCCATGCACTTCATGCACAGCGCTTTGTCGACATCCTTGGCCAGCTGGTCGGTGAGCTGCTGCTTGGCCTGGCTCAAGATGAAGGATTTGATGAGGCTGATATCGGCGATCCCGCAGATGAAATCGCCCGGCTGCGAGGTGATGGTGAGCATGCTGCCGTCGAGATGGGCCAAATTGGTGTTGGCGAGCGCGATGTGGGTGAGGTGTGTGGTGGCGTCGACACTGAACACGAGGTCCGAAGAGAGCTCGACCTCCTTGTACTGCGTGCTGCTCTTGGTGGTGTCGATCCAGATGTTGCATTTGGCCTTGCCGAGCAGGCTGGCGTCGAACGTGATGGGCAGCTGATCCTGCGAAATGAGCTGCGTGGTGACCGTGAAGTGAACGGTCTGGGTGGGCGCAGGCGTGAAAAGCATTTTCTGCACCAGCACCTTCAGGCGACACATCATCGCCGGCTGGCCGTTGATACAGCAGACCTCATTCTTGCCGCCGCAGGAGGGGGGGATGTTGAAGACATCGCCGCTCGGGAAGAGCGCGTCGGCCAGCTCCTTGCCATGTTCGCCGAGAAAGTCGAAGGCGCCCTTGGTGAGGCGCACCTGCAGCGCGTTATCGTGGCGCCGGCTATCGATGGGGAAGCCGCCCTGGATCGGCTGGGTGCAGGAGCAGCTCTTGCCGCCGCACGCGGCGAAGACCAGGGCGAGCAGGGGGAGGAGGGGCAGTCGCTTCATGGCCGGGAAGGTAGCTGCAACGGTGGGTGATTGTCCACCAGGGCCGCACGTGCTACCCCTTCGGCATGGGCGGCTGCACCGATTGCCACAATAAGGGCGGCTGCGAACAGCACAAGGGGGAGCAGCGCGTCATCATCGACGAGGTGTTGGCGCGGATCTACCCGGAGCGCCTTTGGGGGCGACCGGAGGACGCGGAGCGCTTTGGCCAGGGCGTCCCGCGCGGGGAGGTGCGGCGCCTTGCCCAATCGCTGAGCGAGCGCTTGCAGGCACCTACTTTTTTTCGCGCCGGCAGCGACGAAGATCTTTGCGATTTTGTCTACGTCCTGTGCGTGGGGCGCGAGCCGGCCTTGGTGGAAGTACGCGAGGGGCGGGCGGAAGCGGATGGCACGGCCGTGAATGAAAAATATCTCCGCGTCTGCGTCTCCTCGGTGGCGCGGCTGGCGGCGGTGCAGGAGGTGGAGCTGGTGTTGGCCGAAGCGCTTATCACCGAGTTGCCGCGCGCGGGTGTGTTCGATCCCCTCCTGCTCAAGCGGATGCAGAAGCTGGTGGCACAGCTCGAGTCGAGTGCGATCCACCACCTCGACTTCGGTCTGCTCGAAGTTCCGCTGGAAGGGGCGCAGCCCGGCGACTATCTCGAGCGCTACGGTACTGCACCGATGCTGGCCAACTACCTCTTTTTTGCCGCGCCGGCCACCACCAGCACCCACACATCATTGTAAATGGGAGTCTGCCATCCGGACGCAGTTGCGCCCCGCGTTCTTGGCCTCGTAGAGCGCCTGGTCGGCCAGTTTCATCAGATGATCCGGGTTGGCCATTCCGGAGGGCCGCATCGCCGCTCCCAGCGAGATCGTGATGGGGATGGTCGCGCCAGCGGCGGCAAAGAGCGTCTGCGCCACTCGTTGGCGCAGCCGTTCGCTGAAGGATTGGACATTATAGGCGGGGATACCGCGACAGAGCACGGCGAACTCTTCTCCTCCGCAGCGGGCAAAGACATCCTCTCGGCGGATCACGTGGTCGGTGGTCACCGCCAGGTGTGAAAGGACCTGATCGCCGGCGACGTGGCCATATCGATCGTTGACGGTCTTGAAATGGTCGATATCGAATAGCACCAGCCCGAGCTGCGTCTGGTGGCGTTCGGCATAGGCGAATTCCGAACCCAGGCGCTCGACGAGATAGCGGCGGTTGAAGGCCTTGGTGAGGCCATCCCGGACCACGGAATCGAACAGCTGGCGCTGAAAGCTCTGGTCGATCCAGTCCTGGAAAGAGAATTTGAACAGGGTGGTGCGGCCAATTCGGATCTTGTCGCCATCGTGGAGGGGGGATTCCAGGATTTTCGTGCCGTTGAGGAAGGTGCCGTTGCGCGACC
Organism: Myxococcales bacterium; assembly: GCA_023248875.1. Taxonomy (GTDB): domain Bacteria; phylum Myxococcota_A; class Polyangia; order Palsa-1104; family SHYY01; genus JAHFDT01. The sequence continues at coordinate 21,766 of JAHFDT010000041.1, read as the reverse complement.
CCAAATCCCGGATGCTGATCTGCCCCTCACGGCCGAGGTGGAGCTCGGCGTGGCGGCGTGATACCCCGGGATCTTCGATCTGAATGCCCGCACCCTGCTGTCGGCCGATCAGGGTGACTGCCCCCCGGATTTCGACCGGATTTCCCTGGTTGGGGCCGGTCATTGAAACGAGAAATGCCTTGTCGCGGCGGTGGGTTACTATGGGTTGGATAGATTCCACGGCGGTGGGGATATCGAAGTCTTTCTCATCCATTTGAACGGCCTCACTCCCTGGCATCGGAGCCTCACTGGGCCGCAGCGGCCTCTACTGAATAAATGGGAACAGGCCGGAAAAACTTTCTATCGACGATCGGGATCGGGTAAAAACGAGGCGTAAAGCCAGCTCATTGCGGCGACCCAGAGGCCGCCGCAGGCGGCGGCCCGGAGGAGCTCGGCGGCGGCCGGCCCGGGGGGGAAGCGGCGGAGCCATAGCGCGGTTGCCCAAAGGGGGGCCGTGGCCCCACCCGCCCAGAGCAGCCGACGCCCAAGCTCCTCTGCGTGGGTGACCGCGGCTGCGAAACCCTCGGCCAGCGCGAGGTGCGACGGTTGGCCCCCGGCGGTGCGGGCGATGGCGGTGCGAAAGGCGATCACCGCCCACAGGGCAGCGAAGAGGGGCGGCACCGCGGCACAGGCGACCGCGGCAGCGGAGAGTGGGGCCGGCCGCTGCAGCTCAGCGACCCGCCAGGCGGGCGCCAAGATCGCCAGCGCTAGCATGAAATAGAGGATGCGTTCGAGCGCTGTCAGGGAGAGGAGTGCGATCCCGCGGCCGAGGGCCTGGTGGGCCGTGGGGGCTCCCAGTGCAGCGGCGAGCGCGGCGCCACTGAGCAGGGTGCCCAGCAGCGTACCGAGGAGCCACGCCAACAGGGCGGCGCCCCATGCGCCATGAAGGCGGAGCGCCTCACTGGCTGCGGTGGCCGCGCGCAGAGCCACGCTCGCGGTGGCGCCCGCGAAGAGAGCCGCTCCTAGCGCCGCGGGACGGGCACCGAGTGTGGCGAGTCCCGCGAGGACCGCGCGACGAGCGGTCACCGCTCCGCCATGAAGGGATAGCGATAGTCCATCGGTGGCGCGAAGGTCTCCTTGATCGTGCGCGCGCTCACCCAGCGCCAGAGGTTGATCACGCTGCCCGCCTTATCGTTGGTGCCCGAGGCGCGCGCCCCGCCAAACGGCTGCTGCCCAACCACCGCGCCGGTCGGCTTGTCGTTGATATAGAAATTGCCCGCCGCGTCACGCAGCACCCGCGTCGCCTCGTCGATCGCCGTGCGGTCGCGCGCGAAGACCGCGCCCGTCAGCGCATAGGGTGAAGTCTCATCGACCAGACGCAACACCTCTGGCCATGTGCTGGCACGGTAGACGTAGAGTGTCACCACCGGGCCAAAGATCTCCTCGCGCATCAGCGTGTGCTTCGGATCGTCGACCTGCACCAGCGTCGGCGAGACAAACCAGCCTTCCCGGCTATCGGCGCTACCCCCGACGAGGATCTTGGCAGTGTCGCGCGCAATGCTGAGATAGCGCGAGATGTTTTCGAACGACGCGCGGTCGATCACCGCGCCCATGAAGTTGGAAAAATCGCTCGGGTCGCCCACTTTGATGGAGCGAATCTCGTCGCACAAAAGCGGCTCGAGTGCGGGCCAGAGATGATCGGGCACGTAGATGCGCGAGGCAGCCGAGCACTTCTGCCCCTGGAATTCGAAGCCGCCGCGGACGATTGCCGTCGCCAGCGCGGCCACGTCCGCCGAGGGGTGTGCAAGGATAAAATCCTTGCCGCCGGTTTCGCCGACCAGACGCGGGTAGCTGCGATAGCTGGCGATGCGCTCGCCCACCGTGCGCCACATCTGGTGGAACACGCCCGTCGATCCGGTGAAGTGGATGCCACCGAGCTCGGGACTGGCCAGGGCGGCCGCGCCGATCGCCTGCGCCGGCCCCGGCACAAAATTGATCACCCCGTCGGGCAGCCCCGCTTCCCGCAAGAGCTCGACGATCTTCCAGCCCGAAAAGAGCGCGCTCGCTGCCGGCTTCCACACCACGGTATTGCCCATCAGCGCGGGTGCGGTCGGCAGATTGCCGGCGATCGCCGTAAAGTTGAAGGGCGTCACCGCAAATACGAAACCTTCGAGCGGTCGCGCCTCGAGACGGTTCCACATTCCCGACCCCGAGGCCGGCTGCTCGGCATAGATCTGCGCCGCAAAGTGGACGTTCCAGCGCAGAAAATCGATCAGCTCGCAGGCCGAATCGATCTCCGCCTGATACGCCGTCTTCGACTGGCCGAGCATCGTCGCACCATTCAGGATCGGGCGGTACTTCGTCGCCAGTAGCTCCGCCGCGCGCAAGAAGATCGCCGCCCGCGACTCCCATGGCATGCGCGACCAGGGGCCGTGTGCCGCGCGTGCCGCCGCGATCGCCTGCTCGACCTGTTCCGGCCCCGCCTGGTGGTAGCGCGCCAGCCGCTGGCCGTGGCGATGCGGCATCCGCACCTCGCCGAAGCGACCGGTGGACACTTCGCGCCCGCCGATCCAGAGTGGGATCTCTATTTCGGTGCGCGCCATTTCGTCGATCGAATGCTTTAGCGCTGCACGTTCCGGTGTACCCGGCGCATAGGAGAGCACCGGCTCATGGAGGGGCAGCGGCGGCGTGGGGCGCGAATTATCCATGGGCAGGGTGATACCCCATCCTTCGCTGTCCCCGCAACCGAGCGCTGTTTTTCCTGATCAAACGATCATGGTCCAGCCATTACAGAAGTGGAGGATCTTTACTTTAAAGTATAATGAATATGATGCTACGAGTCGCGCCAAGAACCGCTCTTGCCCTGTGGGGAGCGGTTCTGGTATCCGGCTTGGCCCGCGCCGATACGACCGACTGGACGCAACTGACCCCGACCAGCGCGCCCACCACCCGCTATGCCTATGGAATGGCCTACCAGTTATCGTCCGGAAAAACCGTGCTCTTTGGCGGCAACAATACGTCGCGGCAGAGCGATACCTGGGAGTGGAACGGCACCGACTGGGTCTCGCTCAGCCCCGGCTCCAAGCCGAGCGCCCGCTATGGCGTGGTGATGGCTTACGATACCAGTCGCCAGGTGTCGGTGCTGTTCGGGGGCAACACCGGCAGCGGCACGGTGGCCGAGACCTGGGAGTGGAACGGCACCAACTGGAAGTCCCTCAATCCCACCAGCGAGCCCTCCCTGCGCTATGCCTACGGGATGGTCTATGACCGCAGCCACAACCAGACCTATCTTTATTGTGGCTACGATGGCACCAGCCACTTTAACGACACTTGGAGCTGGAACGGTACCGATTGGACCTCGCTGAACCCCACTAGCCGGCCGGGGGTTCGCCGGGCGCCCGGTATGGCCTACGACAGTTCACGCGGCATCAGCGTTCTTTTTGGGGGGTACAACGGCAGCAGTAACGTCAACGATACTTGGGAGTGGAATGGCACCGACTGGACCACTCTGAGCCCTGCGAGCAAGCCCACTACCCGTCAACGCGTACCGCTCGCCTACGATCCCAAACGGAAACTGACGGTGCTCCATGGCGGGGAGCACGGCAACGCTCTGAATGATACCTGGGAATGGAATGGCAGCAACTGGAGCTCGATCGCCACCGGCTCGAGCCCCTCCACGCGCTCCTACCACAAACTGGTCTATGACACCGCCAACAGCAAGACCTATACGTTTGGGGGTACCGACGGCACTAACCTCGGTCAGACCTGGTACTACAGCTGTACCAGCGGCTGCGCCACCGGGGTAGAGGTGTTCGATCTCGAAGCCCTGCGCACCGCTGAGGGAGTCGCCATCCGTTTCCGCGCCGGCTACTCCCCCGATACGATCGGTTTTGATGTGATTCGGAGCGCTGCGGGCGATGAGCAGCGCCGCAATCCAGCGCGGCTGCCGGGGCCGGCGCTGACGGAGCCGACGAGTTACGAATGGGTGGACCGTGAGATTGCCGAAAGCGCGAGCTATTGGGTCGAAGCGCACCATCTCGATGGCACGAGCCGCCGCTTTGGCCCGGTCAGGCCCCGGGCGGTCGCGCCGCTTCAGCTTGGCGGCTGCACCTTGGGGCGGACCTCGGGCTCCCTGATGCTCTCGCTGCTGGCGGCGATGGCGCTGGTGCGATCCCGCCGCCGGCGCTAAGGGCCCGCGTATGAATAAATCGATCGTTCTCGCCCCCGATGCATTCCGGCTGGCTGCGGGGGGCTTGCCCCCATTCCGTAGACTTGAGGGGAGGCTCATCGGTCACTTGCCTACGGGCAAGCTCCCTCCTCGCGCCTTGCCATCCGGACGCCTCGTGGCCGAGCTTCGATCGATTTATTCATACGCGGGCCCTTGCGGCAAGTGGAGTAGCCACCCATCAGTTCCGTAAAGTACTGAAACAACTAGATCGTCCCATAGGCATGTGAGTTGCCCTACGGGCGCCGCATGAAAACCTATGGCCTTCTGTTGCTCGTTTTGGCTTCACTGAGCTTGCCCCAGTCGGTACTGGCCAATCCGATGGCCACCGCGCTCGCGAAGCGGAGCCCCGCGGCGCAGCTGCGAACCCTGCGCCGGCTCGATCCCAAGTTTCGCCAGGCAGTCAACGCCGCGACCCAGCCGATCGGCCGCGGCCACCTGCTGGCCACAGTCGGATTGGCGACGACCCTTCCGGCTGTCGGGATCCTCGCCGAGACGATCAAGCAGGCGAGCCTGGGGATCGCAGGGCCGAGCGCCGTCGGAGCCGGCACAGTGATGGCGGTCGGCCTCCTCGCGGGCGCCAAGCACCTTCTCAACCGGCACCGTGTGGAGCGCGCCAAGGCGACGCTCAAGGTGCTGCCCGGTTACCTGGAAACTCGTCGTCAGGCCGGCTTGGCGGTTCCGAACGACCAGCAGCAGCAGGCATGGCGCCGGGAGCTCGAAAAAAAGAGCTCCACGACCTGGTGAAAAGCTACCCAAACTGTTGAAAGTTCATCAACCCGCACGACAACTCCTCAGTTTTTTCCACGGCTTACAAATTGCTTCTTGGCGTCCAATCGTGTTAGGAGCGCCCTATGTATAAGCACTCGCTCGGCTTCCGGCTGAATGCGATCAAGCAGCTGGCCGCCAACCGCATTCATGATCGGCCCCTGTCGATCACGCTCGAGCTCACCCGCCGCTGCAACGCGCGCTGCGACTACTGCAACCACTGGAAAGAGCAGAAGCAGACCGAGCAGGAGGTGGGCGATTTCGTCGGTGTGATCGAGCGCTTTCAGCCCTTTGCCGTCACCATCTGCGGTGGCGAGCCCTTCATGCGCCGCGATGCGCTCGAGATCATCCGCGCGGTGAAAAATGTGCCCGGTTGGCGCTATGTCGGCATCATCACCAACGGCTGGTTTCTCACCGACGAGCGCTGCCAGAAGCTCATGGAGACCGGCATCGACCAGATCAACATTTCGCTCAACTGGCCCGACGAGCGGCAGGACGACGACCGCAAGATCAAGGGGCTGTTCAAGCGTATTTCACACGTGGTGCCGATGATGACGGCAAAGGGCGCCAACGTGCAGATGAATTCGATCATCATGAACGATAACCTCGACGACGTGGTGCCGATCGCGAAGCTGGCCTATTCGTGGGGGGCGTCGGTCTGCTACACGCTCTACAGCGAGCTGCCGGCGGAAAACACCGGCCACCTGTTCCCGACCGCGCGGCAGGGGCGCCTCGCCGAGGTGCTGGAGGAGCTGCGCGAGCTACGCAAGACGCAGGGCAATATCGCCAACACGCAGTGGTACTTCGACCAGATCCCGAGCTACGTGCAGGGCAATGTGATCACCGGCTGCACCGCGGGAAAAAAGACGCTGCATATTTCGCCCGGCGGCATGGTGCGCCCCTGTGCCGAGCTCCCGCCGGTATCGCACTACACCGAGTACGATCACATCGCGGCCGAGCCGGTCACCTGCACTCGCTGCTTTCAGGCCTGCCGCGGCGAAGTGCAAGCGCCGTTGACCCTGCGCCGCATCGGCGAAGTCCTTACGGCTTAATCCTTCGCTCCCCGAAGATCGCGGTTCCGATTCGCACAATCGTCGCTCCCTCGGCAATCGCCACCGCAAAGTCGCCGCTCATCCCCATCGATAGCTCGGGTAGCGCATGGGCCCTTGCCAGTTCGGCCAAGGCACGAAAGTGCGGGCGGGCGCCCTCCGCATCCGAGGCCGGCGGGATGCACATGAGTCCCACGAGCTCGAGTGCTGGCAGGGCGCGGCATCGTTCCACCAGCGCGGGCAGTTCGTTCGCCCAGCAGCCCGATTTTTGCGGTTCGGCTGCGACGTTGACCTGGAGGAGACAGCGCTGGACGATGCCTTGGGTCGCGGCCCTGCGGGCGATCTCTTCGGCCAAGGAAATGCAATCGAGCGAATGGACGAGCTGCGCTACACCGACGACATATTTCACCTTGTTGCGCTGCAGCGGGCCGACAAAATGCCAGCGCGCGCCCATCACCAGGCGCGCCTTGTCGCGCAACTCTTGGGCGTAGTTCTCGCCGAGATCGGGGAGCCCCGCCGCCACCGCCGCGGCCGCCGCGGTCGCCGTCTGCAGCTTGGAAACGCCCACGAGAGTGATCGTCGCTGGATCGCGTCCTGCCGCCTGTGCGGCGGTGGCGATCTCCTGTCTCACCGCCGCCAACCGCTCGGCGATCATTCGATCACTCCCGCGCGGCGCAGTTCGCACACCACTTCGCACAGCGGCAGCCCCACCACATTAGTATAGGAGCCCGAAATGGCGCGGACGAAACTTGCCGCGTGGCCTTGGATGGCATAGCCGCCCGCTTTGTCCTGCCACTCGCGCGAAGCGAGGTAACCTTCGATCTCGCGTTCGGTGAGTTCGCGGAAATACACTTCGGTCAGGACCGAGAGTGCTACGCCCGTTGCCGTCCCCGGTGGCACCCAATAAACTGCCGTCACCACCTCGTGTTTCCGCCCGGCGAGACGGTGCAGCATCGTGCGCGCCTCTCTCTCATCCACGGGTTTCCCGAGGGGAGCGCGGTCGATCACCACCACCGTATCGGCGCCGAGCACGGTCGCGTCCGGATGGCGCCCCGCGACCGCCAGCGCCTTTTCGCGCGCCAGCCGGGCGGCATATTCCACCGGCTCTTCGCCCGCGCGCGGTGATTCGTCGATGGCCGCCGGATCGACCCGCGGATCGATGCCCGCTGATCGCAATAGCTCAAGTCGGCGCGGTGAGGCGGAAGCAAGAACCAGCACGGGCAGAATCTAGCACAATGCTCCAGACGATCCCCTGGTCAGCGTCTCTTCGCGTTGGGCCTGACGGGCGGCGTAGAACGGCGTCGGGGACGGCTTCGCCTTTTCCTAGGGACAGCGCAGACGCTGCCCCCAGGAAAGCCCCCGCCGCCTCAGCCGTCCGCCGCCGTCCGAAGGACCGCTCTCTGGAAGAAGAAAACGACAGGTAGCGACCCTGTGAGGCGATGGGGCCAGCCTGTGGGCAGTCCGTCTGCGGCTGTCCACAGGCTGAGCGAAGCGTCCCCGGAGCCGTTTGCAATGCAGGTCCTCAGGCCAGCACCCAGAACACCCTGACCTATGCACCCGCCCATACAGACCAATACAAGCTTGACGGCGAGGCTGTCTTGAATTAGCATATATTTTAGATCCATGAGCACGCAGCTGACACTTCGCCTCCTAAGCTGGGGCGGAAAGCGCAAAGGCGCGGGGCGACCGCCTAAGGCAGACAGGCCCGGGGTCTCTCATCTGAAGAGGCCGACACTGACGCACCATCTGCCAGTACACATCACTCTGCGGGTGCAGAAACAAGTATGGAATCTGCGAACCCGGCGCTGTTTTCGCATCATTAATAGAGCCTTCGTTGCGGGGTGCGAGCGCTTTGGCTTTCGCCTGGTCCACTTTTCGGTGCAGGGCAACCACTTTCATCTGATTTGCGAGGCAACCGACCGCCGGGCTTTATCGCGTGGCGTGCAAGGGTTGTCGATCCGCCTCGCCAAGGGGCTCAATCGAATGATGGAGCGCAGCGGTCGGGTGTTTGCCGACCGCTATCACCATCGAGTATTACGTACACCCACCCAGGTGAAGGACGCGCTGAACTACGTGCGCCATAATGCCCGACATCATGGCCAACCGCTTCGGGACCCAGTCGATCCGTTCTGCTCCGATGTCATTCGGGAGGGTCACGTCGAGGCGCGCTGTTGGCTGCTGCGCGCGGCTCCACCTTGACCCATCAACGCGAGGGACGCGCGGCAGGGGACGGCTCGCGAGGCTTCGTCGAGCGAGGGGGACGGAAAGGTCCTCGAGTGTGGCTCCCCCAAGCGGGCCATCACTTCACGCAGCGCACCGGTGCGCTGGTGGCGTAGCGTGGAACGAACACGGCGCTCCCGTCGTCGAAGTTGGTGTACCAGAAGTCGTTGAGACAGACGCGATGAGGATTGTTAAGGTCGCTCCAGTCGATCGTGTATTCGCACAAAAGGGTGTTCGACCAGAACCTTCCCGATGCCGTTCCCGGGAAAATGGTGGCATCGATGGCTGGGTTGAAGGTCCGGATCTTGACGAGGCTGCGCAGCTCCTTGATCGTGGGCAGGCGCAGGCCTTGATCGATGCAGTACTGCTGGGCCTCGGCGAACGTCGAGAAGGGGGTCGCCGATGCGCCTCGCTGCCAGGTAAGCCCCGTCTTGGAATCGATCACGTTCGAACCGCTCTTGTCGATGGTGAAGTGGGCGAGCGGGACTCCCTCTGCCGGCTTCACCCACACGCACCGCACCGTGTGGAGCTTCGTGGTGTCGTCCTTCTGTACGCCTCCACGCGTGAATTCGACCGTCCATGCGGAACCTGCCTGGCCGGCGTAGGCGGACGAGGTCCAGTACATCCCCGCGGGGCCTAAGAATACGTTGGGATCGATCGCGGGCCACGGATTCTTCCCGAGCGGGGCGCTGCCGGCGTAGCGGGCGATGGACTGGAGCTCGATCGCCGTCGGTAAACGCCAGCCCTTGGTGACTCCGAGGACGAGGTTGTCGCAGTAGGTGCTGGCCTCGTTCCAGTTGATCTGGGACGGTGCGACGTCCTGTTGCCAGACGAGGTTCGTGACCGTGTCGGTCACCGTGCCGTTGGCGATCGCATAGACGGCGGGATCGGGTGCGTCGGCCGGGATGTGCCACTGCGCCCACTCGTAGTAGTCGCAGATTTCTGGCGTCGGAATCTTTCCGTTGCCAAGGTTCGTCTTCGCCTCATCGACGTACAGATCCTTTGCCTGGTTGGTGATACCTGCGGCGACCCCCACGTGGAACCGGGTGGTCAGATCGGCTCGCCACCGGCTCGGGGGAGGGCACGCCTGCACGTGCAGGTCGATCGCTCCGCTCAGGCCCGCGTAGGCGCCGACCGCTTCGTAGAGGCGAAGCTCCAGGTTGGGCTTGAGGAACATGGAGCCGGTCGCGGAGGCGTCAACGTAGTCGAGCACCGGCTCATCGATCGGGCAGTCGAGCGGCGTGGACTGGTCGGAGAGCGCCCACGCCTGGGTGACGCTGTCGTAGACGACCTTCCCACCCAACCGCTTCGAACAGCGCCCTCCGATGGTCGCCTTGGCCCGCGCCTTGATGTCGAATCCGAGGCCGGTTTTGGCGGTCAGGTCGAGTGAGACGACGACGGGGAGTGGCCCGAGCAAGGAGACGCCCCGATAGATCGGTAGCTCGGGGAGGCTCCCCTCCCTGGTCCAGGAGTACTCTCCCTTCAGGGCGAGCGATGCTTTCCAATCGAGCGAGAGATCGCTCAGCCCCTCTGCCTCGATCCGCGTGATCGTTCCCTTGTCGATCTGTATCTCGACGGTGAATTGGGGCTTAAGGCCCCACTTGGTCAGCAAGGAGATCTGGGAATCGAGCGCGCCTTCGGCGGTGAGCGGATCCAGCGTCCCGGTCAAGGGGTCGGGCGTGACGACCCATTTCCACGAACCATCGCCGATGACGTCGGTCAGATCGGCGACGGAGGTGAAGACCTTGATCTGGTCGTCGCTGGAAGCGGCGATCGAGAGGCTCGCCCCGCTGGTCGTGGGTCCCTCGACGCGCGTCACTTTGCGAAGGAAGCCAGCGCCGTAGCTACTCACGAGCACGGCGCCCGGCTGGAGCGAAAGGAGCGATTGGTTGCCGCCGGCCGAGAAGCTGATCCCTTCAGAGGAGACCGTGATGGAGCGGGCCACGTCATCGCTCAAGACCTGCACGCCGTCGCGGAGCGTGAGCGCTCGGCTTATTTCGGTCTGGATCGTCACGGGGACGATGTTCCGCTCGCCGCCATCGGAGCCACCGTCGCCGACCGGCGGAGGCGAGGGGCAGCCGGAAAGGAAAAGGCTTGCGAGCGTGACCAGTGCGAGTAGGCGATACGAGCCCATTATCGTCATGATAGCGGCTCGGACACGGCCGATCGAGCCCAGCTGTAAGGGGCACCGCCGCCGCCGCTCGGAAGAAGGTACAGGGCCTCGGGCAGCAGCCGTCCGTTAATTAAGTGACAGTGTCTTGATCTCGGACACCATTTCGTGCGAATGCTTCTGGGCTTTCGCGAAAAGGCACATGGCGCTGATCTTGCTGAAGGTCACGCCGACCGTACCCAGGAGGAGGAGACCGCATGTCGAAGCGTAGCTTGATCCTAGTCGTTGGTGCACTCGGCCTCGTCGAGTGTGTGGGCTCTCGCGCTCCCATCAACCGCGTTCAACCAGATTACCTCGACAAGGCGGATCTTATTCCCGTCCAGTACGCGGCACTGTCCGGCGGGGCGGCGCCCGAAACGCTTTCGACCGCGCTGCTCGCCCGCGAACCGGCCTTCTACACACAGACCACCATCATCGCCAAGCCCGCCACCATCGGCTTCACGGGCATCACCTCCTACAGCGACTCCAACAAGATCCGCTGGGAGGTGAGCGAGCGCTTCCTCATCGCCCGCGAAGCCTACGAGTTCTTGCATAACGCACCGTCGGGCTCCGGCGGAGTAGGTCAAAAACCGCAAGTGGGTGACGTCGCCGCCGTCTACGCGATCTCCAAGCACTTCGACATCCGCCGCGACTACAACTCCACCACCGGTGAAGAGTTGAACGTCATCGATGAGAACAGCAGCGATCGCCCCTGGTACCAGCGCCGCTACATGCGCGTCGACTGGTCGCAGAACCTCATCAGCGGCTACAACTCCGCGATGTTCTACGCCGACCTCGAGGAGGGGAGGGTGCGCTCCGAACCGGTGCCGGTGTTCATCAACACCCCGAACGATCCCAACGCGCCGGTCTTCGAGTACCAGGGCGATGGACCCACTCGCAAGCTTACCTATTTTGATGTCGTCAACCGCGCGGTGCTTCACCCGGAAGAGCTGTCCGTCAATTGGGATGGCACCAACTACCGTATCCCGCTGTGCTGGCTGAGCCATGGCGCCAGCGACTGCGCGCCGGCCGAGCTCGCTTTCCGGGCCGCCTACCGCCGGGTCGACCCGAACCGCGACTTCGAGCCGGCCAGCTTGAGCGTGCCGCTGCCGGGGTCGACCGTATCGAGCTACCTCGATTTCGAGCGGTTTGGCTTTTTTGACCAGCTGCGCGTCGGCTACGACTCGGTCCAGCATGCCGAGCTCGATAGCCAGCGGCTTCACTTTGCGTCGCGCCATAATATGTGGCTCTACCACCACGCCTTGGTGTTCGGCGCCGATACCAATCAGAATTGCAATAGCGATGCGGACTGCAGCGGCGGCAATGTCTGCCACATCAAGAATGAGCCGGCTGCCTCCGACCATCGAGGCTTCTGCGCACCCCTGGCACTGGCCCACGATAAGAGCGACATTCCCTGCAACACCGACAACGATTGCCTACAGACTGACATTGGGACGGGCGTGTCGCGAACGGCGGTCTGCGACTCGTCCACCAAGACCTGCGGCGAGCACTTCTACCGCTGCGCGGTCGATGCCGACTGCACTTCGGTCGATCAGCAATCCTACTGCGACCAGGCGGTCGCCTACACCCGGGCGGATAACCGCGGCCTCTGCCTGATGCCCTTCCGGCAGCGCCAGGTGCGGCCGATCCCCTACCACGAGTCGCCCAACTACCCCGGCTATATGCAGCCGGTGACCGAGCAGATCGTCAAAGAGTGGAACGACGCCTTCCTGCAGGCGGTGGTGGCTGCGCGACGCCACGAGTGCGAAATCGAAAAGAACATCGACCCGACCGCCATGTCGGTGGACGCCAACCCTTGCAACGCTGCGGCCGTCACGGGCCTCGATCCCAAGCTCGGCGCCGATGCCAAGTTCATCTTCCTCGGCTGCCACAGCCCGGTATGGGGCTCGGCGGAGGGGACGGGGCAGCATAGCCAGGCCGATGTCGATGCAGCGCACGCCAAGGGTTGGGACCTTCCAGCCTGCGGAGCGCAGAGTACCGTCTCGCGGCTCGGCGATCTGCGCTACAGCATGATCGGCGCCATCCCCGACTACGATGCGCAGGGCTACTGGGGCCTCGCTAATATCGCTTCCGATCCGGAGACCGGCGAGATGATCGTTGGCCGCGGTGCGGTGTGGCAGACCATCACGGATACGTACGGCGCCTGGCTCGTGGAGCTCGTCAAGGCGCTCAACGGCGATATCGATATCAAGAACATCGCCGATGGCTCGTTCATCCTCGATTCGATGAAGCAGCTGGGCAGTGGCCAGACCCCCTCGGCGGAGGTGCTCGACCAGCCTCTGCGTGAGGTGGCGTCGCTTTCCGACCTCACCGGCAAGACGGGCCTGGCTCGGATGGTGCTGCCGGGAGCCGGCTGGTTCACGCCCGACACGGGCCTGACGCTCAAGTCCAAGGACCCCAACAAGCCGGGGGCTCTGGAGATCGGTCGGCAACGCATGCTGAAAGGTCGGCTGTTCGGTGACGGCAACAGCCGTGCCGCACAGCGGCTCGCCAGTCTGCGGGGCACTTCGTTGGAAGCCATGATGATGAACAACCAGCAGGTGCTCCTCGCGCCGACCGGGGATCAGGATCCCGGCTCGGTGCTCCCTCGGACCCTCGAAGCGGCTTCACCGTTGCGCCAGCAGTCCCCTGAATTCCGTCGCGTTCTCGAACGGCTGCGGCAGCGCGTCTCGGCCTGGGAATGCGACTTCGAAGCGCCCTTTAGCGACGACATGTTGCTCGGTCTCGCGCAGCGCTTGAAGGACGGGCCGCCGATCCTGGCGAGCGATCCGGAAGATGGACCGATCGCGTTTGGCCGCGACTGGGATTTCAAGAATGGCACCGACTATGAGCTCATGCGTTACTACGCGGCCCAATTCATCCACCACGGAGTTCTGGCTCACGAGCTTGGCCACTCGATCGGTCAGCGTCATAACTTCACCGCTTCGGCCGACGCCATCAACTACTTCGACAACTACTGGAAGATCCGCGGCAAGGGCCATCCCGACAAGGTCGATGGCAAGGGCAACCACGACCGTGGTTTGCGCCCACGCTACGAGTATCTGGCCGATCCTGCGGACGGAAAGTACTACTCCAAGGAGGAGATCGCCGGCCGCGTCGACGAGTGGGCCTACTCCTCGGTCATGGACTACAAGGGCCTCAACGAGGACGCGCGAGGCATCGGCCGCTATGACTACGCTTTCGTCAAGGGCGGCTATGTGAACATGGTGGAGGCCTTCAAGAACGTGAAGGACTTCAGCGCGGGCGTGGTCTATTCGTCGCAGACCGCTGGCACCGGCGTCTCCTTGCCACTCGACCTGCGCGACTGGCAGAAACAGGGCGGAAACGGTCCGATCCACGGCGTGCACTACGTCCAAATCCCCAAGATCTTCGGCGCCAAGCCGGACGGTACCCCCGACATCGGCGATGACAACCGTTACAATGTGTTCCTCCGCGAAACTGCCGAGATGTCGATCGATGGCTGGGGCAGCCCCGACTTCACCAATGTGACCACCGACGGCCATCTCCTCGTGCCCTACCGGTTCGACACAGACGGCCGCGCCGGCCTCGTGTGGCAGGATCAGCGCTACGATGCCGGTCCCGATCCCTACGAGTCGCTCCACTACGTGACGTCGCACCTGCTCGACTACTACTTCCAAAATAGCTTTGCCCACCTGCGCAGCGGGTTCTCGACCGGCAAGTATGTCGACCGCATGTGGATGCGCTATATGGAGCAGCTGCACCAGGTGACCCAGATGCTGTTCTTTGAAATCGCCAGCTGGCAGGACTTCTTTGGCACTGGGAAAAACTTCCAGGACTACGCCAATAAGCCGTCCGAGTATGGCGGCTACGTGAATCAGGTGACGATGTCGATGTCCGCCGACACCCTGGTCTCACTGCTCACCATGCCGGAGGTGGGACGCCACAAGCTCCTCACCCAGTTCGATGGCACGAAGTTGATGACGCAGGTCTACAACGGCTCCGTCGACATTCCCATCAACCAGGGGCGCTTCTTCGAATCGAACTGGCGCAACGATACCGGAGGCTGGTGGTACGAGCACCTCAACCGCGCAGGGGCCTACTACGACCGTCTGTTGTCGGTGTTCTCGCTCACCGATCCCGAGCTCTATCTGCTCGGGCGCGATACCCCGGTCGATATCCGCCGGTTCAAGGTGAGTTTCTACACCATGTTTCCCGAACAGACCCTGCGCCTGTTTGGTGGTGTGCTCGCCGAGGACACGAATGATTTTGCGCCGATCGTGAGCACGGTCGGCACTCCCGTGGTTCAACGCACCAACTTGGCGACCCTCAACCTCCCAACCGGGAAGGGGCCGGGGACCAACGGCCGTGTGTTCGATAACACCCATCAGGCGATCGATCCGCAGGCCCAGTTCACCGTTCAGCTGATGTCGGCGATCTTGACCACCGCGCTGTTCCCCTCCACTTACGACCAGCGCTATATGGAATTCAGCCGCTTGTGGGTCGATGGTGCTCTAGGATCCATTTCAGTCAAGGATCCGGACAAGAACACGGTCTCCTTTACCGATCCTTGGTCGCACCAGACCTTCCGAGCACTTCATATGGGAACGGGCGCCGGTGATGTCGGCGAAAAGGTGGGAGGGTCGCCCTATGTCCACCCGGCCACGGGGAAGGTGGCCGAGGAGGCCGGTATCGCAGCACGCATGATCCTGCATCTGCAGGATATCGACGCTCTCCGGAACAAGGCGATTGCCGACAATAAGCCGGCTGAAGCGGCGCAGCTCGAGCTCCAGGAACATAAGTACTTGGACCTCGTCAACAGCCTGCGTGAGCTGACGGTGTATCTGGGCAATGGCAAAGCCGCGTGGCCGGAGTAGGCGGCCCATGAAGGGGAGTCGTTCTACAGCACTTCTCGTCGCAGTGATCGCCGGAGCGATGGCTCCGGCGGTCGCTCGCGCCGATGCTCCGGCGGGGGAGGCGACCGCTTCGGCCTCGGCGTCGCCGTCGGCTCGATTCAAGGGCAGTATCTTGATCCTCGATCAGTCGACCACTCCAGATACGGTTTTTCAGGGGAGCCAGCAGTCCGCGATCCCGAGTTACGAGTGGTGGTTCTCCTTCCGCCCTCGGTTGGCGCTGCCCCATAACTTCCAGTTCCGGGGGCGACTCGATTTGACACTGGAATGGCTCAATGCGGCCGACACCACGCACGCCCGCGAACCGCGCTGGGGCGATCTCTGGACCGATGTCGTCTACACCGGGATCCCGAAGGTGTGGGGGGTCCAGTCGACGGTCGGGGTGAGGGCGCTGTGGCCGCTGTCGCTGGAATCGCGCATGGCCACCAACATCGTTACCCTCGGCTTGACCGCCGGAGCGAAGCGGGAGTTCGAGACTAAGATCGGTGATTTCGAGCTGACGCTGGGGCTCGCGGGCTCGCATGCGTTTCAGAGCAGCACTTCGGGTGCGGTCATCGATTCGAGCTACGGCTGCGTTTCGGCCGATTTTGCGCCGCAGCTGTGCTCGCAGAATACCGGCCGGATGAACAGCGCATTCAATTTGGTCGCTTCGTTCGGCGGCAAATATGCGCCGACCAAGAAGCTCTCCTTGGGGGCGAGCTATATCGTGCTCGATAACTGGGCCTATGCGACGCCCGATGTGACGCTGATGGATCGTATCGGTGGCAAGACCGTGGTCGAACATTCTGTGGAGGATCAGCGGTTGCGCACCAGCGGTTGGTTTATCGCCAGCGTCGACTACGATCTCAAGGATTGGGTGAGCTTGAGCTTGGGCTACTACGTCTACCGCGGGCTCTTGAATCCTGACGGCAGCTTCGGCAATCCCTTCTATGCGCCCGGTGGGGCCACCCGTATTTTCCTATCGACCACGCTCGCGCTCGATAGCCTCTACGATGCGATCGCGCTCAAGGTAAAGAAAAACTAGAATTCATCGCAACCTTTCGGGGCGCGCGCCGATAACCTTCGCAACTGCCCGGGGGCAGCGGGAGGGGGCGATGGGCCTAAGAGGGGTAGTGGTACTTGTGTGTGCCGGGTGTGGCAGCGGCGGCTTGGGGGCTTCAGTGCCGGAGTTGGTATCCACCAGTGTGGACGGCGTCCCAGTCGAGGTGAGCCCTACCGGGGTGATCGAACTGCGTTTCTCGTCTCCGATCGATCGCGAGAGTGTCAGTTCGGAGTCGGTCCTGCTCATCGAGGGCGAGGTCAACGGACCATTCCAGGGAGGGGCTAACCATCCCCTGAAGAAGGAGGAGCGCCAGCGTCTGGTTCCCGGCGCGGTGGAAGGCGATGGCGCGGTCGTGCACTTTCAGCCCACACGCCCGCTTGCGCCTCGAACATTGCACACCGTGCTGGCCACCACATTACTACGCTCCGGCGGCATGCGCCCGCTGCGTGCGGCAACACGGATCTTTCTCACGGGCGGCGCTGAAATCGGTGCGCCCACGTGGACGCTCTGCGATCCAGAAGAGGGCTCGGTCGATGTGGTGCGCAATTTGCGCGCGGTCCAGGTGCGCTTCTCGCGCCCCGTTTCGGGCGTCGACGCTCGATCGCTGCAACTCTTCGATGCCGCCCAGCCCCTTGCCGCGACTATTTCAGCCCAGGACGGAAACACATTTTCCATCTGGCCGGTGGCGCCGCTCCCAGAAGAGCGCACGATTGCAGTGATCGCGAGGCTGCCGATCATGGACGAAGCCGGGGAATCGCCCTTCCGCTACGCCAAACCGCCCAGTTTCCAAACTGGACAGCAGCTACGGATCCACTCCCCGAGGGCACACGAGGTGGCGCTTGTCGCATCGAGCGGGTGCCTGATCGCGAACTTCGAGACCGATGTTGCAGCCAGCGCACGTCTCTGTGTCGGGTCGCTTTGTCAGGACGAAGCGGTTCGAGGTTTCGTGCATCAGTTAAGCGTGCCGCTCTTAGAAGGGGATGCGAGCGCGAGCCTCCACCTCAGCGATGAGTCCACCGTGCCCGAATCCACGCTAGGACCGTTGGCTGTGCCAGCCTTTTCTTCCCGCACCCTGACGATCACCGAGGTGCTGTCTAAGCCCCGCACGGGGACGCTCGTACAGCAATTTGTCGAAATCCAGAACACGGGCAGAGAGGCGGTCGATCTGGGGGGGCTGGAGCTGGCCGACGAAAGGGGCGCCAGTCGCATTCCATCCGCGATGCTAGAGCCTGGCCAGCTGGCCCTGATCGTTCCGAAGGATTTCTTGGAACACGATGGTGTGGATATCCCTCCAGCCTCAGGGACGAAGCTCATTCGGGTGGGCGAACGCCATCTCGGGGGCAATGGTATTCGCGAGAGTGGCGAGGAGCTCGAGCTGCGCGAACCAGACGGCCGCAGGGTATCGCGCTTTTCGACGGTGGGGATCAAGTTGGCAACCGGCCAGAGCGCACAGCGAGCAGCGGCGTGCGATATCGAGGCGGCCTATCGAGCCAGTTTCGGTGGCGCCAACCCAGGAGAGCTATAGAATCACGCGCTGTGGCGCTCAAACCAGCAGCCGTCGAGGGTACGGTAGATCGGGTGGTCTTCTCGTCGGGCGATGGCCGCTTTTCGGTGGTGCGACTGGAGGTGGAGGGACGACCGGTCATGGTGCTCGGCGCGCTGGGGGAGCTGAACCGCGGCGAGCAGGTGCGTGTCGAGGGGGTGTGGGAGCACCATCCGACGCATGGTGAACAGATCCGCGCTGATCGCGCCATCGCCGTCCGGCCTACCAGCGTGGCGGGAGTATCGCGCTATTTGGAGGGGCTTTCGGGGATCGGTCCCCGCACTGCGGAGCGGCTAGTCGCCGCGTTTGGCGAACGAACAATCGACGTGCTGGAGCAGGAGCCGTGGCGGGCGGCTCAGGTAAAAGGGCTGGGCAAGCGGCGGGCGCTGAGCGTCGCGGAGGAGGTGAAGGCACGGCGGGCGGAGCGCGAAGTCATGGTCTTTCTGCAGGGGCAGGGTATTTCTGCCACCTATGCCGTGCGGATTCGGAAGATCTGGGGCGATCAGGCCATCGCTCGCCTCGAAAAGAATCCCTACTTATTGGCGCGCGAGATTCCAGGCATTGGGTTTAAAACCGCCGATGAGATCGCTCGACGGATGGGGATCGATGTCAGCTCTCCGCTGCGGCTGGAGGCGGGAGTCTACGAGACGCTCGAGACTCTTGCCGATGAGGGAAGTCTTTTTGCGCCTCGCTCAGAGCTGCTCATGCGGGCGGGGGAGCTGATGGCGGTGGAGCCGGGCGCGCTCGAACAGGCGCTTGTTCGGTTGATCGGGCAGCATGCAGTGATCTGCGAAGGGGACGGGATTTGGCTACCGCGGCTGCACGCGGCAGAAACCGCGGTCGCGCGGCAGATCGGAGCGCTGCTGTCGGCAGCACCGGCGGGGGCGCCGCGACTCAAGGGGGAGGCGACCAGCCAAACTCTTTCGGAAGAGCAGCAGCGTGCAGTGGCCATGGTCGGCGAGTCGGCGGTCTCGGTGATCACTGGCGGTCCTGGCACGGGAAAAACCACTGTCGTCCGGACGATCGTGGCGAAGTGGGAGGAGGCCCGTCGGCGGGTCGTACTGGCAGCTCCGACGGGGAGAGCTGCCAATCGGCTGGCGGAAGCCACGGGACGATCGGCACAAACCCTCCATCGCTTGTTAGAATCTGGACGGGGTGGGTCCGAGAAGGGGACGGGATGGGGGCGCGACGAGAAGCGGCCGCTGGAGGCGGATCTCATCGTAGTGGACGAAGCCTCGATGCTCGATGTTCTGCTGGCGCGTGCGCTCTT
>JAHFDT010000041.1:0-2619 GCA_023248875.1 Myxococcales bacterium | reverse complement strand
CGGTGCCGCTCGGGGCAACGGTGCTGCTGGTGGGGGATTCCGACCAGCTGCCATCCGTGGGCCCGGGCCAGGTACTCGGGGATCTCATCGCCTCGCAGGTGGTGCCGGTGGTTCGGCTCAGTCGGATCTATCGGCAAGGTGAAGGGAGCCGAATCGTCGAGAATGCCCACCAGGTGTTGGAAGGGCGCTATCCCGAAGGAGCGCTCGAGGGCGATCGCGCGGGAGATTTTTTCCTGGTTTCGACGGATGATCCGGCGCGTGCGAAGGAGCTCGTCCTTCGACTCTGCCGCGAACGCATTCCGCAGGTGTTTGGCTTCGATCCGTTGCGGGAGATCCAGGTGCTGACGCCGATGCACCGCGGAGAAGCGGGAACGGAGTCGCTCAATCGCGGCCTGCAGGAGGTGCTGAACCCGGGGAGGACGGGGATGGAGCGGCGGGGGCGCACGGAACTGAGGGTCGGCGATAAGGTGATGCAGTCGCGTAACGATTATGATCGCGATGTGTTCAACGGAGACGTGGGCGAGGTGGTGGCAGTGGATGTGGCGTCGGGAAAGCTGGAGGCTCGCTTTGACGATCGCAGGATCATCTATGAAGGGGAGGCGATCGGCGATCTAGAGCTCGCCTACGCCATGAGCATTCACAAGAGTCAGGGCAGTGAGTATCCGGCGGTGGTGATCACGCTCTTGCCCCAGCACTTTGTGCTACTGCGGCGCAACCTGCTCTATACGGCCATCACACGCGGAAAGCGGCTGGTGGTGCTGGTAGGGTCCGAGCGGGCGATTCGGCGCGCGGTGGAAACTTGCGATACCGATCGGCGTTACACCCGGTTGGCCGATCGACTGAGGGAATCGCTCAAAAGATGTACTTTGCGCCCAGGGTCAGCCAGCCGCTGATCGACGAGGTTCCGGTGGAATCGACATCGCGCTGCCCGTTGCCCTTGAGCCAGAGCCGAAAATGTGAATTGAACTTGTACTGCAGCTTGATTCCCAGCATGAGATCGTAGCTGAAGCCTTCGCCGGGGGCGGAAACGTACTGTGCGAATTGCAACGACATCCCGGTGGAGAACTTGCCGAAACGGTGGGTCAGCGAGGGCGCCAGGGAATACCAGTAGGCAGCCACCGGCATACCACCGCCAAAGTCGGTGGAGGAGGGGGGACGGTCGGTGCGGCCGGTCACGGTCTTCGAGTAGTAGCCCACCTGAGTAGGATCTTGGTTGTAGAGGTAGTAGGTCGCTGAAAGGCCGAGGTCAGTATTGTCGTAGAGCGTCTCGGTGATGGCTGCGTTGAAGCGCAGCTGAAGCAGACCATACTGGTGCGGAGCCGCCAGGTTGCAGAGCGATGCCTGGCGCGGGGTCAGCGTTGCTTTGTGAGAATCGCAATACTGCTGGTATTGAGAGGCGGGGATGACCCGGTTCTGGATCTTCGACCAAAAGGCTGTGAGCTGCTGCGTCGAATCGTAGTAGTTCGCTCCGATCGAGGCATCTACCGTAGTTTCGGCATTGGACTCTCCATCGGTATCAAAGGACGCGCCGATCGATCCTCCGCCCGATTGACTTCGAGAGGATAGCTGGGCATCGGTCGATTCGGTCTTCTCCCCATCTTTTCCCGACACCGTGATATCGACTGAGGTATCCGTAGAGGTCGTGCTGGGGGGCGAGTAGCTCCCTCCAACATAAAAAGAAAAGCGGCGCGTTGCCTGCCAGTCCGCCGACAGATTGAGCAGGAAAATGTTACCCCCATCGTTGCGAAAATTGGCACCCGCCGGGGGAGGCGTTGGAGCATCGTAGGTGTAGGTCGTATCCAGGCGTAGGGTTAGCTTCTCTCCGAGTTCGGCCACACCGCCCACCCGATCGGACAGGAACCAGGAACTCGGGTTGGTGGACGTCGCCTGGGTTGCGCCGAGGGTGAAATCGTCGCTGATGGCATGAGCAAAAGCACTACTCGCTCGGACGAGGAGCAGTGTAGTGACCAGGAATGGGCGCATGGGCAAGAAAAAGGCCCGGGCATCCCCGGGCCCCAAAGGTGGCGTTACTTCTTGTCGGGGTGTTCGTGCTTCTCGGCTTTGTGCTCGGCCTTTTCCGCCTTGGCTTCGGCCTTCTCCGCCTTGTGCTCGGCCTTTTCCGCCTTGGCTTCGGCCTTGTGCTCGGCCTTCTCGGCCTTGTGCTCGGCCTTCTCCGCCTTGTGTTCAGCCTTCTCGGCCTTGTGCTCGGCCTTGTGCTCGGCCTTCTCACCTTTGGGGGCCTCGTCGGCGCGAGCGATGGTCCAGGAGGCAGAAGCAAGCAGGGTAAACGCGATCAGCATATTCCGGATCATGGGCATTCTCCTTTTCGAGTTGCGGCCAGTCAGTGGCACCGCGATGCAAAGTGCCGCATCTTTGCAGAATTCGTCCATTTTAACAACAAAACACCGACCGGAATCCCCGCTTGACTGCGATCGCTTGCGCGGTAGAGTGGCTCTTTCATTCGTCGGCCGAGAAGGGAACTCTGGTGAAACGCTCATTTGCGGTCAGGATCGCTGGGCAGCGCTATCCGCTGAAGAGCGACGCAGATGAGGGGTATGTCAACGCGCTCGCCAGCTTTGTGGATGAAAAAATCCGGGAAGTTCATCGTGCCACCAAACA
>JAHFDT010000223.1 GCA_023248875.1 Myxococcales bacterium | reverse complement strand
GACATGCTTGGCCCGACCGAGATCCTGGAGCGTCAGACCCTCGAGCTTGAGACCGAGATCCTCGGTCACTGCCTGCCCACCTGTCAGCACCGCCAGATCCTTCAACATCTCCTTGCGGCGGTCACCAAAGCCCGGCGCCTTGACCGCGCACACATGCAACGTGCCGCGCAGCTTGTTGACGACCAGCGTCGCCAGTGCCTCACCGTCCACATCCTCGGCAACAAGCAGAAACGGCTTGCCAGTCTTAGCCACCTGCTCGAGCAGCGGCAGAAGATCCTTCATCGCCGAAACCTTCTTCTCGTGGATGAGGATATAGGCGTCGTCGAGCACCGCCTCCATGCGCTCCGAATCGGTCACGAAATAGGGCGAGAGGTAGCCGCGATCGAACTGCATCCCCTCGACCACATTCAGAGTCGTCTCCATCGACTTCGCCTCTTCGACGGTGATGACCCCCTCCTTGCCCACCTTCTCCATCGCCTCAGCGATCAGCTCGCCGATCACGCTCTCGCCGTTGGCGCTGATGGTGCCGACCTGAGCGATCTCCTTCTTGCCCTTGGTGGGAACCGACAGCTCCTTCAGCGTCTGGAAGACCGTCTCCACCGCGGCATCGATGCCGCGCTTGAGCTCCATCGGGTTGGCGCCCGCCGTCACCAGCTTCGCGCCCTCGAGATAGATCGCCTGGGCCAGCACCGTCGCCGTAGTCGTGCCATCACCGGCGACATCGGAGGTCTTGGACGCGACCTCCTTGACCATCTGGGCGCCCATATTCGCCATCTTGTTTTCCAGCTCGATCTCCTTGGCGACCGTGACGCCGTCCTTGGTCACCGTTGGTGCGCCCCACGATTTCTCGAGGACGACGTTGCGGCCGCGGGGGCCGAGCGTCACTTTTACCGCGTTAGCAAGCGTGTTAAGTCCGTACGCGATGTACGTCCGGGCGTCCTGATTGAATACGATTTCCTTAGCAGCCATGGGTCCCCCTTATTTCTCGATCACCGCAAGGATGTCATCCTCACGCAGAATCAAATGCTCCTCGCCGCCGAGCTTGACCACGGATCCGGAGTACTTGCCAAACAGCACCTTGTCGCCCGCCTTGACCTCCAGCTTGCGAACCGTTCCGTCCTCGAGGAACTTGCCATTACCCACTGCCACCACTTCGGCCTCGATGGGCTTCTCCTTGGCGGTGTCCGGGATGTAGAGGCCACCGGCGGTGCGATCCTGTTCGGCGAGACGTTTGACGAGAATACGATCATGGAGCGGACGAATGTTCATGGTACGTTCTCCTTATTAATACTGGCTCGTTTATGCGGCGGCGGTTCCTTTACCATCCCCATCCCCACCCCCACCAGTAGATGGGGCGGAGAGACCGCTGGATGCAGTAGATTCAGTAGTGGGGCTCGTCGTCTTTTTCTTGTCATCGTCGATCGCTTTCTGCAGGCGATCGGTGCGCTGATTTTCAGTGCGCGGTTTTCCGGGATTACCGTAACCGTCCTTGTACCAGCCGCCGCCCTTGAGCACGAAGGCCGCCGCCGAGATGATCTTTTCCAGCAAAGCCTTACCACACGCGGGACAATTCTTAAGCGGATCATCGGCGAGCTTCTGCTGGACTTCGAACTGGTGACCGCAGCCTTGGCACCCGTAGTCATAGAGCGGCATGGACTGGCAGACTAACCACTCGTTCGGCGTTGTCAATAGCCGAACAGGAGTGCTAATTTATCGAAAATTGGCTAACAATCCCAATACCATGACGAACCTCACCGACTACGAAAAATATCTCCGCACCGAGGAGCTGTTGCGGCTCCAGAAGCGCCCCGAGGAGCTCTGCTGCCATGATGAGCTGCAGTTTCAGACCGTCCACCAGGTGGCGGAGCTGTGGATGAAGCTATGCGAGCACGAGCTCGCCGAGCTCCGGGAGGCGCTGCGGAAGGACCAGCCGATACAGGCGGTCCGCACCCTCGAGCGGGTCAGACGGGTCCAGCAGCTGCTCATCGATCAATTGGCCCTGCTCGACACCATGTCGCCGCGCGACTACATGACGATCCGCAACGCGCTCGGCCGCGGCTCCGGCCAGGAGTCGCCCGGCTTTCGACGGCTGCTCGCAATTCCCGCCGAAATCTGGCCCGATTTCGCCGCACTGCTCGAGCGCCGGCCGACCCAGCTGCGCGACATTTACGAAGATCCGCGTCGCCATCCGGATCTCTTTGCCGTCGCTGAAGGGCTGGTCGACTTCGACCAGGCGCTGCAGGCTTGGCGTGCGCGCCATCTATTGTTGGTCTATCGCATCATCGGTGCGGGTACCCCGTCGCTCAAGGGCAAGCCGAGCGATCTGCTCGCCGAGGGAGCTAGGCACCGCTTCTTCCCGGCGCTCTGGGAAGTGCGCGACGAGCTCTTTGCCGAGTGGTCGCGCAGCCATCCGCATGGCGCCGACCGGGGGTACCATGGCTGACGATCCTTTGCTGCGCTGGCGTGCACAATTTCCATCGCTAACGAAGAGCATCTACATGGTCTCGCATTCGCTCGGCGCCATGCCGGCGAAGGCGTGCGATCACATCGCGGAGTTCACCAATTTATGGGTCGAGCGCGGCATCCTCGCCTGGGAGGAGTTGCTGCCCGAAGTCGAGCGCACCGCTACTCGCATCGGCCGGATCATCGGTGCCCCCACCGACACGGTGATGATGCACACCAATGTCTCCTCAGTACAGGCGGTCATCGCCAGCTGCCTCGACTATCGGGAGCGCAATAAGATCGTCTTCTCGGAGCTCAATTTTCCATCGGTGAGCTACCTCTGGAAGGCCGAAGAACGTCGTGGCGCCGAGGTCTGTATCGTGCCCTCAGCCGATGGAGTCGAAGTCGATACCATCCGCCTGTGCGAAGCGATC
This sequence comes from Myxococcales bacterium, assembly GCA_023248875.1. Lineage (GTDB taxonomy): Bacteria > Myxococcota_A > Polyangia > Palsa-1104 > SHYY01 > JAHFDT01. Next base: position 2,927 of record JAHFDT010000223.1, on the reverse strand, counting down.
GATCGCCGCACCGCCATGGTCCCGATCTCGCACGTGCTATTTCGATCGTCGGCGATCAAAGACGTCCAAACGATCGTCGCGCGTGCACACGAGATGGGCGCACTGGTGCTGCTCGACTGCTATCAGTCGGCCGGTATCGTGCCCTTTTCCGTCGAGGAGTTGGGCGTCGACTTCGCCTGCGGCGGTTCCGTCAAGTGGCTATGCGGCGGCCCCGGCGCGGCCTACCTCTATGTCCGACGCGACCGCATCCCCGAATTTGCCCCGCGCGTCACCGGCTGGTTTGGCCACCGCGCCCCCTTCGCCTTCACCATGCCTGCGCAGGACTATGCCGACTCGGTGTGGCGCTATGCGGGTGGCACCCACGCCATCATCGCGCTTTATCAGGCCCGTGCCGGCGCCGAGATCATCGGCGAAATTGGCATTGAAAAGATCCGCGAAAAATCGCTACGCCAAACCGCGCGCGTCATCTCCCGCTGCGACGCGGCCGGTTACACGCTCCGTTCCCCGCGCGCTCCCGAACGGCGCGGCGGCACGGTTTGCTTCGACTTTGCCGGTTCGGAGCTCGTCGCCAAAGAGCTCAACCGCCGGAAGTTTCTTTGCGACCACCGCCCCTCCTCGGGCATCCGCATGTCGCCCCACTTCTACTCCACGGACGAAGAGTGCGAGCTGTTCCTCGACGAAGTGGAGCGGATCAAAACGGATTCGTCACTTTGAACCCGCGAAAGCGAAGAAAATCACGATCGCCCGTAATAATCTCGGCCACGCCATATTCCCGGCACAGCGCCGCGATGTGAGCGTCGTGCATGAGATTGCCCACCACATCCGTTTCTGAAAGCACGGTCGCCAGCATCGCGGCGTGGCGATCGGTTTCTGAAAGCAGCACCAGCGATGGAGAGCGAACAATTTCGGCGACCGCGGCACGGGCCTTTTTTAGCGGCATAGGCGGTGAATAGACCCGGGGATGGGTCACCACGCGTAGGAATTCGTACAGGCAGGGCCAAGGGATCGCCCAGCCTTCGGCTCCCTCCGCGAGCTTCAACAGGATCGCACTGGCCCGGCTGTGGCGTTCGCTCGACGCGATCGCAGCATAGACCAGGACATTGGTGTCGACTGCGATCACCGACGATCCATGAGATCGTAAAGCTGATCGCGATCGGTAATATCGACCCCCGGCCGTTCAGCCGCCTTCCACACCGGCAGCTTCAGCCGATATCCCCTCGGTCGTCCGAGTGAAGTGAGGGCTCTACGCAGCAGGTCATTGACGAGCGCCTGCAGGGAGCGATTCTCATCGGCGGCTCGTTTCTTCAGGAGGCGCAACAGCTCATCTTCCAAGGCGATCGTTGTCCTCATACATCAAAATGCTAATGCAAAATCATCTTGATGTCTACCCCTGTCTCCGCTAGCCTTCGCCCATGCCTGCCACTCTCATCAACCCCCCAGGGCTCGCCAAGCCGGGCGGTTATAGCCACGCCGCAATGGGTCGTGGCCGCACCTTAGCACTCGCCGGACAGATCGGCTGGGATGCCCACAAAAAGCTTGTCTCCTCGGAGTTTTTGCCGCAATGGGGCCAGGCGCTCGCCAATCTCGCTTGCGTGCTCGCTGCAGCGGGCGCCCGGCCTGAGGATCTGCTCTCGTTACGCATCTATGTCACCGATAAGCGCCACTACCTCGGCGCACTCAAGGAGGTAGGCGAGACCTATCGCAAACACCTGGGGAGCCACTATCCGGCGATGGCCCTAGTTCAAGTAGCCGATCTATTAGAGGATGGCGCGCTCGTCGAGATCGAGGGACTCGCGGTCATCGAGGATCGCCCATGAATGCCCCCCAGAGCTTTCGCTTCGAACTCGATGCACAGGGGATCGGGACCGTCACCCTCGATCGGCCCGAGAGCCTCAACTCGCTCACCTTTCAAGTCTACCGAGAGCTCACCGATGTGCTCCGCGCGCTGCGCGACGAACCCAAACTGCGTGCGCTGATCATCACCGGCGCCGGGCGCGGCTTCTGCTCGGGCGGCAGCGTGCACGATATCATCGGCCCGCTGTTCGCCATGAGCCCCGCCGAGCGCCTTGCGTTTACCCGCATGACCGGTGAGCTCATCGGCAATCTTCGCAACCTCGACCGCCCGATCATTGCGGCCATCAATGGCGTCGCCGCGGGCGCGGGAGCGGTGATCGCACTGGCCTGCGATTTCCGCATCGCTTCAGACCAGGCTAAAATCGCCTTTCTGTTCGTCAAGGTGGGGCTCGCGGGGGCCGATATGGGCGCAGCTTGGCTACTGCCCCAAGTGGTGGGGCTCGCGCGCGCCACCGAAATCCTCATGCTCGGCGATACCCTTCTTGCCAACGAGGCACTGCGCATCGGTCTCGTGAATCGCGTCGTAGCCCCTGAGGGTGTCATCCCCGAAGCACGTGCTCTGGCGGAGCGCCTCGCCCGCGGCCCCCGCTTTGCCCTCGGCATGACCAAGCGGATGCTCACCCTCGAGCCCGCCCTCTCATTGGCCGATGCCCTCGAGGCCGAGGCGCAGGCGCAGCAGATCTGCATGGCACATCCCGACTTTCGCGCCGCCTACGAAGCCTTTGTCGAAAAACGCGAGCCAAATTTCGAATGACTCTTCTGGAGGAGACCGCGCGCACACTGGAGCACGAAGAGGATCCCCGTGCGATCATTTCTGCACTCGCAAAGGCCGAGCTCCTTCGCGCCTGCGTCGCCGTCGATCGCGATCGCGTTTCCCTGACCGAGCTGTGCACCATCCGCCGCGCGCTTGCCTATCGTTCATCGCTGGCCGATGCCCTCTTCGCAGTGCAGGGGCTCGGCACCTTTCCCATCGCGCTGGCAGGAAGCGATGCGCAGAAACGCATGCTCCTCCCGCGTGCCGCACGCGGCGAACTCATTGCTGCTTTCGCAATGACTGAGCCGGAAGCGGGCTC
>JAHFDT010000222.1 GCA_023248875.1 Myxococcales bacterium | reverse complement strand
CGCCGCTGGCAGCCATGAGCGGTTTCAACGAATGGCACTTGGCCTTCGCTGCGCCCTGGAGCCGTACCGCGTTGCTCCTCGCGACCGCTGCAACCCTGCTGATTCTGTGGCTCCAGTTTGGCGGCGCGCGACGGCTATCCGCCCGCGCTTGGCTGCTGCTCGGACTGCGCATCGGAGGGGTCGTGCTGGCCTGGGCCCTATTCGTTCAGCCGACGCTACGGCTGGCCCACGTGACGCGCACCCCCAACCGCATGGCGATCCTGGTCGACGGTTCGGCCTCGATGGGGCTGCGGGAACGAGCCGACCTACCGACCCGCGCCGAACGCACAGCCGCGCGGATCGCCCGTGCTGCCCCCGACCTTGCGCGCCTGCGCCAGGAGCATGCGATCGATTTCTATACCTTTGGCAGCGCCCTCTCCCCAGCCAGCGAAACGACTTTGGCGCAGACCATTCCGGCACGCGCTCCAGCGAGCGAACTGGGCGAAGCGCTCGAGGCACTTCGCCTGCGCTATCCCGACCACAATCTCGGCGGCGTGCTGGTGCTCAGCGATGGCATCGACACCGGCCGCCTCGGCCACGAGCTACCGCTAGATGCTGCCAATCGCGCGCTACTCGCTGGGCTCGACGTGCCCATCCACGCGGTCTCCATCGGCGAGCCGGACCTGCACGATCTGTCGATCCCACGTCTTGTCGCTGACGATTTCGCTTTCGCTCACAACGTGGTCAAGATCGAAGCGGTCGTGCGCGCACAGGGCACCCAAAGCGCCGGCTGGATCGGCCGCCGCCTTCCGGTCACTCTCAAGCGCGATACCCTGGTCATCAAGACGACCGAGCTGGTGCTCACCGATCGACCGGAACAGAGAGCGGTTTTCGAATTCACGCCCGATCGGGTCGGCCACTACCTCTACGAAGTGTCGATCCCGGTTCTCGCTGGGGAGGCGATCACCAGCAACAACACGCGTCCGTTCGTGCTCCGCATTGTGCGCGATAAGATCCGTGTACTCCAGGTGGCCGGGCGCCCGTCGTGGGACGAGCGCTTCTTGCGCAGCCTGCTCAAGCACGATCCCAACGTCGACCTCATCTCCTTCTTCATCCTGCGCAATGGCGAGGATCTCGAAACCGTTTCTCCCGATGAGCTCTCGCTGATTCCCTTCCCCACCGAAGAACTTTTCAAGCAACAGCTGCGCTCGTTCGATGTCGTGTTTCTGCAGAATTTCAACTACGCGCCCTACGGCATGTCGGTCTATCTCCCCGAGATCAAGCGCTACGTCGAAGAGGGTGGCGGACTCGCGATGATCGGCGGCGATCTCTCCTTCTCGACCGGCGGCTATGCACACACGCCGGTGGCCGAGGTGCTGCCCATCGAGCTCCTTGACGAGGGTTCGCCGGAGGCCATCTCCCTTGCGCCCTTCTCGTTCCGGCCTACTTCGGTCGGACGTTCGCACCCCATCACTGCCCTTTCGCTGGATCCCCAGGAGAGTGGCACTCGCTGGCAGGCGCTGCCGCCGCTCGAAGGCGCCAATGGGGTCGCACGCGCCCGGCCAGGCGCTCAGGTTCTGGCGGTACATCCCACCCTCAAAGGCAGCGATGGCCAGCCGATGCCGATCCTCTCCATCGGTGAATTTGGCAAGGGACGGTCGCTCGCATTCGGATCGGACTCCTCGTGGCGCTGGGGCTTTGGCGCGGCCCTGGCCCCGTCCCAAGCGGCCGAAGTGGGCCAGCGCGCCTACCAACGTTTTTGGGAAAATGCCATCCGTTGGCTGATCCACGATCCCGAGCTGCGCCTGCTGCGCGTCGAGAGCGACCGGACCGAGTACACGAGTGGCGAGCGGGTTAAGATCCTGCTCAAGGCACTGGGCCCTGACTATCGCCCCGCTCGGCAGCGCACCGTGGTGCTCACGGTCGCACGGATCGGCCCGGGCGGCCCACCGCTGGTTCGGGAAACCCTGCGTACCGACGACGAGGGTGCCGCGTCCTACGAATTACCTGTCGATGCGCCCGGCGGGTATCGCCTCTTGGCGAGAGTGCCCGGTGGCGATGCGGCTCTGCACGATGAGGCGGTGCTGGTGGTTCGTGCCGCGGGTCGCGAGCTCGACCAGCCCGAAGCGCGACCTGAACTGCTCCGTGCCGTCGCCGAGGCGACCGGCGGCCGTTTTCTCCGACTCAGCGACGGCTGGAGCAATCTCAACTTCCGCCCACCGCGGATCGCGCGGATCGATCGCGAACACGATATCGAGCTCTGGTCGACCGGCTGGTCGCTAGTGCTGGCCGCGCTCTTCTTCTTTAGCGAATGGGCGCTGCGCCGCCTTTGGGGTTTGCCTTAGCCGTGGTGCTTGCGATGGTGGCCGTGAGAATGGCTCTTGTGCCGCACATCGGTTGAATCGATGATCTCCATATCGCTGGGATCCCCGCTCTCATCGATCTTCGTCGGCTGGGCTTTTTCAGCTGGAGCCAGCGAGGCCAGTTGGCTCTCCCAAACCTTGTTGGCGAGCCAGTGATCTTCGCCCGGTTCGCATCCCATGACGGTGGGAGCAATGGTATTGAGGAAGACCTCGTGGAACCCCTTGCGAGTGGCCGAGTCATTGGATGCGAGCCAGTCCCTGGCACCGCGGACCATCTGGGCGATCGCCACGCTCTCGATGCGCTTGAGTGCCGGTATGAGCACCGCATTGCGGATCGAATCGAGTGCCGCACGCTCCCCCTCCCCGAGGTCCTCCTTCAAATAGGCATAGTCGTACTCCATCTTGACCACATACTCCGCACGCGCCAAGGGCATGCTGGCGATCCGGTGCACGATATTGTGGGCCTTGGTATCGAACAGGACGATCCGATCATGGCTCATTCCATCGCCACCGCCCTTCACGGCCGCGTACATCTCCGTTTCAGCGCGCTCTACCTCGTGCTGCTTGCGCTCCTCTTCTCGCTTTTGCGCCTTCTCCTCTTTCGAGTCAAACAGTCCGAAGAAACTCATCTAGCACCTCACGAGTGAAGTCGTCCGCCCACCGAAATCATACCTGCATCCTGATACTCGAGCACCACCGCCCGCTCGATATGCTTCATCGCGATCGCCCGCCTCTCCCCCGCTGCTAGGAAGGCTGCGCGCAGCATCGCATTGCGAATGTTGCCACCTGACAGCTCATACTTCTCCGCCATCTTGCGAAATTGCAGATCGCCCTCCACCTCCGCCTCCTTGGGAAGCATGCGTCGCCACAAAAGCTCGCGCTCACCCACATCGGGCATGGGAAAATGGACCCGGAAGGTCAGCCGCCGTCGGAAAGCGGGATCGATGCTCCCTTCCAGATTGGTGGTCAAAATCGAAATTCCTTCGAAGCGCTCGATGCGCTGCAACAAATAGTTGGTCTCGAGATTAGAAAACCGGTCGTTCGCAGACTTCACCTCGGTGCGCTTGGCAAACAGCGAATCCGCCTCATCGAACAGCAGCAGCACATTGCCCCAATCGGCCGCGTCGAACACCTCCGACAGATTCTTCTCCGTCTCTCCGACCCACTTCGACACCATTCGGGACAGATCGATTTGATAGAGTTCGAGCCCCAGCTCGCGCGCGATGATCCCGGCAACCATCGTCTTGCCCGTTCCGGGCGGCCCCGAGAAGAGCGCCGATAGCCCTACTCCCTTGGCCAGCTTGCGCTGAAAGCCCCACTGCGTGAGAACTTTGAACCGCCAACGAGCTCGGCTGACAATCTCCCGCATGGCATCGAGCGTATCGGGGGGCAGCACCAGATCGTCCCAACCCTGCTGGTCCTCGATCTTGGTTCCGAGGAGCGCGATCTTCTGGGACACTTCGGCCGAGATCGCCTGGACGACGTTCTGAACCGTGGGCGGGTGCTCGGCTTCCCGGCCCGCGGCCCGTGCGGCGGCGGCCACGCGCACCAACCGGCCGGGCGACAGTCTAAACTGCCCGGCAATTTCATCGATGCGCTCGCACCCGGGCAATTCGCTGCGCCATAGCGCGGCGCGCGCGGCAATCCCCGGTTCGGGCATCTCGACCAGCGGCGGTGCCACGTCAAACTCGCCCAGTGGCGGCGCTGTCACCGAGGTAAATACGGTCGGCACCTCTGCGCGTCGCAGTAGCTCATAAAAAACCTGGAGCTGCCCATTCGACTCGGCATCTTGGATGCAAACGATGGCATCGAATAGGAGCGCTTCGCGCCACAGCATGGCCACCAGCTCAGCGCCACTCTCGCCACTCTTGTCCAGCGCGCGCTGGTAAGGGATGGAGATCAGCCTCCGGCCCGAGGCCGCCGCCAACGCCGCCAGCAGCGATCGCTTGCCGACGCCGCGCGGCCCTGCCAACCAGAGACCCACCGGTCCAACCCCCGCACCGAAGTGGCGAACCAGTCGCTCCCGCACGCCGGCGGCCACGGTGAGCTGTTCGATCGGGGGCGGGAGCTGAAGCTGCATGGGATAGAGCGCTGCCAATTTCCCGGTGGCCAGCCACGCGACGAGGCGCGGTGCCACCGCGAACCGCTGCGCGAGCAGTGGCCCCTCGGCACGCACCATCTCCACGAGACCCAGCCGGCGCAGCACCCCCTCGGGCGAAAGTGCGCTCAGCACCGCATCGGTGCCATGGCCAAGATAGGCAGCCACGATCGCCAGCGCCTCTACGCCAATTCCCGGCCGCACCGGATCGGGGGCCAGCTGACCGAGGGCGCGGAAGCAAAAAACATCTCGCTCCGCCGCCAGCGCGATCCGCAAGAGATCGGCGCCCGGCACGCCGAGACCGCACCGAGCGGCGCGCTCGACCAGCTGCCCGAGCTGGGTTTCGCCCGTCAAAGAGGAGAGGGAGCCCACCGGCGTCGCGTGGAGATCGGCGGACTTCGCCGCTGACAGCTGGGCATGACGTGCGGTGATCCGGTGCACCAGAGCGGTCACTTCGGTGAGCTCCTGCTGCTCGCGAAGCGACGGCCGTGCATCCTCCCTTTCGACCGCTTGCATAGATTCTGAGAATACCACGCCTAGTCCTTGCGGATCACCAGCCAACCGTTGGTGACCTGCAGGTCAGCGATCCCGGTCCAGTTCTGCATCGCCACCGGTGAGATCGGCCACTCCGCGCGATGAGCCACCCGCGCTGCGGGATGTTTGGTCAGAAGCCGATCGATCGCCCTTTCGAATTCGCCGAGACTGCGAATGAGATAGGTGAGGTGCTCGGAGCCCTTGCAGTAGGTGAGCGGCGCCACCACCGGCTCCCGGCGGTGGTCGAGAAAGTACATGAGGTCGAAGGCCACCTGCACCGTGGCGTGCTGCAGCATGTAGTCGACCACCTGCTCCCAGCAGGGCAGGTAGTAGATCACCTCACAGCAGAGTACCGTCTCCACCTCGGGCAGCTCGGGGAGCGAGTCACGGCAGAGCTGCAGCTGATGGCCACGGAAAAACGGGTAGCGCTCTTCGAGAGGACGCAGCTCCTGCTGGTCGATGCCGTGGTAGCAGCGCATCGGCACCCCCGGATGCACCGCCTCCTGGATCTGCCGACACAGTTCGACGTAGATACCGCTGCCGCAGCCGATATCGATCACCGAGCCCAGGCGCGAGCCGTCCAGCGCCGGTAATACCTTGCCGATGAAGAAGCGCTTGTTGAGCTGTAGCTCACCCAGGTCGAGAGAGATGTTCACCGCCAAACCATCTTACAGGGGTGCGATGGTTCACGACAAATAGAAGATTTGGGGGACATTTCGCCATATTCTGTCAGAAGCCATCGCCGAGGAGAGCCCATGAACCCTAGATTGCTCCTAGCGCTATCGCTGCTCGGGGGATGTGACACTGCGAACGTCTCTCAGGGCGGGGGCGACGCGGCCAGTGTTCTGACGGATATGGCCACGA
>JAHFDT010000221.1 GCA_023248875.1 Myxococcales bacterium | reverse complement strand
TGCCCAGGAGGGACCGGGCGAGCACAAGGGCTTCGAGTATTCGCGCAGCCACAATCCGACGCGCTTTGCGCTGGAGGCCAATTTGGCGGCCCTCGAGGGGGGCGCGCGCGGGTTGGCTTATGCATCGGGCTGTGCCGCGACGGTCAACGTACTGCATCTATTGGCGGCGGGCGACCACATCGTCGCGGGCGATGATATCTATGGTGGCACCTATCGCATTTTCGAGCGGGTGATGAAGCAGTTCGGCGTCCGTATCAGCTACGTCGATCCGGTGCGGCCCGAGGGTTTTGCCGAGGCGATTCGGTCGGAGACCAAGCTGTGCTGGGTCGAGACGCCGACCAACCCGCTGCTGAAGCTCTGCGATATCGCAGCCGTTGCGGAGATCTGCCGGAAGCGCAACGTGCTTCTGGCCGTCGACAATACCTTTCTCACGCCCTGCTTTCAGCGGCCGCTCGAGCTGGGAGCACATTTGGTGGTTCACTCGACCACCAAGTATCTCAACGGCCACTCCGATGTCATCGGTGGCGCCGTCATCGCCGCGGATCGGGAGCTCGGCGATCGGCTCGCCTTCTTGCAGAATGCGATTGGCGCTGTACCGTCGCCGATGGACTCATTCCTGGTGCTACGTGGAACCAAGACTCTGCCGTTGCGCATGGTACGCCACGCGGAGAACGCGCAGCGGATTGCCGAGTGGCTGGAAGCGCACGCCGCCGTGGAGCGGGTGATCTATCCGGGCCTCCCTTCCCACCCGCAACACGCGCTGGCGCGCCGGCAGATGGTCGGCATGGGCGGCATGATCAGCTTTGTCATCCGGCCGGGGTCGAACGGTGCCCTCGAGCGCGCTCGCTCACTCCTCAAGCGGGTGCGCCTCTTCGCCTGCGCCGAAAGCTTGGGAGGAGTCGAGTCGCTGATCGAGCATCCGGCGATCATGACCCACGCTTCTATCCCGCGTGAGCAGCGCGAGCGGCTGGGCATTTCCGATGGGCTGGTCCGCATTTCGGTGGGGATTGAGCACGTCGATGATCTGGTAGCGGACCTGGCCCAGGCTTTCGAAGAGCAATAACCCTCTTCCAACCCGTCGCTCCCTGTGCTAGAGACGCCCCACTTTTTGTGGAGCGTGTCATGATCTCATTTCTCTCTCGCCTTCTAGTTCTCGGTTTGCTACTCGCCCTTCCCGCCTGCGGCACGATGGATCCAGCGGACAGCTCGATCGAAGAGAGCTCCGCCGAGCTCAAGACTGCCGGCACCTACTATCTCGGCCGTCCGGATTTCCGAAAGTGTGCCTTTCCAGCTTGCGGCGGCTACTGGGTGAGGCGCGCGAATTTTCCCAACACCAAATGTCTCGACGGCACTTGGCACACGGAGTGTTACGTCAGTACGCTCGACTTGGCAGGCCTTGCGGTGGGCCAGGTGCTTTCCGACAAGGTGAGGGCTGGCTTCGGTAGTGGCGGAGTGGTGTTGCGCGGTAAGCTGGTCGCGGGGGGCAATGGGTCCTCCAAACTCGCCGTGAGCGAGGCGTGGATGTCGGCATCCTACGGGGCACCCAAGCAGGGCGATCTTCTCTACCGCGGATCTCCATCGGGCATCGTCTGCATCAAAGCGCCGTGCCCGGCGTTGCATGTGGTCAAGCTCAACTCCTCGAAGGCCGCTAATCTTCACGGGGCGGATGTATCCAAGGTGCCCGGCACCAGCGCGGACCGTGCGGCGCTAGAAGACGATCTATACACGAAGAATGCACTGCTCGCCGGCCACTTCCTTTCCGGCAATTGGGGCCACGTTCTAGTTGCATCGCAGGGTTGGCGCCGAGTCGTACCGGCGGGCGCGTTGTGCGGCGGTGGCAACGACGATGCCTGCGGTCCCGGCACACTCTGCTGCCTCCCGTGCGGCATTGTGCCGCTGAATGGCAACGCCTGCCATAACCGTTGCTTCGCGACTAGCGACGACCACTGCCCACTCTTCCAGTAGCCTCGCGGTAGCGCCTCTTGTGCACTGCAACAACTCCAATGTTGCAATGCACAAGAGTTGAGCTACAGTAGGCATATGCGCGACAAGCCTCGCCGCCGATATGCGACGGCCCCTGCCTCTCCCGGCGAAAGACTGATCCGAAAGTATGGCAACCGTCGCCTATACGACACTCGTGCTAGCCGCTATGTGACACTGGAGGACCTGGTCGAAGTATTTGCCGGGAGCGAGGCAGTGCGGGTGCTGGATGCGGTAAGCGGAGAGGATTTAACCAAGCGGGTGCTCGCTCAGGTCATCTTGAGCGAAGAGGCGCGGCACCATGTCGAGCTCGTGCCGCTCGAACTACTGCGCGCGCTGCTCCGGCAACGCGAAGGGCACGACGCCTTCCAGCGTCGACTTCTGCGCTGGTTGGAAGTGCCGGTCGTCCCGTCTGTTCCGAGTGCCACCAGCGATCCGACGAGAGGCTCAGAAATGGCCGACTTGAAACGGCGCTTGCGGGTGATCGAAAGCCGCATCAAGCGTCAGGATCGGTGAAGCGCTTCCTGGATCAATTTCTCGACCGATTCGGAAAGCTCGTCGGGAACCGGGTTCTCGGTCGGCGGCTCCAGGCGAAACGCTCCGGTTTTCCAGCGCAACATCTGTTCGAGCGCCGCTTGCGGAGCGTGTTTCGCACTTTCCACGGAACAGGTGTAGACGCGACCTTCGTGGAAAAGTATCTGCCCGTTGCCCTCAGCGCCGTGCACTTCGAGGTTGCCCGAACGGCGGCTACTGGAGAGCAGCCGCAGCACATCGGGCAGCGGGATCTCGGCGAGCTCGCCGGTCAGTGCTCGCGGCGAAGCCACCGTCATCTCCAGCTGGGCCTTCGCCTCCTCTTCGGAGAGATCGTCGCTTCCATCGATTACTTTGAGGATCGCCGAACCGATCACGATCCGATCGCCGAGCGTCAGGGTTGCGCGTCCCACGCGGTCTCCGTTGATGAAGGTGCCGTTGCGTGATTGCAGATCGGTCATCACGGGGCGATCGCCAAAAGTATTGATTTCCGCGTGCTTGCGCGACACTCGATCGTCTACGAGCACCATATCGGCTTCGCTGGTGCGACCGATGAGAATGCGCCGCTGCCGCCGTAATGGGTATTCCCCACCGACGTATTTTCCCGAGATGAAACGCAACGTGTAGCGGACTTCCATTTCAAATAGGCTACCGTTCCCCCAGCAGCCGAGTCAAGGATGGTTTGCACGCCTTCCTTGACAGCTTCGACGGGCACGTGGTACGCGAACAGCCTTCCCATCCGACCAGGAGGAGCAAAATGGGCATGCCGCAAAGCGCCAAGGAGCTGTTCGACGAGCAGGTACCGAAGGCGATCGCGAAGAATCCCGACAAGGCGAAGGAGATTGGTGCGGTCTATCTGTTCAAGATCGCCGGCGACGGCGGTGGCGAGTGGACCGTGGACCTGGCCTCGGCGACACCCAGCTGCACTACCGGTGCGGGCGCGACTCCTCAGTGCACCATCGAGGTGGCCCACGAGGACTTCAAGGCGATGCTCGGCAACCCGCAGCTCGGAATGCAGCTCTACTTTCAGGGCAAACTGCGCGTCACGGGCGATCCGATGCTGGCGACGAAGCTGCAGAAGCTCTTCTCGATGAGCGCATAGCCTCTCCGTTTTCTCCATGAAGCTTCCCCTGAGTGACCTGCGGGTGCTGGATCTATCGCGGCTCCTGCCCGGGCCATTTTGTACCCTGGCTCTTTCCGATCTCGGGGCGCGGGTGGACAAGCTGGAGGACCCGCACGTCGGCGACTACCTGCGCGTCTTTCCGCCGACCAAGCACGGTCTCTCGGGGCGATTCAATGCCCTCAACCGCGACAAGCGCAGCCTGTGCCTCGATCTCAAGCAGCCAGCAGGGCGGACGGCGCTGCTACGGCTAGTACGGCAATACGATGTGCTCGTAGAAAGCTTTCGGCCGGGAGTCATGGAGCGACTGGGCGTTGGTTATGAGGCGCTTGCGGCCGAAAATCCCAAGCTCGTGATGTGCTCGATATCGGGCTACGGGCAGACCGGTCCCTATCGCACTCGGGCAGGCCACGATCTGAACTACATGGCACTCTCGGGAGCGCTGGCGATGACCGCGGGGGTCGGCGGAGCGCCACCGGTGCTGGGTGTGCAGCTGGCCGACATTGCGGGAGGGGCGCTCTGGGGCGCGGTGGGGATTTTGGCCGCGCTGCATGCTGTGCAAACCACCGGACGAGGGCGACGGGTGGATGTTTCGATGTGTGAGGGGGCGCTTTCCTTTCTGCTGCCCGACCTCGGCAATCTGGATGCCACGGGGCAAGCCCCGGCGCCCGGAACCGACCTCCTCAACGGCGGTGCTGCCTGCTATGGGGTCTATCGCACTCGCGACGGACGGTTTCTCACGGTGGCGGCCATCGAGCCGAAATTCTGGCTCGCCTTCAATGAGGCCATCGGGCGACTGGGCGACGTGAGCGAGCTGGTCGCTCCGCCCGAGCAGCAGCAGCGCATTCGCGCCGAAATCCAGGCGCTTTTGGTCCAGCGCACGCGCGATGAGTGGGAAGCAGTTTTTGCTGGGGCCGATGCCTGCGTGGAGCCGGTGCTGACACTGGAAGAACTGAAACGCCATCCGCACCATCGCTCGCGGGAGCTGTTTTTTCAGATCGGCGATCTCGCCGAGACGCGTACCCCGCTCGGCGCCGCGGACGATCATTTACCGCCACCACAGCTCGGCCAGCACAGTGCCGCGATCCTCGCAGAGGCGGGTTACGGTGAGGAGGAGATCGCGGCGCTGAGAGCGCAAAAGATTACGCGTTAGACGATGACCTTGCTGTGGGCAGTGCTGCTGATCGGCATGCTGGTGCTGGTGCATGAGCTCGGCCATTTTGCCATGGCCAGACTCTTCGGCGTCCAGGTGCAACGACTTTCGATGGGCTTCGGCCCCCGCCTCCTCACACTGCGCTGGGGAGGAACTGAGTATTCGATTTCGGCTGTTCCACTCGGTGGGTACGTCAAGATGCTGGGTGAAGATCCCGATGAGGAGGTGGCGTCCGGGGAGATCCGAGGGAGCTTTTCCTCCCGACCGCTATGGCAGCGCTGGGCGATCGTCTTTGCGGGGCCCGCGGCCAACCTGCTCTTTCCGGCCCTGATCTACTTCCACTTCTATGCCGGCCAGCACAGTGGACTATCGGCAACGGTGGGGACGGTGTTCGAGGGGCAGCCTGCGGCGGGGGTGCTGCAGCCGGGGGACCGAATCCTAGCCATCGATGACCAGCCGGTACACTACTGGGATGACATCGAACGGCTGGTCAATGCGGCGCCGGGGCGCGACCTTCGTGTCACCATCGATCGACCAGGCGAGACGGGGAGCGATCGCTCTTTGGTGAAGATCTTGACCGCGCGCGCCCATGTGCGGCGCGATCTGTTGGGAATCGCCGAAACGGTCGGGCTCATCGGGATTGCGCCGCACCGACAGCTACCGCAGATCGGGGTGGAACAGCGCGGCGGTGTTTCCAGTCCTGCAGTGCGGGCCGGTCTCAAGACCTTCGACCTCGTCACCTCGGTGCAGGGTCGTGCTGTGCACAGCTGGCACGATCTAGAGGCTGCGATGGCACAGAATCGGGGGGAGGCGATGGTGATTACCTACCTGCGTCCTCGGCCTGGCGCAGGGCTGGGCTTTGCGCCGTTACAACAGCTGGTCCCGAGTAGCGCACAGATATTTCCCGAGCGAAATCGCACGCCGCGAAGCGATTCCGGATCGCCCTACTACACCGGAATTCGGCTGGGCGAGCTGTTCGTGCATGACGTGGAGTCCGATTCGCCGGCGGAGCGGGCGGGCATTCGGCCCGGCGATGCGTTGGTGTCGATCAACGGCACTCCGATCCGCCATTGGGAGCTACTGCAGCAGGAGTTTGAAGAGC
>JAHFDT010000040.1 GCA_023248875.1 Myxococcales bacterium | reverse complement strand
CTTGCGAAGCACGCGAGGTAGCGGTCGCGCCGGGCCGCTACGAGGTGCGCAAGCGGACCCCAGCCGGCGAGCGGTCGTTGCAGGTGGCATTGAGGACCGGCGAAGAGCGTTTGATCCAGGATGGCGATCTGGGTCCGCCGCTACCCTGGGTTGGTCCACCGAAAGGAGCAGTGCTGCCGAGTGGCACGCTCATCGTCCCACTGCTCGGCGACCCGTTCGCCGCTGAGCAGGAAATGCTGCGCAAAGAGAGAACCGGCGCGCTGCTGTTCTTGGGGTTAGGGGCAGGGTTCCTCGCCAGTTTCGGTGGTTCTCTGGGACTCATTTTCTCGCTGGGCAGCGATGATAATACCGCCTGGATCGCTCCTTTGGCATGTGGACTACTGATGAGTTCGGCGCAGTTTTTCAGCACCGGAGGCTTTGCGCTGAGAGAGGCCAGCCAAAGCATGGAGCCGAGTCCGCTGCTCGACACCCGCGATCCGTCAGTGCTGCTCGCTCGCGCTCATGACCGTGGCCAGCGGAAGCGGTTCGTCGGGGGTTGGCTGCTGGGCAGCGGACTGGTTGGGCTTGCGGTCGGATCATTGGTGGGCGGTATCGGCGCTTCGTTCCGCGGAGTGGTGCCCATGTCGATCGGTTTTCCCATGGCGGCCATCGGCGCTGGATTGAGTCTGACGGGCGCCGCCCTGTACTACACGGGCGGTCAAGAGCTTCGGCGGGCCGATTCCGGCGTGCTCGAATATGGGCCGAACGTGCGCTTTCAATTGGCCCCGGTCGCCCTGAACGGCGGCGGCGGTCTCACACTGTATGGAAGTTTTTAGACGAACACGTCGAACTTGCACGATTTTCCATTCCCGAACATCATCTTCGACGCACCATGACCGCACGCGACTCAAGTCAAATCTACTTTGACTGCAATGCCACGACGCCATCGCTGCCCGAGGCGGCCGAGGCAGCGATGGCGGCGATGCGCTCTTTTTACGGCAACCCCAGTAGCACCCACGCTTCGGGCATTCGCGCCAAACACATTTTGGAGCTAACGCGCCAGAAGGCGGGCCAAGTGATCGGCTGCGATCCGTCACGCGTGGTGTTCACGAGCGGGGCGACCGAGGGCATTCAGATCGCGGTGCTCTCGGCGCTGCACAGCGCAGCGGCCAACCTGCGGGTAGGGCGGCCCATCCCCACCAAGATTCTCTACGGTGCTACCGAGCACAAGGCGGTCCCTCAAGCGGTACAGCATTGGAAGGGCGTGCTCGGATTGCAGCTCGAGATCCTGCCCATCCCCGTCGACCACCGGGGCTGCCACGACCTGGCCTTTTTGGCCGAGCACGCGCGCGACACACTGCTGCTCTGCACGATGGCGGTCAACAACGAGACGGGCGTGATCTCCGATTTGGCGGGTATCGAACGGGTACTCCGTGGTGCCAGTCAGACCGCGTTGTGGCTGGTGGACTGCGTGCAGGCGCTCGGCAAGCTGCCGATCGATTTTGCGCGCCATACGATCGATTACGCCCCCTTCAGCGGCCACAAACTGTATGCGCCCAAAGGGATCGGCTTCTTGTACGCGCGCGACGGTGCGCCGCTGACGCCGCTGATGGTGGGCGGTGGCCAAGAGCGCGGACTGCGTTCGGGCACGGAGAACCTCCCCGGCGTGGCGGCGCTCGGGCGCGTGCTCGACGCACTGATCACGCCGGACGAGGCGATCTTCCACCCGCACGACCGGTTGTCGCAGTTCCGCGACGCACTGGTCGCTTCCTTAAAACAGGCCTTTCCCGATATCCGGTTCAACACCTCCTTCGAGGTCGCCGTCCCGACGACGATCAACTTCTCGGTGCCGGGCATCTCCAGCCGCGAAATGATCAACGTCTTCGACGCAGCGGGGGTGCGGATGAGCGCGGGTTCGGCCTGTAGCTCGGGAAAGGCGACCAGGAGCTATGTGCTCGATGCGATGAACTGTCCGGAGTGGCAGAGCGCGTCGGCGTTGCGCCTCAGCTTTGGTCCCGCTACCAGCGCTGAGGAGATCGAACGCGGCTGCACGGCGATCTTGGGGGCAGCGGCGGCGCTACGCGCCTCCTGTATGCTCGTGAACCGCGCCGGCTTCGAGGCGCCCGAAGTGTGGCGCGATGGTGTCATCCAGTTTGCGTCCTCCGACTCCTCGAACACCTGGCTGCTCTCCAACAAGACCACGCGCGAGTGCGTCATCATCGATCCAACCGAGGAGGTCGCCGAACGCATTCTGCACTTCGTCGAGTGCCAGCACGCGCATGTGCTCGGTGTGCTCGATACCCACAGCCATGCCGACCATGAGTCGCCCCGCCCGGTGCTGCAGACGCTGCTGCGGTCCTACATGCCGACGCCCGATACGGCATTCGACCCGCTCGGCTGGCCGGCCGAACTCGAACCAATTGCGCTCGATTCGGGCGAGCGCGTGCCCTGCATTCGGTGGGGGAGGGCGAAGGAACAATGGGTGCTGGCGCGCTTGGCGACGCCTGGCCACACTTCAGACAGCTGCACCTTTTTGTATGGCACGACCCTTGATGGGAAGAGCCTCCGTGCCCAGAATGTGCGCTTCGCCTTCGCGGGCGATATGGTTCTCATCGGCGGTTTGGGGCGCACCAATTTCGTCTCCAGCGATGCAGCGGCGATGTATGCGTCGCTCCATCGCCTGAATGGTACATTGGCAGAGCAGACCATCGTTTGCCCAGCGCACGACTACGACAACACCTTCATCACGGTCTGGGAGACCGAGCGGCGCAGCAATGAGCTGCTGGTGCTAACGCTCGACCGCCACGATCTCCTGGCCAAGGAGAAGTTCTTCGCTGCCAAGCAGGCGATCGATCTGGAGCTGGCGGGCCGCGAACAGCTGTTTCAGGGCATGGTCTGCGGTGTGGTGAATGCCACCGGGGAGGCACAGGGCCGCTGCTCGCTGGGACCGGGCGAACTGAAGCCCTTTGTCCAAGATGTTGCGGGGCGCGGCAGCCAGGTCCTGCTGGTCGATGTGCGCGAGCCGTCGGAATTCGCCATGGTGGGCGATTGGGCGGCCCACGGGCTGCCGCAGGAGCCCAAGAACGTGCCGCTTTCGCGCCTAGCCAATTTCGTCGGCGAATTGCTGTCGAATCCGAGCAATCTGGCCGCGCCGATCGTGTTCATTTGCCAGAGCGGCGTGCGTAGCCTACAGGCGGCGAAGAGTTTGCGGCGCCTTGGCTTCCAGCAGATTTGGAGCGTCGAGGGCGGCATGGCCTACGGCTTTGGATGATGTTGCCCTGGAAGAAGGCCGTCTACATCGTGGCCGCTCTGGGCGCGGCCTTGCCCTTTGTTTCACCGACGGTGGCACTGCTCGCCGGCGCCGGTTTGGCCCTGACGATCGGGAATCCCCTGCTCGCGCTCACCCGGCAGTACACCCCCAAGCTGCTCGCCTACTCCATCGTCGCTCTCGGCGCGGGGATGAACTTGGTCGCAGTTTCCCAAGCGGGCCTGCATGGCTTTGGCTACACGCTCGTCAGCATCACCGGCACCCTGCTGCTGGGCACTTTGATCTCGCGCTGGATCAAGACCGACACTGAAACGGGGATGTTGGTTTCGGTCGGTACCGCCATCTGCGGCGGCAGCGCGATCGCCGCGGTCGCGTCCGCCACGCGCGCCAAGGACTCCTCCGTTTCGGTCGCATTGGCGACGGTGTTTCTCCTCAATGCCGCCGGCCTGATACTCTTCCCGATCTTCGGCCGGGCCTTGGGGCTGAGCCAAGCCCAGTTTGGCCTGTGGAGCGCCCTCGCCATCCATGACACCAGCTCAGTCGTCGGAGCAACCCTCGCCTTCGGCCCCCAGGCGCTGCAGATCGGCACCTCGGTCAAATTGGCCCGCGCGCTCTGGATCGTGCCGCTGACCTTCCTGTTTGGCTGGCTGGAGGTCCGTAAGCAAGCGGGGTCCACGCCGATTGCCAAGCCGCGTCGCCCTTGGTTCATCCTCGGGTTTGTCATCGCCGCGGCGATCGTCACCTGGATCCCCCAGTTGAAAACCAGCGGCGAGGTTGTAGCTGCCATGGGCAAACGCGGGCTCGTGCTCAGCCTATTCTGCATCGGCAGCGGACTGACCGTCGCCACCCTGCGCGCCGTCGGCTTTCGCCCCTTTGTCCAGGGCATCTGCCTCTGGATCATCGTGGCCAGCTTGGCCTTCGTTTTCGTCGCATAATGCTATTTTTCATCGGGATATCCGGCCGCCAGCTTTTCTAGGTTGAGGCTCTTGGCGGCCTCGCCAAAGAGGGCGTCCTCGTCGTCGATAAAGCCTTCGGCGCCATCCGCCGCGTCATCCTTGATTTCGGCCGGCGGCTTTTTCCCAGAAAAGGCCGATTCGTGTTCCACCCCTTTGGCCGCCTGGGGCTGGCCCTGCATGCGCTCGTGCAGCCACAAGACAAAGGTGATCGGATGGTAGCTCCAGACGATCTTATCGTCGGGCAGGCCGAGCGATCCGAGATCATCCCCCCACCAAAGATGGGGCTGGATCTGATTGGCGTAGAGGTTGTGCTTGGCCGCCTTCGAGAGGCCACCGAAATCCTTCGCGCGGTTGAGCGCCAGCTCCCAATCGTTGCGATCGCCCCATTCGGAGAGATGGCGCACCGCCAGCTTGCGGAACTTTTCGCGCGCCGGATTGCCGTGGAAGAAGCTCACCACCTCGCTGTGCGCCAACGTGCCGCTGCGGTTGGCGTCGATCGGCGCGACAATTTCGGGAGCGTCGCAAAAACGTCCGCCCTTGCTGCCATCGATCGCCGTCCAAAAACCCGGCTGCACCTGGGCGCCGATCTCCTCGCTGGAAAAGATTTCGAAATGCACCTGCCCGCGCCAACTGCCCCGCTTGCCCGCCTCGCCAAAGTGACCGACCACCTCCCCAGCGGCGACCGGCTGGTCGAGCTGCGTGGTTTCGCCCTCGGCGAGCTCCTTCCACCAACGCTTCTCCTTGCCCGCCTTCATCCAATTGGGCTGGCGCTTCTCTTCGTCCTCGGCATCGAGGTGAAAAAGTAGCGTGAAAAACTTGAGCTGTGCGCCTCCGACGGCAAGCTCGTGGCGGAGCAGCACGAAATTGGAGGAGCCGACCTCGGGCCACTCCTCCTCCTTCTTCATGCGCGCCAGCACTGCTTTCCCCGCAAAGGGGGAGACCAGCGGCTGCCCGCGCTCCTCGCGCAGATGGAGGCCGCCGTGCCAGAGCCTCGTTTCGCCCATCGGCCCGATGGGAAAGTAGCCGCCTTCGCCGGTCTTTTCGTTGTTGTCGAAAAGATCGTGGGCGATCTCCTCGGCCCCCTCGGTGCCATCGGGCAGGTCTGCCTTCTCCTTGCCCGGCACCGCGGGATAGAAGATGCGCCCGCGGATGGACTGGACGAATTTCTTAAAGTCCCAGGGCCCGGGATCCCACTTCTGGTTGGTGATGTGGTAGTGGCCGAGGTAGCCGGCATAGTCGCGGACATCGCTGACCGTGCCCCAGATGGGCTCCCCCGAGCCGTCCTGCGGAAAGGCCTGGGGCAGCCCGGGGAAAATTCGCGCCAACGTGCGTCCGAGAGCCACCATCGCGTCGAACTGTTCCTGCGTGTAGCTGTAGCAGAGCCACTGATGTCCATTGATAGCGCAAGTGACCTTGTCGCGCGGCCACTGCTTGTAGAGAGACTTGTTGTAAAAATCGGGGAACTGCAGCGCGTCGCCGCGATTGCACAGCTCGACGCCGATGGCGATCTCGTTGACGCCGGCGGCCTGAAAGGCGCACTCGACGAGATCGAGCGTCTGGTAGATATCGCCATTGTTGTCGATGAGAAAATGGACCGAGAGTCCACGTTCATCGTGCAGCACGCGGAAGCAGTCGCGCGAGGTGCCCATGCCATCGTGGTGGACGACGAACTGTTTTAGCACCTGCTGCAAACGTCCGAGCGAGCGATCGGCCCCAATCAGACGCCGTCCTCGGTAACGGGTCGCCATTTGGCCGAGCCCCTTGGCCGGCGCCGTCGGGAAAATGCCGTCGTGGCTTACGCAGTGGGGCGTGTAGGCGCTGATCTTGGGGTCGTCTTCAAAGGTGATGACCCGCCGCCCCACGTCGAAGCGCTGACCACAGACGAGGATGCTCGAGTTTTCCGACATCAGTCGATCCTGATCTTGAATTGCGTGTCGACACCGCAGCGCACTAGGTCGCCATCGCGCAACCGCTGGGGAGCAGTAATTCGGTTGCCGTTCACAAAGGTGCCGTTGGTCGAGCCCAAATCCTGCAGCACCGGCCATCCCCCTTCGAGGCGCATCTCGCAATGGCGCGTCGAGACTGTCGCGTCACCGGCCACCACCAGCGTGTTGCCAGCGCCCTTGCCGATGGTGATCCCATCGCTTAGCGGAAGGCGTTGGCCCGCGAGCGGACCGGATACGGCAATCAGCGTCACCGATCCTGAGCGCGTCTGCCCCCCCGCTGCCGCAGCCGCCACCACTTTAGCGGGAGTCGGTCGCGCCACCACCGCCCCCCTCACCGGCGCGGGTGCGCCTCCCGCCATCGCCAGTGCAGTGCGCTGCTTCATCCGCACGCCCGCCAACACAAACATGAATACGCAGAAGACGGCCAAGCCAATGAGCGTCCACCAATACCAGCGCAGCCCCGTGCTCGAGGCCACCACGAAGCCGAACTTTCCCCTGCCGCCCAGCACATTCGATTTGAGATTGCCGCACATCAGACCGAAGCTGTGCTTCTCCGTCGAAGACAGCGACGTCTTGAAGGTCAGCACATACTGCTTGCGCACCTCGTCGGCCAGCGTGTCGAGCTGGTCCTTGAGATCGCTCGCCGATTTGGCCCAACGAAACGTGCCATTCGAACGCTTCGAAAGCTCTCCCAGATTGAGCAGCGGCCCGCGCTCATCGATCGGCGAGAAGGCGATGGTGTGGATCGGCACGCCCGCGTGGGCCGCCTCCTCGCCCAGCTTGCGAAAGGTCGGCCGGTCCATGCGGGCGTTCAGACCATCGGAGACCAGCACGATAAGACGCCGCGGGGGCACCTTGCTCGGGTCGCTGGGCTCGAGCTTCTTCAGCTCTGCTAGCGCCAGCCGCAACGCATCGGCCATGCGCACATCGCCCGAATCGTCGTCGGGTTCGAGGTTATCGAGCTGATTCGACATCGCCGGCGCCGAAACCGGCTTGCTCGGCCGCGACAGCTCCGATCCATAGGTGATCAGGCTGACCTTCATCTGCGGTGGCTGCTCGTCGAGAAAATCCTTGAGCGCCTCCTTGACCCGATCCATATCGCGCTTGTACTGAACCGCGCCCTCCACCACGAGAGCGATGTCCACCTCCTCGCGCGCGGCGGCAAAGGTCTGCAGCTTCTCCGCTTTACCCACCGCCTTGCCGTCGATCTTCAGGGCGAACTGCCCCGCGCTGAAGTTCTCCTGCACCGTGCCTTCCAGCTCTACCACGCTGGCATAGAGCCGCAGCTGGTCCTCCTTGAGGGGCGCGGGATCGAGCCGCTCCAGCCGGCAGTGAGGCTGGTCGGCGTGCGCCATGCTTGCGAGCAACAGAGCGATCAGTAGGGCCCGGATCATGTCCGATCGGACGATATCGCAAAGCGGGCGGGCTCGGCAACCTGCGTGCGAGTCATAGACATTAGAAGTTGCCGAAAAAGTCCGGGGCCCACGAACCCTCGTTCGTGAGCCCCGGTTTTCCGAAGATCGAAACGCTACGGAGTGGTGATGATCCGAGCATCGACACGGTTGCGATTCCGCGTGCTCAAGTAGCGGTGGTAGGTGACCATGGTCTTGCCGAGGCGATTGGTCGCCATGGCCGGCGCAAACTCGCCATTCTGGGCCGCCGAGACGGTGAAGATGGCGCTGTCCACCTTCGCGGTGGAGCCCGAGTCGCCGATCGTTTTGATCCGTCCCGCCTTGAGGTCCGCTGCGCCGTTGGCGCCGACCACAAACACCACGATGAAGTGGGTGCCGTCGAAGGCCAGCGTCGGAGTGGTTCGCCAGGTGGTTTGGCCCAGCTGCAACGGGTTGTAGACCCCATAGACTGGGAAGATCGCCGATAGGCTCATCGGCAGCACCCGGCGAGCATAGATATCACGGGTGTTGCCGCTCATGGTCTTCTCCCACACGGCCAGGTAGTTGGTGCCATCAGTACCCAGCTTGGGGTTTTGCACCGGCAGCGAAGTGACGTTGCTGTCGAGCTCGAGGACCGATCCGAGAACGGCGCCGGTCGCGTCGAGCCGCAGCGCCTTGACGGCCGTGTTGGCACTACCGACATTTTCCTGCCAAGCGACCAGGCAGTCGACGCTAGTGCAGGCCACCGACGGTACGGTTTCCCGGACCGTGCTGCTGGCCGTGACCGTCACCGTCGTTCCCAGCAGCGCACCCTGTGCCGACACCAGCTGCGCCTTCACATCGGGCTGATCGACCGGGTAAGCATGGTTCTCCCAGACGACCTGGAAATTGGTGCCGCTCGGTGCCACGCTAGGCAGCACCTTCCAGCCCCAGTCGGCGTTCTGCGGATTGCTTTGGGGAGTGGCCGAAATCGCGAAGCTCGTGCCCACCTGACCCGCAGGGCTCACGAGCGTGCCGTAGACGTTGTAATTCGGCCCCCACATCGAGTTGCGCGCATCCTGCCAAGTGACGAGGTAGGTACCGTTCGTGAAGGCCACCGCCGGATGGGTCTGGTCATACTGCGCATTGGAGATCACAAAGGGCGTGCCGACGCGCTGCCCGGAGAGATTGAAAAACAGACCATAGACATCGAAACCGGCGCGATCCTCCTCCCACACGACGAGGAAGTTGGTGCCGTCGAAGGCCACCGAGCTGTTCTGCTGCGTGAGCTGGTTGGCCGGGGTCGGCTGCGGCAACGGCGCCGCGTTGGTGACGAACTCCGCCGAGACCGTCGGGTCGAGCACAGCGGGATAGGCCGACTGCTCGACGAGAGCGCTCGGCACGAGGATCTCGATGCGCCCGCCCTGATACTGGCAGCGCAGTGCGGTCTTTTCGCCGTTCCCATCCACCCACGTGGCATGGCTGTAGCGGACACCGAGACCCGACCGGCGGTCGACAAAGTGCAGCCCGCTGTGGTTGTCATCGAGAAACTCCTGGCCACGCACAGCGACGCTCACGAGCAGGTCGCCCGAACCGGCCGGCCGCCGCGCAAAGCGCCAGCTCTGCTCGACCCCAGCCTCGGTGTCAGCGATCTCTTCAATCGCTTCGCCGCGCGCCATGCGCAGGCTGCCATCCTCGGCGACATCGGGAAGTGCATCGAGCTCTTCCCGTGCGGTCGATAGGCGACGCACTTCACGAGTCTCCAGCTCCAGCGCCGCGCCCTGCCGAAGCTCCTGCTGCGGCGTCACGCGAAGCCCGCGGGCCGACACCTCGGCCGCATGCGACCGATGGCGAGCCACAAACCCGGATCCCTCCCGGTGGAACGCTTTCGGGTGCTCAGGCGTGTCGAGCCCCAGCGGCTCGGACACCTGGATCTCCAGCTCCTCGTTCGGCGAAAGGTTGGTGCAGGCAGCGGTAGAAAGTGCGATTGCAGCAAGATAGTAGTGGCGGCTCATGGTCTCCTCCCAGAGTAAGTTTTAGTCCTACACTGGCGTAATGGCGCCCACTTGTCGGTTTGATCACAAAAAACGATCAAACTTCCTTTACTGCTCGCTTGGCTCTAATGTAACCCGAGATGGGGGTCTGGACGTTCGCACTGATGTTGGCCACGGCCGCGGAGATTGACTACCAGGCTCCGGTCGAGTGTCCTGACCGCGCGAGCTTTGAAGCGTTTTTGAATGGGCGACTCCCGACCCAGGGGAAGGTGCGTCTGCCCTACTTAAAGGTGGAGGTAGCGCGGCAGGAGAGCCAATACCTGGGGACACTGCAGGTCCAGGAGGACCAGGGAGAGCTGACGGTACGGGTGCTCAAAGGGGCGCGCTGTCGCGAAGTGGTCGAGGCGATGGCCCTTGTGGCGGTGCTGACGATCCAGGCAGTGCTCGAAAAGCGCGCTGCTGCGCCCCCTCCACCCGCACCCGCACCTGCGCCCGTGGCCCCGCCTGCGCCCAAGCCTGCGCCCTCGCCCGTACCCCCGCCTCTGCCGGTTTCACCATCAGTGGCAACGCCTTGGACCTTCTCTGCCGGCGCAGATGTGTCGGCCGCTCCCGGCCTGGCACCCACATGGGGCTGGGGCGGAGGGCTATTCGGTGAGCTTCGCCACCGGAGCCGCCTCTCCCCGAGCTTCCGGCTGGGGGGCGCGCTAGCGACCTCGCAGCTGGAGGAGAGTGGTGGGCAAGCCAGTTTTCGCTGGTGGATGGCTCGCTTGGAGGGCTGCCCACTGCGCTGGCAGCCGCTCTCCTGGCTGGCCCTCGTGCCCTGCCTCGGCGTCGACCTCGGCGCCCTTGAAGCCAACGGACTGAATGTCGCAAACAAGCAAAATACCACGAGATTCTGGTTCTCCCCGGCGGCTTTGGCACGCGCTGCAGTGACCCTCGGCCGGCGGCTTCAGATCGAGCTATCGGGCGGCGTTCAGCTTCCGCTCTGGCGCGAGCATTACTACTTTGGGCCCAATCTGACCCTCTATGAAGTGCCCGCGGTAGCCGCCCTGCTCCGGCTGGGCATGATGTTTTCTTTCCACTGATGCGTATTGTGCGATCAAAATGACGCAATCGCTCCATTATCCTAGTGAGGGCCATGGCTGACGCCTCCGCCCCGCGGCTTCGCCAGCTCTTTGATGAGCACTTTGATTTTGTTTGGCGCTCCCTGCGCCGGCTCGGCGTGGCTCCAGGGGAGGTGGATGATGCAGCCCAGGAAGTGTTTATTGTGCTGAATCGAAAACTAGAACAGGTGGTACCGGGCAGTGAGGCCTCCTTTCTTTTTGGCACCTGTCTGCGCGTAGCCTCGGTCGCGCGCCGATCGGCCAAACGAACGGCCCACCACGATTCGACCGAAGAGGGGCTCGAACTGCCCGATCCCGGTGTTGCGCCCGATACCCAACTGGCCGAAGCGCGGCGCCGCCAACAGCTCGACGCAGTGCTCGAGGTAATTCCGGATGAGATTCGAGCGGTTTTTGTGCTCTATGAGTTGGAGGAGATGACCGCCGCCCAAATCGCTGCCTATCTGCAGATCCCGCCCGGCACCGTCGCATCGCGCTTACGCCGCGGCAGAGAGCTGTTCGAATCCCAAGTGAAGCGGCTGCAGGCACGCAGCGCACGAGTGGAGCAAGCATGACCGAACCCCGTCGATTGTTGGACCTCGAAGGCGCCGCGAGCGATCTTTTGCGCACAGCGACCTCCGACGCCCCGAGTGCCGCCTCGCGCCAAGCAGTGCGTGCGGCGCTGGAGGCCAGCCTGGCCGCGGGCGCAGCGGGAGCGGTCGCCCAGGCCTCGATTTCCAAGGTGCTCACCAAATGGCTGCTGGCCGTCCCCGTCGCCGGCGCGATCGGAGTGGGCGCAACGATCTGGCTGCAAGAGCGGTCTCCCAGTTTTTCAGCGCCGGTGGCGCCACCTGTGCACCTCCCAGCACCGGTGGCGCCACCCGCGCCTCTTTTCGCAGCACCGGTTCCCGCGCCGACCTCTGCGCCCGTACCGCCTCTCGAAGCGGTTCGCCCAGCGGAGCGGCGCCGCAGGCCGATGCGTATGGCGCCCTCTGACTCCCTCGGCCAAGAGATGCAGCTTCTCGATTCCGCCCGCCAGGCGCTCGGTCACCGTGACTCGACGGCGGCGCTACGGCTGCTCGATCGCTATCGCGAACAGTTTCGATCGGGCGTGCTCCACCCGGAGAGCGTCGCACTGCGAATCGAAGCGCTGCTCGTGCGAGGCGATCGCGCTCAGGCTAGCGAGCTGGCCGATCGCTTCACGGCGCAATATCCGCAGAGTCCACTACGGGCGCGCATCGAACGCCTGCGTAAGCAGTCCACCGAACAGTAAACATTACTAAGGCCCGATCGCGTACAACTTGCCGTCTTCCGAGCCGACATAGACCGCTCCATTGGAGCCGATCGCTGGCGATGAGCTGACCAGTCCGCTCGTTTTGAAGGACCACTTCTCGCTGCCGTCGGGCTGGATGGCGTAGAGCTTCTTGTCGTATGAGCCGACATAGATCGTGCCGAGTGAATCGATCGCCGGCGAAGAGTAGACCTGCCAGCCGGTGACAAAGGCCCACTTTTCAGTACCGTCGGGCTGAACTGCATGGAGCTTTTTATCGTCGGACCCGACGTAGATGGTGCCATTGCTTCCGATCGCGGGAGACGACGAGACCCGATAGCCCGTCAGAAAGGCCCATTTCTGCGTGCCATCGGGCTGGATGGCATACAGCTGGTTGTTGAGCTCCGAGCCGATGTAAAGGGTGCCGGAGAGGTCCAGTGCCGGCGAAGAGACCTGGGCATCTACCGAAAAAGCCCACTTGGTTTTTCCGTCCGGAGCCACTGCCGCCAGCGTCTTGGGGTACGCGCTCACGAAGATCGTGCCATCGGCGCTAATGGCCGGGGAGGGAACGATCTGAGTGCCGATCGCAGTGCTCCATTTTTGGGTTCCATCGGGCTTGAGCGCCAGCAGGTTGCCGTCGAACGTTCCGAAGTAGAGGGTCCCATCCGCCGCCACCGCAGCCGACGAGGCGACTTCGCTGCCCACGGGGAAGGACCACTTCAGTGTGCCATCGGGGTTGAGCGCATAGAATTTCTTGTCGTACGAGCCAAAATAGATCGTGCCATCGGCGCCGATCGCCGGAGTGGAAAAGATGAGACCGCCGGTCAGAAAAACCCACTTCATGGTGCCGCTGCTATTGACGGCATAAAGTTTATTGTCGTAGGAGCCGATGTAGATCGTCCCATCGGCGGCGATGGCAGGCGAGCCTTGAATCTTTCCCCCGGTCGAGAAAACCCATTTTTGTGTCGCGCTCTGCGGGCCCGCAAAGGGGCTTCGACCGGGATGGGACTCGCAGCGGCCGCGCATCGGCCAAGGTGCCGCCGACTGCAGCCCCGTGCCACACAGAAACGCGGGTGGCGCCAAATCGGGATTCGCCAAATCGGGCGTGGCCAGATCGGGCACGGCGGGCTCTGCCAGATCCGGCAGAGCACCTAGATCGAGGAGATCCCCAAGCCGAACCCACTCGATCGGAAAGAGCGAGCAGCCGCTGAGCAGTACCGGGACGAGCACGAGCCGCAAGCCTTAGTTGTACGGCACCCGGGAAGCCGACACAAATCGGGAAAAGGCGGGGTAGCAGTGGTAAAGTTGTGTCGCATGCGTTGGTTGGTCGCAGCTCTGCTCCTCTCCGCTTGCAGCGGCCGTCAGAGGAGCGCACCTGCCGCTCCGTCGACGGTGACAGCGGACGATGAGACGGTCGTCGCGGTAGTAGACGGCCAGCCGATTCGGGTGGCCGATGTACGCCGCCAAGCGATCGCCAGCGGTACGACACCCAGGGCAGCCCTGGAGGCGCTGATCGAAGCGGAGCTGGTTGCGGCGGAGGCAGCGCGCCGCGGACTCGAGCGGCACCCCGAGGTGCAAGAGGGAGTCGCGCAGACACTGGTTAAGCGCCTGCTCGCCACCACCTTCGAGCAGGAGGTCCTCCCGGCCCACGTGACCCAGGCCGAGATCGATCAGATGTACGAGCGCAACCGGGGGCACTTCGACCGCCCGACACTCGTTGAGGTGCACCACATCTTGGCGCTGGCCGATGCCAAGACCGATCCCGCTACGCACGCGGCAGCGAAAGCGCGGGCCGCGACCGTCGCTGTCCGGGCCAAGGCCGTCCGTTCCGTCGAGGAGTTCGATGCACTGGCGGCCGAGCTCTCGGATGACAAGATCAAGTTACGGCTGGAAAAGTTGCCGCCCTTTCCTCGGACTGGCGCCATGGTCGAGTCCTTCGCCGAAGCGGCTTTCGCGCTATCCGGGCCGGGCGCCGTCAGCAGCGTAGTCACCACTAGCTACGGCTACCACGTGATTTTTTTCTTGCAGCAGATCTCCGAACTTCACACCCCGCGTGCTCAGGCGGAAGAGGATCTTCGTTCGAGCCTCTTCGAGAAGGTCGTGCGGCCGCGCGAATTTCAGCGCTTCGTCGACCGCATGATGGAGCGCCATCGCATTGCCGTACAGCCGACCCTGGCGCCCCTGGAAAGCCCCCCACAGTGAGCGATGGCTTTGGGCCCCTCTTGCAGGCCCTGGTCGAGCGCGTGCCGGGGGCGCTCGGCGCGATTTTCACCGACTGGGAGGGCGAACCCGTGGGAAGTTTCGGCACAGCGCTGGCCGACAGTGACCTCGAGATCATCGGCGCCCAGTGGACCTTGGTATGGACTCAGCTGCAGCGCTCTCTCGAACGCGTTCGGCTTGGCGCCCCGCATGAGCTCGTGATCGATAGCGCGCGCGCGCGGGTGATCATTCGCCAAGTGTCGGCCGAATACTGTTTGGTGCTGGCTGCGCAGCGCGGCACCCATCTGGCGATCGCCCAGCGCGAACTCGAACGCACAGCGGTCAGCCTGCGCGCTCAAATGTAAGAAAGCATGGTAAGCATGCGCCATGCAGTCTATGGACCTGACGAAACTCTATGCTGAACACCTTGCGGACCTCGAGCGCCGCTATGCACCGGTGCTTAGCGCGGCCGGCTTCGATGCGCTCGCGATTCATTCGGGATCGCTGAAAAAACGCACTGAGTTCGATGATCAGTACTGGCCGCTTCGGCCGACCCCCTATTTTCACCACTGGATACCGCTCTCGCAGGCTGACTGTGCGCTCATCCTTCAACCCGGCAAGCGGCCGATCTTGGCCTGGATGAAGGTGACCAGTTTTTGGGAGCGACCCGCGAAACCGGAGAGCGACCACTTCATCGGATCGTTCGACATCGTCTCGATCGAAAAGTCCGCCGACGTAAAGCAGCATCTGCCCGCAGGAGCGCGCATCGCCTTTCTCGGCGAGGACAAAGCGACGGCCACCGCGTGGGGGTTGGCGGACGAAGTGTGCAATCCGCTCCCGCTGGTGGGCCCGCTCGATCGGCTGCGTGCGTTCAAAACGCCCTACGAAATCGCCTGCATCGTAGAGGCGAGTCGGCGTGCGGCGGTCGGTCACGAGGCAGTACTGAAAGCATTTCGTGATAGCGACCGATCGGAGCTCGAGCTGCATCTTCTCTATCTCGCGGCAACCCATCAGGACGATCCCGAAACGCCCTATAAGAATATCGTTGCCCTGGGGGCCAACGGCGCCACCCTGCACCACGTCAGCTACGTCAAGGAGGCGGCACACGTGCCCTGCCAGTCGCTGCTGCTCGACGCAGGATCGACCTACCTCGGCTACTGCTCCGATATCACTCGCACATGGGTCAAGGGCAGCGGCGCGGCCGAGAGCGCCTTTGCCCATCTCGTCGCTGAAGTGGAGGCGATGCAGCTGCGTTTGTGCGGGCAAATAAAGCTGGGCCTGCCCTACGAAGAGCTGCACGACGATGCCCACCGGCAGGTGACGGAGATCTTGCGCACGGTCGGGGTGATCAAAGCTTCCCTCGAAGAGGCCAGGGCGGCTGGCCTTAGCCGTAGCTTTTTCCCGCATGGACTCGGCCATTCACTCGGGCTCCAGTGCCACGATGTCGGCTGCGCGCTGGTGAAACCCAAGGTCGACAATCCCTATTTGCGCAACACCTCAACCATTACCGAGTCGCAGGTTTTTACCGTGGAGCCAGGGATCTATTTCATCGACCGGCTGCTCGACGAGCTGCGCCAAGGGCCACACAGCAGCAAGATCGATTGGCCGCTCTGCGATGAGCTGGCCCAGCTCGGCGGCGTGCGGATCGAGGACGATCTGGTCGTCACGGGCGGTCCGCAGGTGACACGCAATCTCACCCGCGAGCTATTGCCCGTGGGCGGCGGTGGTTGACGTGGTGCGGGTCATCCCGCGAGCACCGAAAAGACTTGGGCGCCATGGTGCTGGATGGCACTCACCAAACCTCCCTCATGGACCAACGCCTGGACCATCGGTGTCGTGCCGACCGCCGAGAATGTCTTTCCTCCGACGGTGACCTGGCCGCTGCCGAGATCGATCTCGACCTCCGAGTTTTCGGCAGCGAGTGCAAAAAACTCTGGGTTAGTAATGGTCAAATAGGTGAGCCCTTCGTTGGTGAGATTGCGCTTGTGGATGAAGGCATAGCTCTGGGCGATGACAGCGCGTATACCAGCGCCCTGGAGCGCCCAGACGGCCTGCTCGCGGGAGCTGCCGGAGCCCCAGGCCTCGCCCGCGACGACGATCGTCTGTCCCGCTCGGGCACGCTGATAGAACTCCGGCCGCACCAGATGGAAGCTCTTGGCACCGAGCTCATCGAGCCGGGTGAGATGGCAAAACTGGCCGGGGATAATCGCATCGGTATCGACGTGATCGCCAAAGCGCTGTACTCGGCCTCGCACTACCTCGGTCGTCCTCTGCTCCGCTCCTGCGAGCGAGCGGACGCCCGCAACCGTAACCACGGCCTGTGGTTCGACGCTACGCACTTCCGGCAGCGGCTTGCCGCTTGTTCGCCCGAGTAGACGCTCGAAACGAGCCTGATCGATCTGTGCCAACAGCGGACGTGGATCGCGGATCTTCATCTCGATCGCGGAGGCAGCCACCGTCGCCGCAGATGCCAAATGCGCGAGCGATCCTGGCCCCATACGGTTCTGATAGTTGCGGTTTTGCGACGACAGCCACACCTCGCCCGGGCCGGCCTTCTGACTGGCCACGCCGAGGCACATGGAACAGCCGGGCGGATCGATCTGAAAACCCGCGCGCTCGTAAAACGCCCACAGGCCGCGTTCGGCGAGTCGCTCTTGGATCGTGAGATCCCCTGGCACGACCAATCTCCGGCCCACCGCGGGCACAAGGCCACGCATGAGTGCCGCTTCGAGCACTAGCGCTCCTAGCACCAGCTCCTCTTCGGTGGTGGTGCAGGCGCCGATGAAAACGCCATCGAGCTTCTGCTCCGCACACTCCTCGACCGGCACGACATTATCGGGGGAGAAGGGTTTGGCGATGAGCGGGCCCAACCGGTCGAGCGCGATGCGATGGCGCTCGCGGTAGGGAGCATTCTCATCGGCACGATAGTAGGCGTGCGAATCGTTGTAGCCTGGGCGTCCGGACAGCCAGGCTGCGACCACGCCATCCGCCTCGAAGATACCGTTGAGTCCGCCGAACTCGGCGGTCATGTTGGCAATGGTAAAGCGCATATCGGTCGAAAAATGGTTCACGGCGGAGCCGCGATATTCGACGGTGCGCTCCATGGCCACGGTGTTGCGCCCGAGCACGGACAGGGTCTTCAAGATCACATCCTTACCGCCCATGCCGAACGGGAGCTCACCCTCGTACTCGATCGCAATCGCCTCCGGCACCTCGATCCAGGATTCCCCCAGCACCATCGCAGCGGTGATATCCGCACCGCCGAGACCGATGGCAAAGGCACCGAGCCCTCCATGGGAGGAGGTGTGGGAATCGGCGCCCAGCACCAGCTCGCCCGGTTGCACGAGATCGCGATAGAACTTGGTATGGAGAATGGTCTGATTGGCATCGTAGAAGTGACGGATGCCGCTCTCGAGCGCAAAATCGCGCGATAACTGCGCCAACTTCTGCGCGCGTGGATCGTGCGCCAGCGTCTCGGGATCGACCGTGTGATCGACCGCAAGAAAGAAGCGGTCGCGGTTGTGCAGCGGGGGCCGGCCGAGGGCGGTGTAGGTGCGGTCCATGCCATTCCAGGCCAGCTCGCTCGCGATCGTCCAGTCGATCCGCACCCGCAAAATGTCGCCCGCCTGCACCCAGGGACGCGCCAGACCAACGGCGTGGGCCGCAAGGATCTTCTGCGTCAAGGTCATCGCCGCAGGCCGAGTCATTCGCGGTGGCAGAGTATCAGAGTCTAGAAAGTTCCACCAATGCAGGATTTTCTGTACCACTCGACAAAGCGGGCGATGCCCTGCTCGATGGGGACCTTCGGCGAGTAGCCGAGCTCGGCGGCGGCGCGACCGACCTCCGCGAAAGTGATAGGCACATCGCCGGGCTGCTGGGGCTGCCAGTCGATCGTCGCCCGCTTGCCGAGCGCCGCCTCGATGAGCTCCACCAAATGACGCAGCGTGGTGGTCCGGGAGCCGCCCAAGTTGTAGACGCGGAACCGCTCAACGGGGTTCGCTGTGCGATCAATCGATGCCAGAACCCCGTCGAGGATATCGTCGATGAAGGTGTAGTCGCGCGCGGTCGAGCCATCGCCAAACAGCGGCACCGACTGCCCCTCGGCGATGAGACGCGTAAACTTGTGGATCGCCATCTCCGGTCGCTGGCGCGGGCCATAGACGGTGAAGAAGCGCAACGCCACCGTTGTGAGAGGAAAGAGATCAGAGTAGTTCGAGCAAAGCAGTTCGCCGGCGCGCTTGGTGGCGGCATATGGGGAAGCGGGGCGCATCGCTGGATCCTCTTCGCGAAACGGGACGCTCGAGTGGGCGCCGTAGACCGATGAGGAGGAAGCAAACACGAAGCGCCCGATGCCATGCGCGCGACAGGCTTCCAGAAGATTGACCGTCCCTTCGATATTGACGCGCTGATAGCGTTTCGGCTGCAGCAGCGACGGGCGCACGCCGGCGAGGGCGCCCAGATGGACGACCACCTCAGGCCGTGCGCTCACCAGCTCATCGACCCGTTTTTCATCGAGAAAGTCGCCGCGCACGAAGCGAAAACCGCGGTGACCGAGGAGCGGCGCCAAGTTGCGCTCCTTGAGCGGAGCGGCGTAGAGCGTTTCGTCGAAGTTATCGAGACCGCAGACTTCGTCACCTCGCAGCAAGAGGCGCTCGGCCAGGGAAGAGCCGATGAACCCCGCCGCGCCCGTGAGCAGAATGCGCATGCGTCATAGCTTATATCGGTCGGATTCGAGCACCATCAAGTATTCCACATTGCCGGCGGGTCCCTGGATCGGCGACTCGCACCAGTTCACCGCTTCGCAGCCGAGGTCGCGAGCACAGGCGAGCGCCTTATCGACCGCAGCGCGGCGCGCCTCCGGATCACGCACCACTCCCCCTTTTCCCACTGCGCCCTTGCCCACCTCGAACTGCGGCTTGATGAGCGCGATGATCCATTTTGCCGAGGGGCCAGTCACCTCCACCAGCTTCGGCAAGAGCAGCGTGAGCGAAATGAAGGAGGCATCGCAAGTGACGATCTCGGGCACAAAGGGAAGTTGTGCCGGTTCGAGGTAGCGAGCGTTGATGCCCTCCCGCACCGTGACGCGCGGATCTTGGCGCAGCGACCAGGCGAGTTGACCACGGCCCACATCGAGCGCGCAGACCGCACGGGCGCCACGCTGCAGCAGCACATCGGTAAAG
This sequence comes from Myxococcales bacterium, assembly GCA_023248875.1. Lineage (GTDB taxonomy): Bacteria > Myxococcota_A > Polyangia > Palsa-1104 > SHYY01 > JAHFDT01. Next base: position 5,412 of record JAHFDT010000040.1, on the reverse strand, counting down.
CCACCCGTCGAGGCACCGACATCGAGCGCCGCCAGCCCGCGCACATCGAGGCCAAAGTGGTCGAGCGCGTGGGCCAACTTGAGCCCGCCGCGCGAGACGTAGGGCATCGCTTCGCCCTTGAGCCGCACCTGCGCCGTTTCGGCCACTAGCTGCCCCGCCTTGGTCACCGCATGATCGTCCACCACGATCTGTCCGGCGAGAATCAATGCCTGCGCCCGCTCGCGGCTCGGCGCGAGGCCCAGTTTCACCACCAGACGATCCACTCGCGCTTTGCCCTTCACTTGACTCGGGCCGGCACGCCGGCTAGTAATGGTCCCACGCTTCCGACGGAGGAATCCATGGCCGAGTGGTGGGACAATTTTGAAGCCATCGTCACCAAAGGGGACAACATTCCGATTGTCGCAATGCTATTTATCGTCGGCATTTTCCTCTCTTGGGGCCTCAACGAGGCGCGCCGCAACGATCGCCTGATTGAGCAGGGGAAGCGCGATCAAATTCTAAAGGATATGCAACGTTAGAGGCCAAAACCGCGGTATTTGGCCAGCTGGTCCAGCCGCTCCGGCGCGAGATGTTTTTCCACCAGCCCCCGCAGCGCCCGCCCGTCGATGAGCTCGATCGGTAGCTCCAAATTGCCCAGCCCATCGGTGAGGATGTGATAGGGCGTAATGAGGATCCCTTTGGCGACGGCATCCGCCTTGGCGGCGTCCTGTAGCCGCAGGACCGCCGGCTGGTCCACCACATCGCCCGGCACCTCCCAGATAGCGTGGACGAGATAGCGTCCTCCCGTCAGGGGCTCCGAAGAGCGGGCGATGATCTCCAAGCTGCTGGCATGGCCCGTCAGCAGCACCACTTCGAGCTTGAGTGCATCGAGCAGATCGATGATGAGCGCGCGGAAATCGTCGTAGGGCATCGCCGCGCCGCCGCCCACCACGCGTAGTGTGGCGGCAACGTTTTCCGCGGGATTCGTGCCATAGCGAGCGATCAGCAAGATCAGCAGAGCCCCGAGCCCCAGCGCACCGAAGGCGACGAGAAAGATCATGCTTCGTTGGTAGGCCGATGAGGGGATGGTGTCAAACCATTTTCCCCTTGCCTCGAGCGTTTGAGCGTTATACTAATCGCGCCGCTTTGGGGCTGTAGCTCAGCTGGGAGAGCGCCAGAATCGCACTCTGGAGGCCGACGGTTCGATCCCGTTCAGCTCCACTAGATATCTTCAGTAGTTAGCGGGTTTGTCGCGAGATGCAGTTCGCGCGAAGGTCCATTAGTGGTCCATCGCGCTTGTTTGAGATTCGGTGCGACGGCCGATCAGGCGCTTTTACGCTCGTGCGGCAACGCCGCCTCGGGCAATAATAACCCGCGAACCGACACATCCTCATCGAGGCCAGGCCAGTGAATGCCGACGCCATGCCCGATCAACCGCCAGGTGCCGCGTTCCGCTGCGGTCGCGTCGCGCAGACGTGGAAACCACTCCAACGGAACGTGGAGCACACGCCCATCTTCGAGCCCTACCACCAGCTCGTCGTCAGAAAATTCGACGCTTGTCGCGCGGGGCTGCTCAGGTGCCAAAGTAGCCATTCCATCGCTCCTTGAAATTCGGGGCGTGCTGCATCACCAACAGTCTAGCGCGTTTTAGCTCGTGCTGCTTCATCGCAACGGAATAGGCCAACTCGACGGGGTCTAGCCAGAACTTGGCGTAGCCATCGCCCTGTTCGACGTGGATGTGGGGTGGCTCGGTCCCCTCGTTCGAGAAGAAGAAAAACCGAAACCCTTCAGTGACCAGCACCGCCGGCACACACTTACCCTAGCATATCAGGAACCGGTCGAGGGCCGCATGGGCGTCTCAAAATCCTGGAGGCCGCGGGGTCGCTCCTCTTGCGCCCACTCGGAAGCCACGGGCATCGTCGAGATACGTTATCTCTGCCGACGGTACTTCAAAGCTCAGCCGCGCAACCTCGGTCGCCAGAAAATCCGGCGCCAGGTGGGCATACACCATCGTCATCTTGAGGTCGGAATGGCCGAGCAACTTCTGCAGAGTGAGAATGTTGCCGCCTGCCATCATGAAGTGCGATGCGAAGGTGTGGCGGAGACAATGCCAGGGTTTGAGCGGCACGTGGCAACCCGCAGCGCGCAGAAGTTCTGCGAGGTCGCGCGTCTCATCGCGGCGTCCCGTACGATGGCGCCCGCTGCGTCGATCCTCCACCGGGAAAACAAGGCCCTCTTCGGTTGCAGGGCACTCGTTCCGCCAGCGCTGCAGAATGGCGGCGAGGTGCGGGTGCAACGGCAGATGGCGGGACTTACCGCCCTTGGGCAGTCCCAGATAAGAGCGGTGCACATCGATCCGGCCCGCATCGAAAGCGATATCGCACCAGCGAAGGCCGTACAGCTCTCCCTTACGGAGCCCCGCAAGCAGCGCCGCGGCAACCATTGGGTACACAGCGGGTGCGAGCTTTTCATAGTGCTCAAGCAAAGCGCCGGCCTCTTTGCGGCTCAGGTAGTCGACAGAGCACACAGCGTGTGGGCGTTCACAGCCAGCGATCGGGTTTGGACAAGCGAGCAGCCCAACCTTGTTGGCCCAAGTATAGATCCTGGATAGCGTGGCCAGCGTCTGCGCCACGCTCCCTCCTGCCCGCCCTTCAGCGAGCTGTTTGTCGCGGAGCTGCTCGATCTCAAGCGCTGAGATCGATGCGCGATTCGGGCGCCTAGCCTTGACAAGATCCGCACATTCAGAACGCTCTTGGCCTCGGCGCGATAACTGTCGATATTCTTGATGTGGGGGGGCGAATAGTTCCTTATGAAGGAGGCCGCCAGCTCGCGCACGGTGATCGTCCTTCGTGAACGCTCCTCCGGTGTCGGCTCGCCGATGCCTACTTCGCCGCGCGCGACACGCGCTTCAATCGCCGACAGAAAGGCTCTCGCCCCCTCCTTGCTCGTTCGGTGTGTTGCCTTTTGCCGTCGCTGGCCGTTGGAATCCAGGTAGCGGAAGTACCAGCGGGGGCGATCACGTGTCCCGCGGTTCAAGACATCACCCACTGCGTCACTTTCCTTCCAAGAAGTCGATCACGTGATCGATACGCGCCCGGATCATGTCGCACACGAGGTAGACCCCGTCGCGTTCGTCGCGGCCCAGAGCGATCTCCTCGGGCACGTCGCAGATGGCCCGGTCGACCAGTGCCAGGAGCTTTTGCGCATCGCGTAGGCGATCGATCGCATTGAGCCTGTCCGCGCCCATGGGCGCGAGTTGATTGCGCTTGGTCATCTGGCGACCGACCAGCAAGTCGTGGTCCACGCAAAAAGTCAGGGTTTTGCCCGCACCCAGCGACCTAAAATCGGTCACATGATCAGGGGCCTTGCTCCAGCCAGCAGCGTTTCCGACGAGAGAACCCGATCGACCTGTAGCAGGTCGGCCCGGGGTCATTTGCCCCAGCGTCATTGGCCTGCACTGGTCTGTGAGAACGTGAAGCCGGCACCCGCCATTGAGATGCGGGTGATCGCCGAGGCGTGGTAGATCGGGTCACGCTCGTAGCCTATGAAATTTCGCTGCAGCTCGGCACAGGCGATCGCGGTGGTGCCACTGCCGGCAAATGGATCGAGCACCAACTCGCCTTCGCGGGTGAAGTCGCGCACCAGGTCGCGTATGAGGCGGAGTGATTTTTGCGTCGGGTGCAGCCCGCCACCGGGCTCAAGATGCGCAGGCGGCGCGTACCACACCGCGGCCTTACCGCCAGCGCTCCAGCGCAGCTTGCCGCCCTTGGCGTAGTGGATGACGACCGGATCGAAGCCAGGACCGGGGCGGTCGCCACTCATTTGAGGCCGCGGATGAGTGCGCACGGTGGCGCCCAGACGCACGAAGCGCGAACCAGCTGCCCCCAGGGCCCGGTTCCACGTCTCGATAGGGGCAGGCGCCACGCTCGGCCTGTCCCTACTCGCAAATCGCCCGCGAAAACGCCGCCGCTAGATCGATTCTACTGAAGGTGAAGAATCGTCCCCTGGACGCCCACCACCTAGACATCGCGGGCGCCGCTGCCCCAGATGTCGAACAGGTTGAGGTTCGCAACCGGCAGCACCACCGTTTGCCAGCTCGTGCCCTGATCGTCGCTGTGGGCCAGGCCATCGTTATTGAGCGCATAGACGTCGTTTGGGCCACTGCCCCACATGCGTACTCCACCGACCGTCTGAGATTGCTGCAACCAGCTCTGCCCATCGCTGGTGGAGTAAACCGCATGGGTGGGAGAGCTCGCGTAGACTCGCTGCTCGTTGCCCCAAACTCCCCAGAGGATCTTTTTTTGCGTCGACTGTTGGCTCCAGCTGCTGCCACCATCGGAAGAATGTAGGATCACGCCATGGTCTCCTTTGAAGCCGACCAGGTAGAGCTCATTCGGGCTACGGCCCCATATGCCGTGGAGGTAGATCGACGAATCGACTGTGCTGTTGGTCCATGTGGCTCCGCCGTTGCTGCTGCGGACGAACACGCCCCCATCTCCGCATGCAAACATGGCAGATCCACTTCCCCACAAACCATTCAAGAAGGCCCCGCTGGTCTGATGCGAAGTCCAGCTCGCGCCACCATCCGTTGTGTGAAGAATTTTACCGGATACGGTCGATGCGAACACGGAGCTGGCAGAAGCGCCCCACAACGCGAGGATCGATTCGTCGATCTCTTTCCGCGACCAGACCGTGGGACTGTTGGTCGAATGAAATAGCGCCCCCTTGCCACCGATGAATTCTTGGCCGCCGCTGCCCCACACCGTACTTCACACCTCTGTTCGCCGGTACCGCCATAAACAATCTGTAGCATCCGCCTCCCGGGCCATGCGGTGCCTGCCATCAGGGGAAATCCCTCGCGCTGATGCACTTCGCCGGGCGCAAGCGAAACCACGATCTCAACATTGCTGGTCGTCGGCCGAGGAAAATTCACCGCGGGGCGCGTTTCGGCGACGCCTGCGTGCGCAATCGATATACGCGTTCGATAGGTGAGGTCGGTGCCATTGCACAACACGACCCCCTTCGGCTCTTGCGACCGATTGGCGATCGCGATCCGGTAGGGAACCGGCTGACCGCCCTCGACGCGGTGCACCCCGAGCGCAAGCCCGACGGCGACCCCACCACAGCCCTCGGCGCCCCAGGAAAAGGTATCCTCCATATCCACCCAGGGGGTCCGTTCGCGCGGATCAAACTGCCCGGTCCACATGGCTCAAATACCATTCAGTCGGGCTCTGGATCGCGCCGGTCCAGATAACCGCCCGGCCTGGAGGCCGACGGTTCGATCCCGTTCAGCTCCACAAATTATCTTCAGGGCTCGGTTATAGTACGGACGTGGTGATTACGGGTATCAGCATCGCCGACAGTGCCTTACCACCGGAACATTGGCACCATCTTCCGGCGCGTCTCGGACGCATGGACCGGCTTTGTGCGCTC
>JAHFDT010000220.1 GCA_023248875.1 Myxococcales bacterium | reverse complement strand
CGATCGTGGCCGCAGAAAAACCTTCCCGAAAACGCGGCGCTTCATGCAGGACACGGCCGTTTTGGGCGATGAGCCCGCCCCCGTCAAAGATGAGGCCATCGTTGGCGCCCACCAGGTTGGCGTAGACCACGGTCGCCTGATGGTCGGCAGCCCGGGTAGCGATCATCTCGCGCCGCGTTTCCAGCACACCGATCCGGAAGGGCGAGGCTGAAATATTGACCACCAGCTCTGCCCCCGCGCTGCAGCGCCGGTGCATCGGCCCGTCGGGCGACCAGAGATCTTCACAGACCTCCAGCGCGATCAGCCCAAACTCGCACCGGAAAAGCAGATCGCCCCAAGGGCAACCGTTGATTTCTCCCCGTTCCCCCGGAAGGCCGCGCGTGAAGGTGCGCCCTTCATAGAACACGTTGTAGGTGGGCAGCTTCTCCTTGGGGACCAGGCCTACGATCTGGCCGCCCGCTACCAGCGCAGCGCAGTTGTAGAGGTTGGCGCCACGACCCACTGTGACGCCGATCACATGCAGTGCATCGAGCGATCGTGTGGCCTCTGCGAATCGCTCGAGCTCTTGCCACTGTGCCTCGACAAAGCGGGGCCACTGCACCAGATCTTCGGGCGGATAGCCGCCGACCAGCTGCTCCGGAAACGCCGTCAGCGTCGCGCCATCACCATCGGCCGCCTGCGCCACGGCGATGGCGCGGTCGACGTTGCTTCGCACCGCACCCACCGTGGTGTTCACATTGGCGATGGCCGTTCGAATCAGCCGCACGGTGGGGAAGTGTATGCGCTCGGGTGGTTGACGTAAATTGCAATCCAGAACATCATCTTAAAGATGGGTTTTGGTCGCCTTCCCGTCGCCTTGGCTCTGCTGGCTGCGTTACCGCTCGGCTGCAGCTCCGATGCGCTGGGCACCGCCAATACGGTGCTCCTCACGTTGCGCTTTGGACCCGATGTGGTTCCGGCGCGCATCGCGGCACTCGAGGCGCTATCGATCGACGTTTCTGGGGCGGAGCATTTTTCGCTGCGCCAGCCAGTGCAACATCAGTTTGCCCACGGCGAGGCGACCATTCGCTACCGACCCGGAGTGGGGCTCGGTCAATTGAACTTTACCGTCGCGGCGCTTGACGAGGCTGCAGCGATGATCGCTGCGGGCGGCGTCTCAGCCAACCTGGTGCCGGGCGGCGAAGTGGCGGTGTTGGTGGTGTTGACCGCGCCCTCCGCCGGAGATGGCGGGGTGACCGATCTCGCGGTCGATCTGGCCCCTCCCGATCTGGCGGATCTCGGCGGCAGCGACCTATTCGATGCAGGAGTGCTCGACGCGAAGATCACTGCAGATCTGGCGATTCCGGCCGACTCGGCAGGAGCGCCGCCCGACCTCGCGGCCGCCGGCGATTTCGCCCTGGCGAGCGATTTGGCTCAAGCTGGCGATTTTGCGACACCTGACATTAGTGCGTCCGATCTGGCGACCGGAGGGGATCAGGCGATGGCCCCCCCCGATCTACCGCCTGGGGATCTCGCGCCGCCACCGGTGTTCTACCCCAGCCACGTTCTTTCCTTTCACTACCGGCCGAACGCGGGCGCACTCTCCTCCTCGGTGGCCACCATCAACACGACGACGCTGACGCTCTACGATGCCAACAGCGCTCCGCTGGCGCTTCCTCCGGGAGCTACCTTTCTGAACGACGGCGAGAACGCGATCCTCAGCATCGGCGCCTGGAATATTACTGCGCCCGTCAATGTGGTCGGCATGCGGCGGCTAGTGGTGGTGGCGGCCGGTGGCGTCGTGGTCAGCGCGGCGATCCATGCCTCAGCCACCCTGGGCACTCCCGGCCCCGGAGGCTCTCCTTCTAATATGGGCCCGGGGCATGGGAGCTCGAACCAGGTCTTCAACAGCTCTAAAGATCCCGGCGGCGGTGGCGCCGGCTTTGGCACCTCCGGTGAGCGGGGCGGCCATGCGGGAAGTAGGCAAGGGGGCAACGGCGGCATTTCCTATGGGGGGCAGCTGAGCGAGTGGGTCGGCGGGTCGGGCGGCGGCGCGGGCAGCGGCTTCTTCGGGTGCACGCAGCGCCAGGGCGGAGGCGGCGGCGGAGCGATCCAAATCTCTTCGTCGATCGGTGTGACTGTGCTTGTCGGTGGTTCGATCGATGCCAATGGTGGTGGCGGCGGCGGCGGCTGCGCCAAGACCTGGCAGGCCAGCGGCACGGGTGGAGGAGGCGGGGGATCGGGTGGCGACATCTTTTTGGAGGCTCCCCAGATGGTGGTCAACGGCGGACTGTTTGCAAACGGGGGCGGAGGCGGTGCGGGCGCCGATGATAGCAGCGGCGGTACGGCGGGAGCCAATGGCCAGGATGGCTTGAAAGCAGCCGCGCCCGCGCTGGGCGGACCGGGCATGAACAATGGCACGAGCGGTGGGATGGGTGGCTACTCGAACAACGGTCCGACCAAGGGCGTGGATGGGGACGATAACAGCGGGGGTGGGGGCGGAGCCACAGGGCGCATTTGGCTACGCACGCACAACACACCGGCGACGGTCACCGGCACGGTGAGTTCGGTACAGATGACCGATACCACGCTGTAGCTATTTCTCGAACAGCTGCTTCGCCGAGACGATCTCGATGTCGGTCGCCTTCAGCGGCAGCGGAAAGCGCTCGATGGTCCGATCTTCCTCGAGGATCGCCTGGGGCTTGGGTGAAGGATAGTGGATCGGCGAAGGTTCGCCCGAGGCGAGTTCGCGCACGAGCTCGGCCCCATTCTTCGTGACGATGGCGATACGCAGCCGCTGCGGGGTGATCCACTTTCGAATGGCCGCATTGACCTGCGCAGTCGTCAGGTGCGTGAGCGCGGACTGGAGTTTGGCCAAGTGGCCGGGCGTGCCGTTGAAGAGGTCGTCGATGGCATAGCCCAAGCGACGCCGATCGGTCTGCGTATAGAGCTGGCTGTAGCCGGCGAGAAACCGTTTGGTACCCTCTACCTCGTCGTCGGTGAGCCCCTGTTTGACCAGTTTGTCAGTTTCGTAGAGAGCGGCGCGTAGCGCGAACAGACGATTGGCGGGCTCTACGGGGCGCAGCCAGATCGAAAAGAACTGGTGCGAGCGGGCGATATTGGGGCGAGGGAAAGTGCCCCAGTGGTCCTGGACGAAGCTTTCGAGGTAGGCATAGTCGCCATAATTGAGGCCGCGCTGTTCACGCAACCGGTTCATGAGACGACCGGTGAACTGGCGGTGTTCACCAAAGGCGGAGAAGGCCAACCAGAGCGCGGGAAAGTCGGGGTCGCGGCGCGATAGCTCCCAGGAGAACCCCATCGAGACGGCGGTGGCCTCCGCCTCTTTTTCGACGATTAACACCTTCGGGCCGTCGGGGACAGGCGGCAAAGCGACTTCGGGACGAGCTGCACCTGGGGGTAATGCGGTGAGACCCGCTTCCAGTGTTGCGACTGCAGAGTCGGGGTAGCCGCCGGCGATCCCGACGATCAAACGGGCGCGACAAAATAGGCGAGCGGCCTGCGCTTTGACATCGTCGAGCGTGAGGGCGCGAAGCCCGGCGACAGTGCCGACGATGGGGTGGCCGTAGGGATGGTGCGGATAGAGCATGCGATCGAGCACTGCCTTGCCGAGTGCTTCGTCATCGGAGGTGCGGAGCTGGCGCACTAGCTCGTTTTCGGCATCGTCGCGCAGGCGGGCGAACTCTTTGGGATCCCAGCGCGGGCGCGTGAGTACGTCGAGAAACTCCGGCAGGAAGGTGGCGAATTCGTCGCGGTGGACGCGGCCGGAGAAGACGGTCATCTCGCGGTCGACCGCAACATCGACCTCGGCGGCGAGAGGGTAGAGCACTTGGTGCAGCTCGGCGGCGCTACGTCGCACCGTGCCCCCTTCGGCCATAAGCTCAGCGGTCAGCGCAGTGAGCCCCTCCTTGCCCGGAGGATCGTCGACAGAACCGGCGCGAAACACGATCCGTAGCGTCACCGCGGGGTGGGTGGGTGCGGGAAGAGCGACGATCGGCGGCTGGGCGGCGACAGCGGCTGAAACGGCCAGAGTGATCAGGAACGGGCGCGGCCTCATTTTTTCTCCTTCACCATCAGCGTCACAGTGGTGCGATGGGTCGGCACCAAGTACTGCTGGGCGAAGCTGCTCAGCGCCGCCGGAGTCACTCCGGCCATCTGATCGAACAGCCGGTCGAGTGCGCCCAGATCACCGGTGGGTGCTACTACCAGCGAGAGGAACTCACCGACGCGCGTCGGGGTCTCTAGACTGGTGAGCAGCCCATAGCGCAGGTGGCGCTTGACGTCGCTCAGTAGCTGGGCATTCACCTGGCCGTTAGCCAGCGCAGCGATGGCCCGATCGACCGCAGCCATCACGGCCGGAAGATCGTTCGGTCGCTTCGCGGTCGCCTGATAGTAGAAAAGCCGAGGATCGCGGTGGCCCGGACGATCGTCATCGAGATAGGCGACCTCAAAGCTTTCGACCAGCTGCCTTTCCAGCACCAGCTCGCGATAGAGCGGCGAGGCCTCGCCAAACAGATAGGGCCCGAGCACCTTCTGCACCGCTGCGGCTTGCGTCCCCGCCTCGGGTGTGTGCCACCCCACCAGCACGCGCGGCTTGGCCTGGCTCGGCCAATCGACGGTGGCGCTGCGCTCTTGGGTCTGCGGCGGTTCGATCGGCACCGCAGCGGGCTCTGCGTGGCCCCTCCAAGCGCCGTACTCGGCGCGGATCGTTTTCAGGACCGCAGCGCGATCGAAATCACCGATCACGAACAGGGTGCAGTTATCGGGGCGATAAAACCGCCGGAAAAATTGCAGCGAATAGTCGTACTGCTCGGGCATCTTGAGAACATCGGCAAGCACACCAATGGTGGTGTGCTTGTAGGTGTGGCGCACAAAGGCGCGGTCGAGGAGCGCCTCCTCCATCTTCATCGCGGGATCGGCAAAGTCCTTGTTGTACTCGCCGAGCACGGCTTTGGCTTCCGTCTGAAACGCCTCCTTCGCGTACTTGAGGTGCTGGAAGCGATCGGCCTCCATTTCGATGACTTGCGGCAGAGCCGTCTTGGGGCCCGCGTAAAAATAGACGGTCTCATCGTCCCAGGTAAACGCGTTCGAGTGCAGCCCGAGGTCGCGCGTCAGTTGGGCCTGGCGCTCGGCAGGAAAACGCTCGGTGCCGCGGAACATCATGTGCTCGAAAAAATGGGCGAAGCCCGTGTGGCCTGGCTCGACCTCGTTGCGCGAGCCGACGCGCACCAGGGTGAAGTAGGCGAAGAGTCCCGGCGAGTCCATCGGCACCGTCACCACCCGCAACCCCGATGGTAGAGTCTCGCTCTGCATCGGGAACGGGAAAGTAGTGGCCTGAGCCGCCGAGGCCAAGAGCAAGATCGACGAGGTAATGAGGGCGCGCATGGGCGACTCACTACCATACTTTCGGAGCAGTAGTGTTAAGCTCTAAGCGGTGGAAGAGGATCTCCGCAAGCTCAAGGACGAGGCGGCGCGCGCTTTCGACCGGCGCGCCTACCGGAAGTCGTCCGAGCTCTACGCCAAAGTGGCCAAGCACGAGCCCGATGAGCCGCGCTGGTCGCAGCGCGTGGGGGAGGCGCTCAAGCTGGCCGGGGAGCCGCTCGCGGCCCTGCAGTTTTTTGCCACGGCGGCCGACGTCTACGCCAAACAGGGGTTTCTGCTCAAAGCGATTGCCATGGCCAAGCTGATCCTACAGCTTGACCCCCACCACGCTGAGACCCAGGCCAATCTGGCGTCGCTCTACGCCCGTTCGGACGACCAGGAAACGCCCGCACTGGGAATGCCGGCGATCGACGAGCTGTCGACTGCGCCCTCGCTTTCGCTCTCTCCGGACGAACCGATCGCGGCGCTTCCGCTCTCGGAGGTGATCAGCACTGCTCACAGGTCGGGACGGTTCCAGGTGGGCCATGA